>JAKRSB010000143.1 GCA_022402525.1 Thermosynechococcaceae cyanobacterium MS004
CACCCCAAACCCCTCTCCCAAAGGCGAGGGGCTTAAGAAGCTTGATTTTTAATTTTTAGTTGCCCCTCCTTCTCCCTAGGGAGAAGGAGGATGGGAGGATGAGGGGCGGTTGTTTTTTGTCGAACTCACGTTGCTTTAGACTGAGAGCCAAAATGAACGCATTGCCAGCTTACGGTAGTGTAGTCTCTTTAGAATCGTAGATTTTCAAGTCTCTATCCGCTGGAGATGCGTTTTGGTGTATTAGAACCGTGTAGCCGTGTACCTAGAACAGCTCCATCTCCAAAATTTTCGCAACTATCAAGACCAGTTTGTGGTGTTTGGTGCCCCCAAGACGATCCTTGTGGGCGCAAACGCCCAGGGCAAGTCAAATCTGCTGGAAGCGGTCGAGCTGCTCTCTACCCTCAGATCCCATCGCACCAGCCGCGATCGCGACTTGGTGTTAGACGGTGCGCCCACTGCTCAAATTACGGCCCAGCTCCGCCGCGATAGCGGCTCCGTAGATCTGCGGCTTGCCTTACAAATCAGCGGACGGCGGACAGCTATGGTGCATAGTGAAGCCGTTAAACGTCAGCTTGACTTTTTAGGCTACCTCAACGCCGTCCAGTTTTCTTCCCTCGACTTAGACCTAGTGCGGGGTGGCCCCGGAGAGCGGCGTACCTGGCTAGATGGCGTGTTGATTCAGCTAGAACCCCTCTATGCACACCTACTTCAGCAATATCAGCAGGTACTCAAGCAGCGCAATGCCTTCCTCAAGCGCCAGCGCAGCCTGAATAACCCCAATCTAGACCCTGCTCAGCTCGTGCTGTGGAATCAGCAGTTGGCTACCCTCGGCGCACGGGTCATTCAGCGCCGCCACCGAATGCTAAATCGGCTAGAACCCCTCGCCCAGACTTGGCACCAAGCCATCAGCGGCCAAACCGAACACCTCAGCCTTGAGTATGAGCCCAACGTGCGCCACGACCTGACCCAACCAGAGCAATTATTTCCAGAGTTTTTAGCGCAGATGCAGACCAAGGCGATCGCCGAGTACCATCAAGCCACTTCCCTCGTCGGCCCCCACCGTGATGAAGTTAACCTCACCATTAACCAAACCCCAGCCCGTCAGTACGGATCCCAAGGACAGCAGCGCACCCTCGTTTTGGCGCTAAAGCTAGCCGAACTGCAGCTCATTGAAGAAGTCATTGGGGAACCACCCTTACTGTTGTTAGACGATGTGTTAGCAGAACTAGACCTCAATCGTCAAAATCAGCTGCTAGACGCCATTCAAGATCGGTTTCAGACCCTCATTACCACCACGCACTTGGGCGCATTTGATGCCAAGTGGCTACAGTCTGCAGAAGTCTTTGCAGTGGAGTCTGGATATTTGAGTGCCGTCGCGCTGAATCCATCTCTGGGATAGTTGGCAGCACACTTGGAGAATTGGCAGGATTAAAGTGAGCAGAAAGGTTTAGGCAGGAACGGCCAGAATGAGACTGGCCAGAATGAAGCTGGTCAGAATGAGACTGGCCAGAGCGAGACTAGCAGGAGAGGAAAGAGCTACCTCAAGGGCGGTGCCCGTTTTTCCATCTCTTAACTTTCCCCCCCTTGTCAAGGGTGACTCACAGGTTGACACTGGATCTTAGGGAAGATTGGCAGCTTAAGAGGTTTTTATGAAAAAGGTTATGGCCATCATTTTGGGTGGAGGGGCAGGTAGCCGACTCTATCCGCTCACCAAGCAGCGCGCAAAACCCGCTGTCCCTTTGGCCGGGAAATATCGGCTGATTGATATTCCAGTCAGCAACTGCATTAATTCAGAAATCAATAAAATCTACGTCCTTACGCAGTTTAATTCTGCCTCCTTGAACCGCCATCTCTCCCGCGCCTATATTTTTTCAGGCTTTTCTAATGGGTTTGTTGAAGTGCTCGCAGCGCAGCAAACGACCGAAAATCCAAACTGGTTTCAGGGCACAGCCGATGCGGTGCGTCAGTACCTGTGGATGTTCTCAGCTTGGAATGAAGTTGACGAGTTCATTATTTTGTCTGGGGATCATCTTTATCAGATGGACTACCGCGACTTCATTCAGCGACACCGCGAAACCAATGCAGACATTACGCTCTCAGTGCTTCCCATCGACGAGCGTCGCGCCTCTAGCTTTGGCCTGATGAAGATTGATGAAAACGGTCGCGTGGTTGATTTTAGCGAGAAGCCAGAAGGGGATGCCCTGCGGCAAATGCAGGTGGATACCTCCGTGCTTGGCCTATCCCCTACAGAAGCGCAGGAAAAGCCCTACATTGCGTCTATGGGGATTTATGTGTTTAAGAAGCAGGTGCTGTTTGACCTGCTCAACAATATGCCCGAATCAACAGACTTCGGCAAAGAAATCATCCCGGCTGCTGCACCTGGCCACAACGTGCAGGCGTACCTCTTTAACGGGTATTGGGAAGATATTGGAACGATTGAGTCGTTCTACGATGCAAATCTGGCGCTTACAAAGCAGCCCCACCCGCCCTTCAGCTTTTATAACGAGAATGCGCCTATTTACACGCGCTCTCGCTATTTGCCCCCCACTAAAATGCTCGACTGTCAGATTACAGAGTCGATGATTGGGGAAGGCTGTATCTTAAAGAATTGCCAAATTCACCACTCTGTACTGGGCGTGCGATCGCGCATTGAGGCTGGCGCGGTCATTCATGATGCGCTCTTGATGGGGTCTGACTATTACCAAGCCCAAGCTGAACGGGATGGACGAACGGAGAGCGGCAAAATTCCGATGGGGATTGGCGAAAATACGCGAATTAGTCGGGCGATCGTCGATAAGAATGCTCGCATTGGCAAGAATGTTCAGATTATCAATAAAGACCGTGTAGACGAGTCCAACCGCGAAAGCGAAGGGTTTTATATTCGCAGCGGCATCGTGGTGATCCTTAAGGATGCGGTCATCGAAGACGGCACCATTATCTAGACTCAACAGGACTAGACTCAACGGCTCATCAGTCTTAACCTCAGCTTTAATCAAGCAAGGTAAGGACAAAGAAGGTGGCGGCAATTCATCTCTTGCCGCCACCTTGATTTTTAAAGGGCTCTGATTTTAAAGGGTTCTTAGGCCCCTAGCGGCAGCGCAAGCCGTGCTAGGGCAGCCGCTGCTGCCTTCAGATCGTAGGGGAAGGGAGGTCGCAAGGGTCGGTAGTCGCTGGGGTGGGGCGCGCCATGCTTCAGCACGGCATTCACGATCACGCAGGGCTCTGAACTGACGTTGATTGCACCATGGGGAGTCCCCGGAGGAATGGTGACTACAGCCGGTAGCGCCTCGCTCAAGGCGATGTACTGATAGCGGCGGTTTTGAAGCCCAACCAAGACAAAGCTCCCCCGCACCACCAAAATTTGATCGGTCTGGAAGTGATGCACAAAGAGATCGTCAATGGTGCCCGCCGGAATGTTCACCAGCATGGTTTCATGGCTGGCCTGGGGGGTATAAAACTCCGCCATTCCCCCTCGGATAGATTCCAGCGGACGAACCTGAATGCTTTGCGCTAATCCCATCACCTGTCACCTTACGGATGCGTTGATTCCAGTACATCCATTATAAGATGTCAAATTTTAAATAAATGTTACTTTTGAGACTTTGCGAGCACAAATATGCATTTGCTATGCTGTAATTCGCGTGAACCAGGCGCGGTAGACAGGTCTGTCCTGAGACAGCGTAAATTGCTCGCGCTCTGTGGCGATCGCCAAGGGATTATGGTTCATCCAGGGGTTAGAGTCTGGGCTGGGCTGGAAGGCGGGGTGAGCGTTAATTTCGGTGTAGAGGTGTTCTGCGATCGCCAGTACATCGGACTGAACAAACAGATAGCCTCCTGGCCGAATTTGGGTGGAGAGGGTCTGGATCAGCTCCGGCTGCGCGACGCGGCGTTTTTGGTGACGCTTTTTGAACCACGGGTCAGGAAATTGAATGGTTGCAGAATCTAGCGTATTGGGCGCAAGCAAATTTGCAAGTGAAACATTAATGTTGCAAAACAAAAAATGAAGATTTCTGAGTCCTAGCGCCTCTCGATCTGCGTTGGCGCGGACTACCAGAGGCTCACGAATTTCAACCCCTAGAAAATTGCGTTCTGGTTGAGCCTGCGCCAACTCGATTAAAAATTGACCCCGCGCACAGCCAATATCAAGGTGCAGCGGCTGGGTAGGATGGTCGTAGATTTCCGTCCAGTCCGGGGCGATCGCGGAAGACTGGTATTTACTGCTCAGCGGATTGACATGCTGGCGGACTCTAATCACACTCATTCTGGCTGTACCTATCTGCTAATCGTGTCCATTTTCATTCATTGCATTGATCGATTGAGATAAATCGCCATAGAGAACCTGCCAGTAATGGACTTCACTTCTACGGCAGGGCCAAATACGGCAGAGCCAAATTATTATCCATTAACCTGATCCATTCACCAAACGTGAGTTTGATGATGCACTTGAGGCTGCTCACCCCAAACCCCTCTCCCAAAGGCGAGGGGCTTAAGAAGATTGATTTTAAAGAAAACAACCCAAACAGTCGAATCTATAGGGCTTCCGCATTATTTTTCATCCTGCAATCAGCGCTCGCCCATGCTCTCGCCCATTACTTTCGGATTGTTGGGGAACAGAAGGAGTCGTAGGCAAAACAACACAAGCGGTTATTTTGCCAAGAGTATCGCTTGAAATCGTGAGCTGACCACCGTAAAGTTCGGTCAAGCGCTTAGAAAGTGCTACCCCTAAGCCCAGAATATCTGTTTTATAGAGCCTTTGTTCAAAGGGTATATCTGTTCTAAGCTCCTCAATCTCTTTAGACGTTAATCTTTCGCCTATATTGATAATTCGCAAATAAAACTTGTTGTCCTCAACAGTCGTTTCTACATTGATATAAGTATTTTTAGGCGAGAACTTAAAGGCATTATCGAGCAGCTCTTCAAAAATCTTCGCCAAGTTTGCCGGCAGGATAGGCACCTCAGATTCAACAAGCTGTAGGGATAGGTCTTCTGAACGCCCATAGTCTCTTGCCAAAATGTTAGCAAGATCTGTAATGAGCTGTTTACTGCTGTTCGTTCGATAATACCTGAGTGAATCTACTAATTCAGGGTTCTTTGAAGTATTTTCTAGCAGCGCATAGAATAAAAAATTCTGAAGCAGTCGCTCTAAATGCAGACTGGATTCGTAGGCTTGCCCAGTTATTGTCAATATCTTAGATTGATCTAAGGAAGCATAATTTTGATTAAGCGTGCGTAAACTATGCTGAATTTGAGTGATGGGTTTTAGGAGTGAGTCTGGAACTGCCTCCGTGACGCTTTTTAGCAGAGTATTAAGCTGCTGCTGAAACTGAGCATCTAGCGTGGCCTTCTTGGTCAATCGGGCACGCACTGCGCCCAATAACTCATCTCTATTAAATGGTTTAGTGAGATAGTCATCGGCACCTAGTTCTATGCCGTAGCGAATGTCTGCTCTGTCGGCCTTGGCCGTCAGAAAGACAAAGGGAATGACTGCGGTGGCAGGATCCTGAGAAAGCCTACGGCGAACTTCGTAGCCATCCAGAGTTGGCATCATAATATCGCAGAGAATCAAGTCTGGGCGTCGCTCTTCTGCCAGCTTTAAGCCAGTTTCTCCATTCTCTGCACCAAGAGTCTCATACTTTTCAAATTGAAGAATTTTAATAATATTGGCCCGTACTACAGGCTCATCTTCAATGACAAGGATTTGATACATAATCTTGATATATTATTATTCAATAAAACTCTGGAAAAGCTAAATATCTCAATGAGCAATAGGCAAAACAATCTGGACGACCGTACGTTTAGATAGTTCGCTGTCAATCTCAAACAGACCGCCATGGAGTTCCGTCAACCGCTTTACGATCATTAAGCCCAGCCCTGCACTTCCTTTGCCGCTGAGTTTTTGACCAAACTGGACATAGGCACCCAGATTATCTAGCTCTTGCACAGACAGGCCTTTGCCTTCGTCGGAAACCTTCAGTAAAAACTGCCCAGACTCGACCGATGTAGACACATGCACTGGCGAATTTTGGGGCGAGAATTTAAAGGCATTGCTCAGCAGCTCCTCTACAATCTTGGCTAGGTTGGCTTCCAGTATTAGCAGCGTTGCGGGCTGAAGCTGTAGTTCCAAATCGGCCTCTCGTCCAAACTCCTTAGCCTTCTCTTGGGCGATTTCGGCAATCAGCGTTTTATTCTCAGTCATGGACTTTCCGCAAAAGACCGCTGCTTGGGAAGGGTCTTGAATCGCGATTTCCAACAGCGCATAGAGCAAGAAATTTTGCAAGAGTTTTTCTAAATGTAGACTGGCTTTATGGCTTTCTTGTGCTTCAGATAATAGAGTTTCAGGTAATAGAGTTGAATGAGCTAGAGCAGCCTCTTCTCGACATAGTGTTTCTAGGAAAGAACGAATTCTTTGAAGCGGGACAAAAAGCTCTGCGGGTAAGGATGTGGAGATGTTTCCCTTGAGCTGATCGAGTTTTCCTTGGAACTGTTTTTGGACGACAGCCTGTTTATCGAGTCGAGCAAAAATACTTTCTAGTAGCTCTTCTCGACTAAAGGGCTTAGTGAGGTAGTCGTCAGCGCCCAAGGTCATGGCTAAGCGCATATCCGCTCGATCTGCTTTTGCGGTCAGGAAAATGAAGGGAATAGTTGCCGTTTTTAGATCTTGGCATAGCGCATTCTGGACGGCATACCCATCGATATCCGGCATCATAATGTCGCACAAAATCAAGTCAGGCTTCTGCTCCTGAGCGATCTTTACGCCTGTTTCTCCATTATCGGCACCGATGGGATCAAAGTTTTCAAACTTAAGAATTTTGAGAATATTTAAAAGAACAGATTTTTCATCTTCGATTACTAAGATTTTTTTCACAAGAAAGTCCTTAACTAATGCACTAATTTTTGAATTATTTATCTCTTAGAACTCTTTCCTAGCTTGTTCCTGAATGAGACCAAATATTTGAGATTCTGAATGGAGCGGTAGCACGACGGTAAAGACTGTGCCGCAACCAATCTCACTTTCTACGCTGATGGAGCCCCCGTGAATGTCAACAAGTCGCTTAACAATGGATAGGCCCAAACCAGTCCCCACAACATTACCTACATTGTTGGCTCTGAAGAAAGATTCAAATAGATTCTGAATTGCTTCTGGGGGAATGCCAATGCCCTGATCTTGGACATAAAAAGTCACGACTGGGTCTTGACAGATAGCATTAAACTTAATGATTCCCTCTTGGGGTGAATACTTGACAGCATTTGAGATTAAGTTTGAAAAAATGTAGCGCATCAAGTTTGCATCCATTTCAACTTGAGAATATTGACCCTCAATGCTAAACAAGATACGGTGCTCTGTTTTTATGCTGCTCTGTAATTCAGCAACTAAATCTT
The DNA here is from genome assembly GCA_022402525.1 of Thermosynechococcaceae cyanobacterium MS004. GTDB lineage: Bacteria > Cyanobacteriota > Cyanobacteriia > Thermosynechococcales > Thermosynechococcaceae > JAAURS01. The sequence goes on from JAKRSB010000143.1 coordinate 7,381, forward strand.
GGCAGAAATTTTTGAGATCAAGTCGTGCTGGATTAAAGACAAGTTTACCAGCGGCAGATTTCTCTAGGGTCAGAACGTCGCTTAGCAAATCTGTCATACGCTGAACGGAAATGCGGATTTGCTGGAAATACTCTTTTTTTTCTTGCTCTGTAGAGCGATGTCCATAGTATTCCAGCAGCTCTAGAGAAGAAAGGATTGTCGCTAGCGGGGTACGATATTCATGGGAAACCATTGTAATGAAGCGAGTTCTTAGATCGTTTAGCTCGCGCTCTTTCTCCAGATTCTTAAGAATTTCTAATTCAGCCCGTTTGCGATCGCTGATGTCCATAATATAGGAAATCATGCCAATGCTTTCCCCGCCCTCATTCTTCAGAACGGAAAGAGAAAGAAGTGCTAAAAACTTATCCTGATTTTGGGTCAGCATCTCTACTTCTACTTCATGACTTCCTTTCTGAAGTAAAGGTTGAAGGATTTGATTTTGAAAAAATTCGTTCTGCTCGTTCAAAAACAACACAGAGAAATTTTGGCCAATGACTTCTTCACTGGAGTAGCCAAAGCGATTTTCAGCCCCTTTATTCCAGCTCATAATGACGCCTCTGAGGTCAGTCGTCAAAACTGGATCGTGGACTTGATCAATAATTTGTGCCTGACGCTGTAAGGTCAGCTCTGCTGCTTTGCGATCGCTCATATCGCGCTGAATTGCAATCCAATGGGTGATTAAGCCCTGTTCGTTGGTTCGAGGCGTAATGTTTAAGTCCACCCAAAATTCTGATCCATTTTTGGTGTAGTTGAGAAGTTCTCCCCGAAATGGCTGCCATGACTCTAACGCCGCCCGAATGTTGGCTCGCATGGCGTCGCTTGTTTTTGGCCCCTGCAAAATTCGAGGTGTTTTACCCAAAACTTCTTCGGCTCGATAGCCTGTCATTTTCGTGAATGCTTCATTCACGTAAAGAATTCTTGGCCCAGGCTCATCAAAAGGCTCTGCTTCAGTAATTAAGACAGCATCGTTTGCATTAACTACCACAGATTCCAGAAGCTTTAGCTTGTCTTCTGTCTGCGTATATTGCCAGATAGCCAGCGTTGCCCGCAGTTTGTCCAATATGGGTTGTCCGCGATCGCTAATGTCTTTACAAATGGCAACATATTGATTGGGAACACCATCCTCACCTAGCAGGGGAATGACTACAGTATCAACCCAATAGAAGCTGCCATCTTTTGCCCGATTTCGGACCTCACTTTTCCAGACTTTTCCTTGGCGAATGGTTTGCCACATTAGCTGAAAAAATTCTTTAGAATGAAATCCCGAATTAAGGATGCGATGGGTCTGCCCAATCAACTCATGACGGGCGTATTTCGAAATTTTGCAAAAGTGGTCATTAGCATAGGTAATATATCCGTTAGCATCAGTTATTGCGAGCATAGAAGACTGATCTAACGCAAACTTAATATCAATGACTTCGCGCATGGCTTGCCGTAAAGACTTCTCTGCCTGTTCACGAACTCTGATTTCATGCTCTAACACAGTTGTTTGATCAATAAGCTCTCTTTGCATTCGATGGAGTCTTAATTGATGCTCAACTCGGACGAGTACCTCTTCAATATATAGTGGCTTTGTCAGGTAGTCAGTACCACCTACCGAAAAAGCTTTTACCTTATCAATAGGTTCACTGAGAGTGCTCACAAAAATAATTGGAATATTTTGAGTTTTTTCCTTATTTTTGAGAATTCTGCATACTTCATAGCCATCCATATCAGGCATTAGGATGTCTAGCAAAATTAAGTCTGGAGAGTGTTTAAGTGCGGAATCAATTGCTGAACTACCACTTGAGGCAACAAAAACTTTATAGCCTTGATCTGACAAAATTTTTCTAAGAATTTCTAAGTTATGAGAAACATCATCTACAACAAGAATTGTGTTATAATTCTCAAAATCCGAAGATGATCTCATGACAACTCTCAAGAAAATTTTTCAAATAAGTATCAAAAATCTAGATATAAAATTCAATTTCTTCGTGACAAAAATTTAATTTTCTCTATATCCTAATTTCTCTATATCCTAATATTTCTAATATTTCTGATTTTAGTTTAACCAAGCTTTGCAAATCTTTTTGTTTACTATGAATTTGATATATTTTTAGAAGTGTTTCTAATTTTTTTACAACGAAGGATAATTCAAGAGAATTTTTGTAAACTGATTTTAATATCTTTTTTATGTCAATTTCACCGGGGTTTTCGGGAATGACTATCGAAGACTTTACTGGTTGAATATTATTTCTGTTTTCAACTAAGATATTTCTTATTAGGTAGGTTGTCATCAATGAAATTTCAATGGAATCAGTCATATCTTAAAGGTGATTTAAAATAATATATCTATACAATGCCTTACTCATAACAATTCAGATACGATCTAAGAGTTTGTCAAGAGTAATGAGCATCATGGCAAAGTGTCTCCAAAGAGGCTTTCAGAGAAGTCTCCTGAAAAATTATTCATGTCTTGAAGGTATTCAGAAGTGTAAATAGAAATTATTTTTCTGTAGCTGTCATCAATCTTCTCTTTTTCTAGTCGTTCAGGTAAATCACGAATGACTTGACAACACTGGTTCATGAATTTTCGAGTCCATTCTCTAATATGAAGAATAGAGATTGGATTTATTTTTTGACTAGAATCTCCAATAAATATAATTGAAGAAGAGTATTTGATTTCAAATTTGGATAGCCATTCGTATTCAGGACGAGATATATTCCAAAAATTAGAGGTAATTTTTGGACCTAAAAAGCTGCATACAAATTGACTCAAATAATTGAGTGCAGCCAGAATCAAATCAAGGTCTGGCTCATCGTAGATTTCTTTGGAAATATATTCATCAGTTAATTTATTTTTTCTAGAATCATCAAATAAAATATTTTCTTGTATAGATTGTTTATTCGGAATATTTTGTTTCGATAAATTATTAAATATCCTAATTGTCTGATGAATGTCTTCTTGTAATTTATTACATAGTTGCTTTGCTCTAAATGTTTTGACTACATTATTGTCGTGAACAACTAGAATTAGAATTCTATATATTTCGTCTAATCGATAAATGTATCCATAAAAATCTTTTATTGAAAATTCAAAGAAATCTAAGTCTTTAGGTAAATCTGAGATTATATTTTTAATATTAATTGTTAATTCTTTTTTGTTTAATGTTTCGTCAAATTCCTTCTTAAAATATGAACTTGCTATGAGTTTTGACTGACAAAGACTGATACCAATCACAACAGGTATCTCTAGGAAATTTTTAATATACTCATCATGCAACATACTTTTAAGATTGATTCGACCAGAGGAGGATATAGTCTCTATGATTTAACTTTTATCAATTTAATATTAGGAAGTTTTCTCTAGATTCTTGTAAATTATTAGGTTTGCAAATTTTTCTATTTGAATTGAACTTATGCCATGGTTGCTGGAAAACTTCAAGGAGAGAATCTTAGGCTTTGATTCCTTGCTAGCCCCCAGCGTTAGCTGCTCCACACTAAAAGTAGACTGAAGCCTCTATAGAGTTATCGGCTGGCTGTCAAACCGTGACGGGAGCAATGCTTGGCGTGGACTTTAATCTAGGATTCCCAAAACTTCGTAGGTTAAGACTCCTGGAAGCCCGTATTGGTAGGTCAAAAGCTCTGAGCCATGCGCTTTTTGGGTAGAACCACTTTTCCCTTACGCCGCTCAACGCTTTGCTCTTATTGCTTTCCAGCGCTTTTCAGTAAATTTTCAAGAAGCGGCTTTCATTAAGCGTTTTGGCCTTACAATGGTCTGAAAAAGCGTCCTTCTCTCATATTGGTTGACCAAACTTTGTATTTGGCGACTGAACCCGCAGCGACAAGAACAACATCAGTCTGGGCAAACTGCCGGAACTCTTAATGTATCGTTGATGTGTTAGGTCTGCGCTTGTATATAGGTCTGTACTTGTACAACAGCCGTGAGGCTTAGGCGGGCTTTGTTGTTTTATTTGTTGTTTTTTAAGGGCATTGGCGTAGCCGCCTGTCCGCAGGGCGTATTCGGTAGCCTCAACATAAAGCGCAGAGAGTCGAGCATATTATTCCTCGACTCTCTGCGCTATTTGGTGCTTTATCTAGTGCTTAATTTAGCGCTTATTGTGTGGGACTTAAGCTGGTGGGATTTCGCTGTCTGTCCAGCCGCAGCAAGCGCATGAGCTTTGTCCGGGCGTCCGGGCTACGAGGGCTAGCTTTTGCTTACACGCTGGGCATCGACCCGTAAAAAAGGGATGGGTCGTCAAGACGCGAATTTGCTCGAAGTAGTTTAGCTGAGAACGCTTGCAGAGCGGTGAGGTTGAAAAGGGCGACTTGAGGGGGTCTGTCACAATGTTCATGGGCAGTGCGGATGAGGAAAAGGGGTTGGCGGTTTGAAGGAGCTGCTTTGAGGGATGAATTTCGAGAGATGGATTTCGAGGGATGGATTCGAGGGATGACTTGGAGAATCGATTGAGATAGACGGTTCGGAGAGGTAGTTTGAAGAGGCCGTTTGGAGAGGCCGTTTGGAGCAGTACGATCGCTCTTCTAGGCTGTCAGATTGGGTTCTAAAGCGTCAACTGTGGAAACTACGGAACTCAAGCACGGCCACTGTCTGAGACAACCGAGGAATTGCGGGGAAGCCTGAAAGTCCAGCAGACTGTATGAACTAATGCAGGTTTTCACACTTGTTTGCGCTCTTGTTTAGCCTGGATCTGATGGGTTTAATCCGTCACGCTGCGATCGCCATTTTGGTCGAGGCTGTTTGGCATTTTTCGGTTGAGATTTAAGCTTGGATGGTCAGTTTGCCGCCCGACATTTTATTTTGAACCCTGCTTTTTGGAGAGCTGTTATCTTAGTAGCAATGGGATGGGTTGCAACGGGATTGAGCGTTTGGCATGAAAGACTTTTCAACTCAGGCTCCCTTTGAGCCGACGGGCGACCAGCCCAAAGCGATCGCCCAGCTCACCCAGTCACTCCAGGCTCAGAATCGCTTTCAGACGCTGCTGGGCGCGACCGGGACGGGCAAAACCTACACCGTGGCAAAAGTCATTGAAAAGATTGGCAAGCCTACTTTGGTGCTGGCCCACAATAAAACCCTCGCCGCCCAGCTTTGTAATGAGCTGCGGGAATTTTTTCCCGAAAATGCGGTGGAGTATTTCATTAGCTATTACGACTACTATCAGCCAGAAGCCTATATTCCCGTTACCGATACCTACATCGAAAAAACAGCTTCTATTAACCAAGAAATTGATATGCTGCGCCACTCCGCGACGCGATCGCTGTTTGAGCGCAAGGATGTCATTGTAGTGGCCTCCATTAGCTGTATTTACGGTCTGGGGATGCCCTCGGAGTACCTCAAAGCCTCTATTCCGCTCCATGTGGGAGCCGAGGTCAATCAGCGCGAACTCCTGCGATCGCTCACCAATATTCAGTACACCCGCAACGATGTGGACTTAGGACGGGGCAACTTCCGGGTGCGGGGGGACGTGCTCGAAATTGGCCCCGCCTACGAAGACCGAATTGTGCGGGTAGAATTTTTTGGCGACGAAATTGATGCGGTGCGCCTCGTCGATCCGGTGACGGGCGAAATTTTGCAGAGCCTAGAGGGTCTGAATATCTACCCCGCCCGTCACTTCGTGACCCCTGTCGAGCGACTCGAAGGAGCGATCGCAGAGATTTCAGCGGAGCTAGACGCCCAGATTCTGCACCTAGAGCGCGAGGGTAAGCTGCTAGAAGCACAGCGCATTAGCCAGCGCACCCGCTACGACCTAGAGATGCTGCGAGAAGTGGGCTACTGCAACGGCGTAGAAAACTACTCTCGCCACCTGGCCGGCCGCGAAGCAGGGGCACCTCCAGAATGCCTGGTAGACTACTTCCCCAAAGACTGGCTGCTGATTGTAGATGAATCCCACGTCACGGTGCCGCAGATTCGGGGGATGTACAACGGCGACCAGGCACGCAAAAAAGTCCTCATCGACCACGGCTTCCGGTTGCCCAGCGCAGCGGACAACCGCCCCCTGAAGTCCGATGAGTTTTGGGACAAGGTGGAGCAGTGCATTTTTGTCTCCGCCACCCCTGGCGACTGGGAGTTGGACATCTCAGAAGGCCGAATTGTGGAGCAAGTGATTCGGCCTACGGGTGTGCTAGATCCAGAGCTATTCGTGCGCCCCTCGGAAGGCCAAATTGACGATCTGCTGGGCGAAATTAAGGAGCGAGTGGCTCTGAACGAACGGACGCTAGTCACCACTCTCACCAAACGCATGGCAGAGGACTTAACGGAATACCTTCAAGAGCGCGGCATACGGGTGCGCTATCTGCACTCAGAAATTGGCGCGATCGAGCGTATTGAAATCCTGCAGGATCTACGTAAGGGCGTGTTTGATGTGCTGATTGGGGTCAACCTTCTGCGGGAAGGGCTAGACTTACCGGAAGTGTCCCTAGTAGCGATTTTGGATGCTGACAAAGAGGGCTTCTTACGGGCCGCGCGATCGCTGATTCAAACCATTGGCCGTGCCGCGCGACACATTAAGGGGCAAGCCATTCTGTACGCAGACAAGCTTACCGACAGTATGGCGAAGGCTATCAGCGAAACCGAGCGCCGCCGCGCGATTCAGATTGCCTACAACGAAGCCCACGGCATTACGCCCACCGCTATTACCAAAAAGTCCGGCAACGCAATTTTGGCGTTTTTGGATGTGTCTCGCCGCCTCAATGCCCAGGAACTAGAGGAAGCCTACACCCACGTAAATGACCTCCCCCTCGAAGATATTCCAGCATTGATTACGCAGCTCGAGACCCAAATGAAAGAAGCCGCTAAAGCCCTAGAGTTTGAAGAAGCGGGTAAATATCGCGATCGCATCAAGCAACTTCGTGAAAAGCTGGTCGGCAAACGGACATGAGCAGCTCACTGAAAGCGTTGATTCAGGTCATACTCTTCATTAACTATAATTGACCTCTATCATTTGTTAATGTAAGGAGTGAATGGAATTTAATTTTTAAGCATATAAAATGGCTATACAAAAAGTAAATTCAGGCACCGCCTATCTACTTTGGTGTTTATCTTTTTTTGGAATTTCTGGCATTCAACGGCTTTATACTGGCAATATTGGACTAGGAATCGTTTATCTTTTCACCTTTGGTTTTTGCTGGATTGGTCAATTTATTGATTTATTTCTAATTCCTGGCATGGTAGAAAAACGTAACCTCTACCTTAAGGGCCTGTCTGGCACCCAAGAACCTAACTTCAATCCATCTATCACATTAAATATTGGAGACATCCCGCAACTCAAGGCGCTAAACACAGCGGAGCCTTATGAAAGCCCTGGCAAGACTCCCATGCAAAAGTTACTCAAAGCTGCCAAGAGTGAAGGGGGACAACTCTCTATGGCTCAAGCCGCGATGTATACTGAGCTGGAGCCTGACGCGCTCAAAAAACTTCTTAACGAGGCTGAAAATGCTGGATATGCTCAAATTGGCAATGATCCAAATACGGGAGCTATTCGATATTTTTTCGATATTTAGATTCTCATGATTTCAAAAAGCTATTAAAATTAATCTAAAAATTAACAAAATTTATTTTATTTACTTTCAATAATCTATTGCTCAAAGATTAATTTTTCTATGCTGAATTTTGAAAAAACGAGCCTTATTCATGCACCCGTCGAAGCGGTTTGGCGGTTTCATGAGCGCCCTGACATCTTAAATATTCTGACACCCCCTTGGCAGCCTGTTCAGATTATTCGACGGGAAGGGGGATTAGGCGTGGGCGCAGTCTCAGAATTTCGGCTTTGGATTGGGATTGTTCCAGTTCAGTGGATTGCAGTCCATACCGAATGCGAACCCCAGCATTATTTTGTAGATGAACAGCAGACTGGCCCAATGGCCTCTTGGCGGCACCGCCATCAGTTTGAGCCGCAGAACGGCGTACAGAACGACACACAGAACGGACAAGGCAGATCGCCTCAAGGTGAATGGACTAAGCTGACCGATGCGATCGCCTTCTCATTACCAGGAGGACAGGCTGTAGAATCACTTTTGGCAGGATGGGTACAGGCACGGCTTTCGGATATGTTTGACTACCGCCATCGGGTTACAAAGCTCCACTGCGAGCCTCAGCAGACCCATAAATCGTGACCATTCAGCCATGCCCATTTCAGCATGACAACTAGCCACGAAAACCAACCATGACCATTCCCATTGCGCTTACCATTGCTGGATCAGATAGTGGCGGAGGAGCTGGCATTCAGGCTGACTTACGCACCTTTGCCTTTCATAAAGTTCACGGCACCAGCGCCCTGACCTGCGTGACGGCACAAAACACTTTGGGCGTGAGTCGCGTGGATGCACTGCCGCCAGCGGCGGTAGAAGCGCAAATCCAGGCTGTCATCTCTGATATTGGCGTGGATGCCGTTAAGACAGGAATGCTCTTGAATCCTGAAATCATTGAGGCCGTTGCGGTGGCGGTGGAAATGCACCGGATCCGCAAGCTGGTGGTTGATCCGGTGATGGTGTCCCGAACGGGGACACAGCTCATTGATAATACGGCGATCGCCACCCTCATCCATCGACTTATCCCCCAGGCGCTAATTGTGACCCCCAACCGTTATGAAGCGCAGATCCTGGCCGGCATAGAAATCAACAGCCTAGAAGATATGAAAGCCGCCGCCCACAAAATCTTTGAGCTGGGCTCTAGGTTTGTGCTGGTTAAAGGGGGCGGCATGGCCGAAGCGCTTCAGGGCGTAGACTTTTGGTTTGATGGCAAGACGGAGCAAGTCTTGACCACCCAGCGCATTGAAACCATTCATACCCACGGTACCGGCTGTACCCTATCGGCAGCGATCGCCGCCAATCTTGCTCTGGGTTTAGCGCCCCTTGCAGCAACCCAAGCAGCCAAGCGCTACGTGACCCAAGCGCTCAAGCATTCCCTCAAGATTGGTCAGGGGCAAGGGCCTGTAGGACACTGGTTCCCACTCCTGTAATGGAGTTGCCTAGAGTGAGATTGCCTAGAGTGGGATTGCCTAGAGTGGGGTTCCCTAGAGTGGGCCAGATAAAGATTGGGTCAGAGTCTTGGGGCAGCCATACCAAACGCGATCGCCTAGGGAACCAGCAGCGCCCAAGCCAAGAAGCGTTCCGTGTAGTAGAGGGCAAGCTGATTGCTAATGCCGTTAAAGACCGAATCAAAGGCATGATCCGCCCAGGGAATTTCTAGAAAGACGGCTTGATTCCCTGCCGCCAGTAGGCGCTTATGCATCGCCCGTCCATACTTAGACTGCACCACGTTATCGCGTCCGCCGTAGACCAAAAGAGTTGGCGGAGCAGAGCCGGACACAAAATTGATGGGCGAAGCGCTCGCATAGCGCTGTGGGAAATCGCTGGGAGCCCCACCCAGCAGCGCCGTGAGTACCATTCGCGTATCAATCGGGCTAGGGCTAGGCGGGTTATAGTAGCCCTCGGCTAAGTCAACAGGGCCGTAGTAATCAACCACAGCCTTGATGGGTGGAGCCCCCGGACGATAGGCCGCTAGCATGGCCAGTTGAGCGCCAGCAGAACGACCCAGCAGCGCAACGCGATCAGGGTCGGTTTCGTACTCTGCGGCATGAGTCCGCAAAAAGGAAAGGGCGTCTTCTACATCTTCAAGCTGAGTCGGAAACTGATAGCGCGGTGCATGGCGATAGGAAATTGCCCACACCACATAGCCCCGCGCTGCCATGTAGCGGCTAAAATCGGCATTGCTAAGCGGACTGCCAGTCTGCCACGCGCCGCCATAAATGACCACTAGGGCTGGATATTGACCTACTTGAGGGGGCCTATAGAGATCAAGCGTGAGCGGGGCATCGTCCGAGATAGTTTCTGGAATGGCTTCTGGAGTAGCTTCTGGAATGGCTTCTGGAGTAGCTTCTGAGATGACTTCTACCCCCTCAGGGGCAGGTTTAGGAATCTTCTTAAAGGAAATGCCAGGGGTATAGCGAACGGTAAGCTCAGGAATGCCACCCAGAGACTCTGTCAGCACAAAAGGCTGCGATCGCATCTGAGCCTGCACAGCCAGGGGAACCTTGGCCAGATAGTCTGACCCCAACCCCTGCGCCATCGCCGCGATCGCCCGTTGATTGGTGGCCGACAACTGACTAAAAGGCAGCAGGCAAAGCAGCGCACCGACAACACTCAAGCCCAGCGCAACACGACTTAGCAGACCTGAAGTGGTTTGATTCCCAGTCTTTTGGTTGACGGTCTTTTGGTTTACAACCTTTTGATTTAGAGACTTTGAGTTTAGGGATTTTTTACTGGAAGCACCCCCAAAAGACAGGAGCGCACCTAGTGCATTAAGACCCAGCAGCCAAGGGCTCACTTCCGGCGCACCCACGCTCAGGGGCAGTAACAAAAAAGTTGGAGCCGGAATCACAATCCAGCCGCTCAGCCCCAGCCCAAGGCTGCTAACCACCAAAGCAAACCAGTGATAAACAGCCTTCATTGAGCACTCATGAAGAAAAGAAGTTCATGAAAAATACTGGACAAAAAAGACTGAGGCAAGAGATCTGGGCATGTAATGGGCATGTTATGGGCATGTTATGAGCATATTAATGGGCCAGTCTAGGATGCAGCCGAATCCAGGTCGGGAGACAGAGGCAGCTCAACGGGCAGTCCTAAAACGGGCAGCTCCACATTGACGGCAGGACGAAAGGGCCGCAGCCGCAGATCTTGGTAAAATTCTTGCTGGTCTAGCTCAATTTTACTTTGGGCACTCAGAAGCAGGAGCGCCCAAAAGAACCCCACGCGATCGTTTTTAATGGCCATGAGGGCTTCAAAATCAATCCAGTTTTGCTCAAACCCCAGTTCTGCCAGCATTAGCTCTAGCTCTGCTGCTACTTCGGTTAAATTTTCGACGTGGGACAGTTGAGAAATGGCTTTAATAGACTGTGCGCGGCTAGGGCGCACTACTTTTTTATGGGCAGCTTGCTTGGACTGACGCTCGACCGCAACGGCAATGAGCTCAAGCTGTTGAATCAGCTCGCCCAAGGTGACACGCCGCTTGGGGTAGGGGTGCGCAACCGGACGTCGATGCAAGTGCTGCTCTAGGTTGGCAGGGAGCGATCGCCCCTGCCCTACGAGGTCAAATCCTTCAAACCCCTCTAGCCCGTCATCCAGAATTTCCTCCGGTGGATTTAGCCCCGCAAGAGATTCGGCTTTGAGCAAAATCAGCATGGAGGCGTACAAAAACGCCTGACCAGAGGTTGCTAAATCCTGGGAATCTTTGAGGGTTAATTCACTCAGAAATCGATCAAAAACCTCCACCACATTGACATCCCAAGCATCGATCTCGCCTCGCTGGGCCAGATCGATCAGAAGCGCGATCGCATCATCGGCAAAGGACTGACTCATAGTGCCAAAGGCCAACCGTCACCACACTTGATCGAGTTGATTCTACAGGGTAGGACTTAAAAAGTCGAACCAAAGTCGAACTTTACTAAAGCCGAACGTTAGAATCCGTGAAGCAATAGACCCTTTTGCTCAAGCTTTTTACGCCAGACTTTTTTACCCAAGACACTTCTTAGGATTCAGTCGTCAGCCTTGCACCAGGAAGCAGGCGCTGCTGTTCTTCTAGTTCAGCCTTATAGCGCTCTAGGTCAGCCTGTAAGATCTCAATTTCCTCATCGCGCTCACCCAATACCTGGCGCGTTTCTAAGGTGGACTGTAGCCCAGCCCAAACGCTGAAAACCCAGGCCAGCACAGCCCCAATTCCCATCGCCAAAATTAGCTCGATCGCAAGGGGAGCCTTGACCTCTACGCCCTGAATAATATTAATGTTGACAAGCTGAGTATTTTCAATGCCGAACAGCACCAGCGCTAAAGAAATTACAAAGATGAGAAAGAAGTTAACCTGTCGCATCAGTCTACATCCACTCCAAAACTATAGGTGAGAAATTCAGGCTATCAAGTTCAGATCATCAAGTTAGATTATTAATTTAGATCATCAAGTTCCGATGAATTCCGATCAGAGTATTTTAGCCACCCCCTTTACCTCAGCCATTCTGCCTAAACCCTTCTAAGGATCAAGGCAACCTTCCCTTGGAGAACAAGGCATGTAGGAAAGATCCAGGAAGAATATAGAAACGATCCAGGAACGATCCAGGAATGATTAAAGGTTAGCTCAATTCATGACTGGCTGAATCATGATTTATTGAGATAAAGATTTATTGAGATAAAGCGGGGAGAGAAAATCAGAGATGGATTCCCAGAGTAAGGGCAAAACATCCCCCAAGGCATGATCGCTTTGCAGCGCCCGGAGGCGACAGTGCTTTCGCTGGTCTGCAAACGCTTGGCTGGCTTCCAGGGGAATCACCTCATCCGCAACGCCATGCAAAATTAACGTTGGCACAGGACGGGTCAAGGCTGCTTCAGAATACTGGCTGGCATCTTGCCAAAATTGATAGCTCAAGGGAAGCGATCGCCGTTCTCCATAGTGATATACCTCGATGGAGCCATTGGTCTGCCATTCCTGTAGAGCGGCCTCGCCTAGCTTTTGCTGCCAATGTGCCAAAAAGTCAAAGGCGGGTGCCAAAAGAACCAGAGCCTGCACCTGAAGGTTGCGCTGACCCAGCCAAGCCGCCGTTAATCCACCAAAACTGGAGCCAATAATAGTCCAAGGGTTTGGGTCTTGCTTAAGGATTGCTTCACACTGCTGGAGCTGACGGGTGAGGGTCAGGTTGAAGAAATCGCCCTGGTTAAGATCTGGCCGCTGCACCGCTATTCCCTGCTCAGCAAAGCGATCGCAAAGGTACTGTGCCTTAGTGGATTGGGGGCCAGAGGCAAACCCATGCAGATACAGATAGTTAGGCCGCTCACTAGGCTGACTGGGTAGGCGGCTTGAAGGCTCGTTGAGGGACGTCATTCTGCAGTGCGTGAAGAGGGGGGTGAAGAGGAGAGTGAAGAAATTGGGAGGAAAGGTTCGTTAACGGATTCCTCAAGATTGTCCCAAATTAAATCATCTGCCTCTGGCTGTAGCCAAAAGTCAGGTTCAGTCGGGCCTGATTCAGTCGGGCTTGATTCAGAGTAGATTATCTGCTGGGTCTGGGGTGCTGCTCCAAGAGTTCGCCGTGGCCTGTCTGGTTCAGGCGTATCTAACTCAGGGGAGAGAGGGGCTGGCGTGGGAAAAAGGGTCACCAAAACCCTAGCGCCTTCCGGCAGATCGATGGGGTCTAATAGCTCAATTTTGCCTTGGCTTACCGTAGCCCAGACGGTGGTTGGCATCACGCTTCCTTCCACGGGGAACCTCAGTCATAACGAATTGCATTCCCCCTGGTCTTGTTCAATGGGTCTTGCTTAATGGGCTGAACATCACTTAGTTCAAGACTTAGTTCAAGATGTTAGCCAGCAATCATAGTCAATGACCACACTATAGGGCTGATTTACGCCTCGAATATCATTACTCGAATATCATTAGATTTCTCTAGAACTTATCCTATCTGGCTTAGGCTAGACCTGCCGACTCTCTTTAGGCTGACTTATTGTAGGTTCATCCTTGAGCAGAACGGTCTGGCCTATACTAGCTTGCGGTGTGGGTCAATTCAGGAAATGGGCGATGAAGATTGGGATTGTGGGGTTAGGGCTAATTGGCGGCTCGCTTGGGTTTGATTTTCGCGCGGCAGGGCATCAGGTACTGGGGTTGAGTCGGAATGCTGAGACGAGCCAAACTGCGATCGCGTTGGGTGCGGTAGATGAGGCAAGCGTCAACCCGCAGATTCTGAGGAATGCAGAAGTGGTTTTTCTCTGTACGCCCTTAGGCATGATGGCGCAAACAGCGCAGTCACTGCTTCCCTATCTTTCGTCAGATGCAGTTTTGACCGATGTGGGTTCTGTTAAAGCTTCGGTGGTGGAAGCGCTGGAACCCCTCTGGCCCCAGTTTATTGGTGGGCATCCGATGGCGGGTAAGACGATCGCTGGCATTACGGCAGCACAGCCCGGTCTATTTGTGGATCGGCCTTATGTGCTGACGCCCACAGCTCAGAGTTCACCTGCGGCAAAAGAACTTTTAGTAGCGCTAATTCAGACTCTACGCAGCCGATACTATGAATGTTCAGCAGCCCAGCATGACCGAGCTGTGGCCTGGATTTCGCATTTGCCCGTGATGGTGAGCGCTAGCCTGATTGCTAGCTGCGGACAAGAATCAGATGCCGCTACGCTTCAGCTTGCTCAGGCGTTGGCTAGCTCTGGTTTTCAAGACACCAGCCGTGTGGGCGGCGGCAACCCAGAGCTAGGGCGAATGATGGCGCAGTATAACCGCGCAGAAGTGCTGCGATCGCTTCAAACCTATCGTCACGCCCTAGACCACCTCACGGCGCTCATTGAGCAAAATCAGTGGGAAGACCTAGAAACCCTACTCCACCAAACTCAGCAAGACCGATCCCAGTTTATCGATCCGTAGTTTAGTGATTCCTAGGGTGATTTCCAGGGGCAAACCGATCCCATCGAAAATTCTCCAGAATGGGGTCAAGCTGCTGCCCTACAATCCAGTCCGCCATGAGCTGCGCGGTGATGGGCGTGAGCAAAATCCCATTGCGGTAGTGTCCTGTGGCCAAGGTCAGATTCTCATAAGGACTTGGCCCCAAAATCGGCAGTTCGTCGGGAGTGGTGGGCCGGAACCCCCACCAGCAGCGTTCTAGTACCCAGTCCTGTAGGGGCGGAAAGAGTCGAGTTGCTGCCCCTAAAAGCTGCTGCACACCTGCGGGAGTATTGTGGGGCGTAAACCCGACCGCCTCACTGGTGGCACCAATCACAATCTGACCAGACAGGCGCGGCACGATGTAGGCATCCCGGCCAAACAGGACGTGCCGCAAAGGTTGCTGCGCTGATGGCGCACGGACAGACAACATCTGTCCCTTACGCGGCACTACCGGAAGCTGTAGCAGCTCGCCTGCCCAGGCTCCAGAGGCCAGGACATAGTGATCAGCCTGATACAGATCTGCCGAGGTCTGTAGGCCGGTGACTTGGGTGCCGTTGTGGCAGATCTGCTCTACCGCAACTCCGTCGTGAATCTTGACGCCTAGACCTTCTAGGGCACTGAGCAGCACCTTCGCCATTTGCTGATTGTTGACCTGGCCATCTTCAGGAAACCACCAGCCCCCTACGACCTCCCGACCCAGGCCGGACTGGAGATGATCTAGAGAAGGGCGATCGCACCACACCGCACTGCTAGCCCCAACTTGCTCAGCCCCAGCTTGCTCAGCCTCGATCTGTTTAGCTTGGATCTGTTCAAACTGCTCGGAAGCTTGAGGCTCCTCAGCATACTGAGGGGCGAGAATTCCGCAGGGCCAATACCCACAATCCATACCCGTCAAGGATTCCAGCTTGCGCGTCCAGTCTGGGTAAAGGGTTCGGCTTCGGAGACAAAGCGCTAGCATCGGCCCCGGCAGGAGTCCCTCCGCCTGGGGAGCCAGCATTCCCGCCGCTGCATAGAGCGCGGCCTCTTGGGCATTGCGGCTGAGTACCGTCACAGCGACCCCACGCAGCGCCAGCTCTAAAGCGGTTCCTAGCCCAATGGCTCCCCCTCCCACGATCAAAACATCGCTGTGCGTCTTCATGAGCGCTTAGTCTTCACTGCCTTGAGATTGGTTTGAGGTTGATTGAGAACTGTTGACCCAAGGTTGCTAACTGCCCAAGGTTGCTGAGTGAATATTCAACCCTGACTGCTTCCACCCCGCTATTCTTCAATTGTAGAAGACCCCGTCCCCTATCAAATCAGCAGACGCCAACCCCTTCAAGCCTTTTTACAGCTTTCCTTAGGTTCTTTTTGTTGCCTTCTGGCCTTCTGAAGGATCAAAAATCTAAACATACGCGGCAAACGACGGAAAGCGGGAATCCTAACGGTATGCCCCTCTGCGTTTTTTATGGTTAACCCTGATTCTAGCCCTGACTTTAGACCCCACGAGGCCATGAGGCTTGATCTCGACCTGGAGGCTCTTACAACGGTCTTGCAGCGATCGCTGGTGCATAAAGCTATTGATGTACAGGTTACGCGCGATCGCCAGACCCTTTTCATTAGCCTTCAATCAGCAGAGACACCAGACCAGCGGGTGTCCGTCATGCTGTTCGGTCGGGCACTCCTGCCCTATCTCCTGAACCCCGATGGATTAGGCACCCTCACAACGCTGAGCATTACGGGTCAGGCTATCCCTCTGATGAATGGATTCTGGGAACTTGATCTGTCCATTCTGGATGTGCCCGATCAGCCTACGGTTCGTCAAGCGGCTCAGGGGCTGCTCTGGCCAAAGCCCAACCGGAATCGTTCTGACCACGCTAGTGCAGTCCAGGCTAGACCAGACCAGATTAGACCAGTCCAGGCTAGACCAGACCAGATTAGACCAGACCAAACTAGACCAGCTCAAATGATTTCAAACCCAACAGGCTGGAGGGCGATCACCATTGGGGCCATGCTTGTGGTGGGGGTATTCTGCGTCCCGTTTTTGACCTTTGTGCTGAGTCCGCTGCTGATTATGGTGCATGAGTTAGGCCATGCCGCTACCAACTGGATTTTTGGCTATCCGGCCATTCCGGCGCTGGATTTTATGTTTGGCGGCGGCATTACCTTACAGAGTGAGCAACGGGTGCCTCTGATTGTGGGGCTGATCTATGCAGGTTTTGGGTTCCTGCTGTATCGGTATTGGCAGCATGTCGCCCTTTCGCGGATCTTTCTGGCGATGGCGATCGCCTACACCCTGTGCATCACCACTCCCCTCCAGAACTTTCTCATTGTGACGATGGGCCACGGCTTTGAGCTAATTTTTGCCGGCATTTTTCTCCATCGCGCCGTCAGTGGTGCTGCCTGCCGAAATGCCCTAGAGCGACCAATTTATGCCCTACTGGGGCTTTATTTTGTCATTTATAATCTGCGATTTAGCTGGGGACTGCTCTTTAATGCAGAGCAGAGAGCCATCTATGAGCAGGGCAAAGGCGACATCCTCGACCACGACCTCGTGCGAGTTGCAAGGGACTATCTCCACCTGCCGCTGTCGATGGTTGTCGTGGTCATGCTGGTTTGTACCTTACTAACCCCTGCGATCGTGCTCTGGATGGATCGATCGCAACTCTCTTCTAGTAGGAATGGCTAGTCGGATTGCAGAGGGCTGAGATTTGATCGACAGGAATTTCAATATTTTTAAATTTCATATCAGGTTCACTCTCCAAGTTTTTAGCTGCTGATCGATTCAAGTTTTTGCTGTGGCTTCATCGGTTTCGCGCAGCTTTGTCGTTACCGCTAGGGTCGCTCTTTCTACTCCTGTTTTAGCCATTTCCAGCAGTTTGCGAATTATCCCAATAATCTGATCAGTTCATCTTTAGTGAGGTCGGCATCTTTAAAAATTTTTAGGAGTAGCCCCTTCCCAACATTTTTACGAGCATGGACTGGAATTGTGACAACGCGATCGTCTTCGTGTTTTAAGCGAATATGGCTCCCTTTCTGTCTGACAACCTCGAAGCCAATCTTTTCAAGCGCGGTGATGAGTTCTTTTCCCGTTGGACTTGGAAGTTTTGCCATCACATTACCAATTTCTGAATGCCAATAAATTCAGTGGTTGATTCTTCTTCAAGTTCTTCAAGACACATTTCGATAACCTCGCGGATATTTTGCATGAGTTCATCGACGGTTTCTCCTTGGCTATAACACGCTTTGAGTTGCGGAACTTCACCAACATAGATTCCATCTTCATCACGCTCAATGACAACGTAAAATTCTTTGTTTCTCATTTTTCTATCTTCTCCTTTGTTAATTTGATATTCAAAGTTTCAAATTGTCGATCAATCCAATCAATTGCGCTTTTTTCGTCAGTCGCGATCGCTCTTTCCGCACGTGAGCAGACCTGTACTCATGCGTAACTCGACAAACTCAGTGCTGTATGCGTTATGTTTAGCCAGTCATAATCAAACAGCTATCAAGATCACAAGCGAGATCTTTAATCGATACGAAAGATTGAGAAATCTGGGAAGATAGCTTTTCGACCTTACCAGATACCCTGTAACTGTGCCCCACCCAGAACTGAGCGTCATAACAAGCAAATAGCAAAACTTCGGCTCAAGGTTCTCTCCCTTCTAGTAATCATTGTCCGCTACGCAAATTCCTTTACACTTCAGTCCGTTTGTCGCGGTGCGCTTGCAGTGAATGCAGAGAACTTTTTGATCGCCGTCTGCCGCGATCGCCTCTGGCTGAGAAGAAGCTGGGTGGGAGTCTTGTACTATTTGTGATTTCACGGTCGTGGGAGTGGTGCGTAAGGATTGGGGGATAGGTTTAGAACAGCGCAACGGCTTCTTCACGGTGCTTGAGAAGGGTAGATTGTGGCAGCGGCCCCTGAAGGTGAGACCAGGGCAGCACCCAATCCGTGGGCCAGTCTTGATGCACATAAAAGTCGAGCGGGGGCAGTTTTCCTTTCAGTTCCTTGAAGACTCGTCGATAGCTCCCCAAGGAATCCCCATACTGACGGGTGCGCTCTAACAGAAAAGAGAGTCGACGATCGCCCCGTGAAATGAGCGCCTGAATGACAGACCAGCTATAGCTCTCTGGCCGAAAGTCAATGCCCTGCGATCGCAGATGCTTTTGCAAAAACTGGAGACGTTTTTCCGCCTGGGGCTGCACCCCAAACCACTGGAAGGGCGTATGGGCTTTGGGCACAAAGGTGCTACACCCTAAAGTCAAGCGCAATCCAGGCACCTTTTGCTTAATGGCTTTTAAGAGCGCCACTGTAGCCTCTAGATCGGCCTCTGTCTCTCCGGGGAGTCCTGCCATACCGTATAGCTTGAGGCTGCTGAGTCCGCCCGCCTTCGCGTGAGCAGCAGCTTCAAAAATAGAGTCTGGGTCTAGCTTTTTGTTAATAATCTGACGCAGCCGATCAGATCCACTCTCGATCGCAATGGTAATGGAGCGGGTATCGTGGGTCGCCAGAATATGCGCCAGCTTTTCCGTCACGGTATTGGTGCGCACAGAAGCAATACTCAGGCGTACAGCATCGCACTCTGGCCGCGTAAAAAAGTCGAGGAGCGCGTCAAATTCTGGATGCTGGGTGACGGATGCGCCCAAGAGGCCAATCCGGTGGGTGACCTGTAACCCCTTCTGAATCGCCGGAATCAGCGTCTGCTCCACGCTGGGCGTCCGAAAGGGAAGAGTGAGGTAGCTGGCCAGACAAAAGCGACAAAGCTCTGGGCAACTCCTGACCACCTCAACCATATAGATATTTTCCCAGGCTGCTTCTGGCGTGACCACGGTGGAAGTAGAGAGGGTATTGCCGCGAAAGGTCTGCTTTTGCACCTGGGCGGGAATGGCGCTCTCCAGGGGCAGAATTTTTTCGAGGGGGCCGTCTGGCGCAGCATAGGTGACGTTGTAAAGGCTGGGCACATAGATACCCGGAACCTGTGCCAGATGCCTCAGCTGATCTTGCCGAGGCTGCGATCGCACGGTCTGGTATGCCTCAATAAACTGATGCAAAAGATCTTCACCATCGCCCAGCAGCACCAAGTCAAAAAAGTCCGCAAAGGGCTCTGGGTTAGCGGAAAGCACAGGGCCCCCGCCAAAGACCAGCGGATGCTCCTGCGATCGCCCAGCAGCGCGCACCGGAATCTCAAGCTGCTCTAAAACATCTAAAAGATGCACATAATCTAGCTCCCAAGAGAGCGAGAATCCCAGGATTTCTGGTGCAGCGGGCAGATCGTCCGCGCGATCTGTAAACAGTCGACTTACGACTAAGTCGGGTCGGCTGGCGAGGAGCGCCCACACTACCTGGTATCCCAGACTCGTAATGCCAACGCTATAGGTATTGGGAAACGCAAAAATTAGCGGCACCGCGTCTGCCGCAGACATTACGGGCTGAAATAAAAGCTGTTCGGAATCAAAAACGGGCACACGCGTTGGCTGGATAGGGTAAAAAAGTCAAAAAAGTAGGCAAATCGCTGGGCAATTCGCTCATTAGGCAATTCACTGGCAGCTTCTCTACTCTAGTCAATTTTTGCAGGGTCTACGTCGCTTGAAGGTATCGCTAAAATCAAAAACGCGGAGCGCATTTACTTACGATCATCAGCAATGGCTCCTCCTTCCCCTCGAAAAATTGACGAAAGTTCAGTTCCGCAGAGACAATGAAACATTAAACTAAAATTTATAGGGCTATTTATAGCGTTAAGGTTACAAAGAAAAGGCTTTAAAGTCGTTTTGTACTAAGATATGCGCGGTTGCGAGGGCTGAGGCGAGGATAGACTGCTCTAGCAAGCAAATTCTCTAATTTACCGCAAGGTTTTGCCAAAAAGCTTGTTGTGGCTATGGGTCTTGACTTCACTGATCGCCGTTTTGAATCGGCTTCCCTGGCATTTGTCATAAGGAATTCTCATGCAGCAAGCTTTGCCGATGATCTACTGTCCAAACCTCAAGTGCCGCGCTGCAAATCCAGAGGGCGAGGTTGCCTGCCATCAGTGCGGCACTCGTCTTCCAAATCGGTATTTGTGGGTGGTGGGCCTAGATCCTGAGGTTGAGACGGTAGAGAATTTGCTCGGCGATCGCTATCCGTTTCGTGGGCCGCAGGTGGTCGTAGAAACCCAACCCGGACTTCCCCTCGCCAGCAGCTTTGACATTACGGAGTCAATCCTGCCCTACCTCAAGCTTTTTCCGTGGCGGCTCCACTTGCCTCAGCTCTATAGCTTACTCACTGGCGAACGTTCTCTGCTCCTGCTGGAGGGGGCACCGCTCTCCCTCCAGGATTTCAACATTCTGTCGCCTGCGGGTACTGAAAAAGGTGATGCTACGGTTGATTTCACAAAAATTGCGATCGCCGAAAACTTTACGGACGCCTGGAAACAAGCGCCAGCCCTGCGTCAAGTCAACTGGCTGTGGCAGATGGCGCAGCTCTGGGCACCGCTACAGCGGGAGGGCGTTGCCTCTAGCCTGATCGATCCGCAGCTCTTGCGGGTAGAGGGGCCGCTCCTGCGGCTGCTGTCCCTGAACTATCAGGCTAACCTTGTGCTGCCGCTTTCAGAGCTTGGACGATTTTGGGCAAAGTGGTGTCTGCCCTCAGTTGGGCGCTGGCAGACAAAATTTACCGAACTGTGCGATCAGCTCATGGAAGGAGAAATTACCGCTCCAGACGAGCTAATCGAAAACCTCGAAGCTTGGCTGGCGGCAGTGCGAACCACCTCTAGCATCCAGGTTGACGTTGCAACCCGCACGGATTCCGGCCCCACCCGCGAACACAACGAAGACGCCTGCTATCCCCACCACGGTGCAGTTGCCCAGAATGCCTCAGCAGGTCTCATGGTGGTGTGTGACGGGGTGGGCGGCCACGCTGGCGGAGAAGTCGCCTCTGGGCTTGCCATCAAGACTATTACAGAATATCTCCAGCAAACGCCACTGCCGCAGCTCACCCCAGCAGAGCTTATTCAAGAGCTAGAGACAGGCATTGGCCTTGCCAACGACCAAATTGCCCAGCAGAATGACCAGGAAAATCGCCACGATCGCGATCGCATGGGCACTACCCTCGTGATGGCGCTGGCGCAAAATCAAGACCTATACATTTCTAACCTAGGGGACAGCCGCGCCTACCTGATTACCGAGCAAGCCTGCTATCAAATCACCACCGATGACGATATCGCCACCCGCGAAGTGCGCCTAGGCTATTTGCCCCACCGCGAAGCCATGCGACAGCCCGGTGCAGGCTCCTTAATTCAGGCGCTAGGGATGGTTCCTTCCTCCATGCTGCGCCCCGCCACCACGCGATTTTTACTCGACTCCGACTGTCTGTTTTTACTCTGTTCCGATGGCCTCAGTGATTTTGAGCGGGTCGAAAGCCTTTGGCGAGAAGAACTATTGCCGCTCCTGCAGGGCAAAATCGACCTCGCCGAAACCACCAAGCGCCTCATTGCAGCGGCAAATCGCTTTAACGGTCACGATAACGTCACCGTTGCGCTCATGCACTGCCATCAGGTGGACGCCAGTACCGCAAAGACTGCCATTACGGCAACATCCGATCAATCTCAAAAGCCCACGCTCCTCAAGACTCAGCTTCGCGATCGCCCTTTTACAAAATCCGTACCGCGCTCTACCTCCATCCTGCCCTGGGCGATTGTCGGGTTCCTGACCGTCTTTGGACTGGGAGCCGTCCTCGCGTATCTGCTTCGTCCGTCCCCAAAGCCTGACGCCACGTCTTCGACCGGCTCGCCCCAGCCCACCGCAACCGGTACGGCTAGCGCAGAGCCGACTTCTCCATCTGCCACCGATCTAAAACCGGATACCTACTGGAGAATTCAGGCTGCACCTCCAGCAACCGTGGGCAACCCTCCTACCGTCTCATCTTCTCCTCCCATTGCCATCAGGAGCAGACCTGACCTGGCCCTAAAGCCCTTGGCTACGCTGCCGTCTGGGGCGATCTTAAAAATCTTAGAGACGGCACCAGAAACGACACCAGAAGCAACACCAGAAGCGACACCAGAAACGAAAGAAGTCTCTGGCTGGAAAAAAGTACAGCTTTGCTACCAGCCACCCGTTGGAGCCGTACCCAGTCCAGCCCAATCTGCCCAAGGTTCTGCTAACGCAACCCCTACCCCTCCAAGCTCACCCAGCGTAGGGGGTACCGAGCCACCGCCCGCTGAATCTCCCACTCAACCAAACGGGGCTGCTGCCAATGGGCCTAGCGATCGCGTGAAGGGGGGTGAGGCGAGTGGCTCCATCCAGCCCAACCAGTCTGGATATGTGGAAGTAACTCCCTTTTTATCCCGTGCCCGTCGTGTCGAGACACAAGCTTTGGAGCCAAGTCAGCGTGCAGGGTGTCTAGCAGAAGACGACGCGCCGAGCTAGTCAGACTGTCTCCTCGCGACAACGCCCTGTCGTTTCAGTACCCCTTCATGAGCAATCTCGATAAGACTCACCCAGAGAATACTTACCCCAAGAATACTTACCTAGACAATATTTTAGAGCAGCCCGACGTGCTCAGGTCTATCACCCAACTCTATCAGGACTCTGATGTATGGGAGGCGATACATCAAGCCTGGTCTTCGCGATCGCAGTATCGCCTAGTGCTGACGGGGCTGGGTGCTTCGTTTAATGCGCTGTATCCAGCCCGATACTACCTACATCAGCAGGGACTACCTGCACTCCACATCGATACGGGGGAATTGATCCATTATCTACCGGAGCTGCTTCAGCAGCCGCTGTTTTTGGTGGTCGTGTCTCAGTCCGGCGAAAGTATTGAAATTCAAAGACTACTGGAGCAGATCGCCCAGCAGCGTAGCGCAGGTTCTCCGCACTGGCTGGTGAGCATCACCAATCAGTCCGGCAACCGACTGGCTCAGGCCAGCGACCTTGCGCTCTATACCCAAGCCGGGAGGGAGGTGGGCGTTGCGACGAAAACCTACACCAGTACGCTTGCAGTGCTGCACTGGCTGGCTAGGGCGATCGCAGGGCAGCCTCTCCACGCCCAAGAGATTCTCCAGGTCGCTGACCACTGCGACTTATTTTTGGCAGACTGGCAGGTCACGATTCAACCTGCCTTCTCAGCGGCGAAAGATGCCGCGAGCTTTGCCTTAGTCGCACGCGGCCCCTCTATTGCTTCGGCCTGTAACGGCGCACTGGGACTTCAGGAAGCAGCACGCTGTCCGGCCAGCGGATATGTGGGCAGTCAGTTTCGCCACGGCCCGATGGAGATGATTTCCCCCGCTTTGGCAACGCTGCTCTGGACACTCCCCGATCAAACCTTTGACCTGAGCGCCCGAATGGCCAAGGATATTGGCGATCGCGGCGGCTGTTTGGTGACGATGGGTGCTGCCGTTCCAGGACTAGACAACGCACACATTTCCCTTCCTCGACTCAGTTCTTGGCTTAGCCCCATCTTAGACATCCTGCCCGTCCAGCTCCTGATCGCCGAATTAGCAGAGGCACAGGGGATAATTCCCGGCCAGTTTCGCTGGAGCGGAAAAGTCATCCATCAAGAGTAGGCTAATCGTCGGCTCTTTCTTAACGTGAGTTCGACAAGCAACAACCGCCCTTCATCCTCCCATTCTCCTTCTCCCTAGAGGAGAAGGAGGGGCAATGAAAAATCAAGCTTCTTAAGCCCCTCTCCCAAAGGCGAGGGGTTTGGGGTGAGGGGCTTCAAGTACATCATCGGACTCACGTCTTTCTTAAACGCTTAACCACCTGAACGCCAAACCACCTAAGCGCAAGATCACCCAAGAAAAAGAACGAACTCGGCCAGGTTCTCTTGCCCTAACGGCGAGATCCCGCCATCGAAGGAGAAGCCCCGTTGTAAGCGCTGTCTTCTTCGGCAATTCCAAAGACCTGGTTGAATACTTTTTGAACCTTATAGCCCGAATCAATGGACTCCAGAGGATCTTTCCGGAGGCGATGGCGCAGACACAACGTAATGACGCGCTGAATATCATCCACAGTCACCTCTGTACGCCCTTCAAAGGCCGTTAGCGCCTTTGCTGCCCGATTGGTGACGATATCGCCCCGCAGTCCATCTACATCTAGCTCGGAGCAAACCTGAGAAATATTCACCCGTAGCTCATGATCAATCTGAACTTGGCCAAGCCGCTGCTGCGCCGCCACGATTTTTTCCTGGAGGTCAACCTGCATGGGCTGATGAGCGGTGAGAAAGTCTTGTGGGTCTTGGTCAAAACTGGTGCGCTCTTCCACAATCTGAACCCGCAAATGGGGGTCTCTGACGGTGCGAATTTCGGCGTGCATGCCAAAGCGATCTAGGAGCTGAGGACGCAGTTCCCCTTCTTCGGGGTTGCCGGAGCCCACGAGGACAAATCTGGCCGGGTGGCGAATGGAGATGCCTTCGCGCTCTACCGTATTCCAGCCCGAAGCGGCAGAATCCAGCAGCACATCCACAAGGTGGTCATCTAGGAGGTTCACCTCATCCACGTAGAGAATGCCGCGATTGGCCTTGGCGAGCAGCCCTGGCTCAAAGGCTTTGATGCCTTCTGAGAGCGCTTTTTCAATATCAATGGTGCCGCAGACGCGATCTTCCGTTGCGCCTAAGGGCAAGTCCACCATGGGCACTTTTTTCTGAGCCAGGGCAAGGGGTTTACCCTCGGTGACTAAGGCCTTCACCTCGTCACTCATCATTTCGGGGTCGCTAGGGTGGCTGCTGAAGGGATCATCAGCAACGACTTCAATTTCAGGCAGTAAGTCCGCAAGTGCCCGAATGGTCGTCGATTTACCGGTGCCGCGATCGCCCATAATCATCACGCCCCCAATCCGTGGGTCAATGACATTGAGAATCAGAGCCAGCTTCATTTCTTCTTGGCCCACGATCGCAGTGAAGGGATAGACGGCTCGTTGGGGAGTTTTTACAGTTGCACTCACAGAATTACCTGACTCTTAAACCATGATCCAGTGTTTCTCATTGTGCCACAGATCCTGACCCCCCTGGTTTGGGCAACGACTGGGGCGACGATTGGGGCGATCGCCCTTCGGAGGCAAGACTTCCTAGAACTGATCACTGCGTCTGATTACATCTAACTCTCGCATCAGACCGCTCCATCGTCTGAACCTAAACGTTTTAGAATGGCAAATGAGCAGGGCAGAAGCCCACTCGATTGTTTATTCATGTTGTTTATGTAGTCAATTCTAGGTTCATGAGCCAGCCGAACCCCATTGGGCAAGCCCTTGAAGGTGCCTTCAAAAGCCTTCAGTCTACCGTCGAATCCGTTAACCATGCCGTAGATAGCCTCATTCCTGCCGTTCAGCAGTATGTGGAGCAGGGTACAGAAGGGCTGGGCCATGCCGCCACCGTCATTGCCGAAAACCCGCTCCTCAAGGCTACCGCGCGCCTCCCTGGACTGCGGTGGATGGCTGCAGCCTTGGGGCAGGTCAATGTTCTTGATATTCAGAAAAAAACCGAGGATCTGCGACAGCAGTATCCCCAAGAGACCACCGATGAGCTTGTGCAGCGCGTCATTCAGTCGGCCACCGTCACGGCTGGCGGCATTGGACTAGCCGCCAACTTTTTGCCGCCCCTCGCAGTGGCGCTCTTTGCCGTCGATATTGCCGCCGTTGCCACCCTTCAGGCTGAGATGCTGTATCGCATTGCCGCCCTCTATGGATTTGAGGCGAATGAGCCCGCTCGGCGCGGTGAGGTACTCGCCATCTACGCACTGTCGGTCGGCGGGACAGGTGTCTCCAAGACCATTCTCAGCTTTGTAGAAGCCATTCCGGTTTTGGGTGCGGTGATTGGGGCCTCAAGTAATGCTGCCCTACTCTACGGTCTAGGACAAGTTGCAAATTTGTACTATGCCGCCAAACGCAACCGACAGATGGTTCCCTAGCGTATACGGGAGAATGGTTAGAGAATGGGCGGGGCTAATGGCTATCCCCTGCGGCACAGGCTTGGGACTGGCCTACAGCGTCTTTTCCCAGGTGATTGGCTGGGTGCTGGAGATTGCAGACTAGAACCGTCGTGTCAGCATGATGGACGACGTAGTTACTGACGCTGCCAATAAGCATTTCATCAAAGACGGAATGACCACGCCGCCCAATCACAATCAGGTCAGCCTTTAGTTCTTGAGCCATTTCGCAAATGGTTTTGCCAGGACGTCCAACCTTTTGGTGAACCTCGGCTACAACACCAGCCGCTTCAGCTTGGCGTTTATAGTCGGCCAGCATGACTAAGCTTTTAGCTTGAAAGGCTTTCCACTCCTCTTCATAGAGTTCTAACGTTGTGACGCTTAAGGAGGGATAATATTCTGGAACCGGAATGAGCGGCATTGTAGGGCTCATGACCTCTTCCGAGCTTAAAACATGCAGCAGCAGCAGTTTTCCTTTGACAGACTGGGCAAGGGCGATCGCCTGTTTGAGCACAACTTGACTTAGGGTAGAGCTATCGAGCGCAACGAGAATTTGACCATACATAAATCCTCCTAAACCCGCTGTTTGAGCGGCATACGTGAGGTGTCTACCTTTATTATAAGAACGCTAGATCTGCCCAAACGCTTTCCCAGACAAAAGTAAACAATCGCGGCAGGCTATACTTGTTGGCCCAGATTGTTGGCCCAGATCTATAGATGGCGTTTAGATGACGTTACATCATGCCATCACATCGTAAAAGTGAAAATATAAATCTGTCCGGTCTGCTGCGAGACGCCAACCCAGCCATTCACTCTGCCCGTCAGCGCGTCCGGCTTATAAAACTGAAGTGAGCTAAAAACATCACGGGCAATCCACCAGTCGCGCGGCTTTGCTGGGGCGGCATATTCAGCTGTCGTTCCAAGGGGTGTCAGATCCTTGGTCCACTGGGCAAGGTTTAGTCGGGCAACCTTGATGGCATAGAACGCCCGGAAGTCTGAGGGGCCTAAAACCCCGTCGCCGATCTGTTCCTCTAAAAAGTAGGCATCCAGGATAGCGGTTGGCGGGGTCTTGGCTTTGGCGAGGATCGCTGAAACCTCCGCAACACGCTTTTTACTGCTGCCGATCACCTCCGCAACTGAAGTTTTGGGTGCAGACGCAGGATTGACCTTGCAGGCTGGAAGAGCCAACAGAGCAATAAGGATAATTCCTCTGAGCTGAACATTGCGAAGTGGCCTAGATTTCATTGGCTCCCAGGGAAACGCCTAAATTGAAACACCATTGAAACACCTAAGTGATTGAAGCACCTAAGTTAAGGATTGGGTTCATGACTAAGCGCCCACTGTTTTGCCCACTGGAGGAGTTGAGCCACCCGCTCTTCTGTGGCGGCTTCACAGTAAAGCCGTAGGACTGGTTCTGTGCCGCTAAAGCGAATCAGCAACCAGCTTCCGTCCACAAGGCGCACTTTGAAGCCGTCCGGATTGGTAAATTCAGAAACGGCAGTGCCCAAAACTTCGGTAAAGGGAGTGTGGGAGAGGGTTTGAATCAGCGCCTGTTTGGTTGCGTCGCTGGAGAGGGTGAGGTCAATGCGATCGTAGGCGCTGGCAAAGCCTGTCCGCTCTTGAAGGTTGTGGTATGAGTCGCTGAGGTCTTTGCCACTCATCGCTATCGCCTCAAGGACATAGAGCGCTGAAAGTAGGCCATCCCGCTCTGGAATATGGGTGCCAAACCCAATGCCGCCCGATTCTTCCCCACCGAGGAGGACGTTGCCAGACTGCATCATGCGGTCAGCAATATATTTATAGCCAATGGGGGTTTCAAAGACGGGTAGATTATAGAGCTGCGCCACCTTGGGCATTAAATCCGAGCCGCTCACGGTTTTGATAAATTCCCCCGTAAAGCCCCGACGGCTGGCAAGATGCTCTAGCAGAATAGGAATCAGGATTTGGGAGCTGAGGAAATTTCCCTGCCCGTCTACCGCCGCAATGCGATCGCCATCTCCATCAAACACAAATCCCACGGTGACGCCCGCTTGCGACCCTGAAGCCGCCCGCGTTTGGATGGTTTCTAAAAGCTGCTTCATGTACTTCGGCAGAGGTTCAGGAGCGCCACCGCCAAAAAATGGGTCGCGCGCTGAACGCAATTCATGGACAGAGGCTTGTAGAACCTGTCCCAATCCAGTGGCCGTTGCCCCATGCATCACGTCTACGTAGACCGTAATTTTACCGCTGGCGATCGCAGACTGGATAGCGCTGAGGTCAACCTTGGAGCGCAGAATATTGCAGTAGTCTGGCCAGGGATTAAACCGCGTTAAGGTTCCTGGCGTGGCCTCAGGAAACACTCGACCGAGCTGTGCCTGAATGTCTTGGGTGATGGATGGGGGCACAGACCCCCCAAACGCACCCTTCACCTTCAGGCCAGAATAAGCGCCAGGGTTATGGCTGGCGGTAATCACGAGGCCGCCCAGCGCCTGATGCTGCTTCACCGCCCAGCTTACGGCTGGGGTGGGGCAGTAGTCCTCAGAAAGCAGCACATCAAAGCCAGCCTTTTGCACCGCGATCGCCGTGGCCTCTGCAAATTCTTCAGAGAGAAAGCGACGGTCGTAACCCACGACGACAAGGCGGCTGTTTGTTTCTGCGCCGTAGGTTTGGGCCAGTACCTGAGCCGCGACCGGAGCCACCTGCACCAATCGTTCAAAGGTGAAATCTGCTGCAATAATGCCGCGCCAGCCATCGGTGCCAAAGGTAATGGGGGCAGGGGTTGCCAGAGCGGCAAAGGGAGGCATAGCCATACAGGACATCCTTAAAGCGTGAGCTAAAACTTATGGGCTAAAGCTTATGGGCTAAAAATGCTGGCACTGCTCGAAAAACCTTTCGCCAGATTGAGCGGCCATTGCACTATACCCAATTGCACCATACCCAATTGCACCATACTGCTACCGCTAAAGAATCGGTTAATTTCAAACATCCGTCAAGATCTCGTCATCACTGGGGGAGTGGGAACTCCCGCCAGGATTTATGATGGGTTACGAGCCATTCAGGTAAAGCCCATTGAGGTAAAACCCATTGAGGTAAAACCATTGGCATCCAAAACTATTGAAGAGGGTTCTACTGTGAGTCTGCATCAGGACGCGATCGCTCCCCACGGCGGTGTATTGGTTAATCGAATTGTGACGCACGCCCAGCGACAGGACTTTCTCGCCCAGGCTGAAACCTTACCCCGTGTCCAGCTTGACGACCGTGCCCTATCAGACCTAGAGCTCATTGCGATCGGCGGATTTAGCCCCCTGACGGGCTTTCTGGGTGAAGCAGACTACCTCCAGGTTGTGAACCAAATGCACCTGGCCAATGGTCTGCCCTGGAGTATCCCCATTACGCTCTCGGTGACAGAAGAGGTTGCCGAGCCGCTTCAGGTGGGCAGTACAGTGCGATTAGATGACCCTGCCGGACAGTTTATTGGCGTGCTGGAGCTGACTGAGAAATATAGCTACGACAAAAACCACGAAGCCCTCAAGGTCTATCTCACCAATGAGAGCCAGCACCCTGGGGTGAAGGTTGTCTACGACCAGGGCGCTGTGAACTTGGCTGGCCCCATTTGGCTCATGGAGCGTCGCCCTCACCCATTTTTCCCGAAGTATCAGATCGACCCCGTAGACTCCCGCGCCCTCTTTCGAGATAAGGCCTGGAAAACGATTGTGGGCTTTCAGACCCGCAACCCAATCCACCGCGCCCACGAGTACATTCAAAAATGTGCCCTAGAAACCGTGGACGGGCTGTTTTTGCACCCCCTCGTAGGGGCAACCAAGAGCGACGATATTCCGGCAGATGTGCGGATGCGTTGCTATGAGGTGCTTTTAGAAAAATATTTCCCCCACGATCGCGTGACCTTAGCCATCAATCCAGCAGCGATGCGCTATGCGGGGCCGAGGGAGGCAATTTTCCACGCCCTTGTGCGCAAAAACTATGGCTGTACGCACTTCATTGTGGGACGGGACCATGCGGGGGTGGGGGACTACTACGGCACCTACGATGCCCAGTACATTTTTGATGAATTTGACCCCGCCGCCTTGGGGATCACGCCCATGAAATTTGAGCACGCCTTTTACTGCACGCGATCGCAGGGGATGGCCACCTCTAAGACCAGTTCTAGTCTGCCAGAAGAACGAATCCACCTTTCCGGCACCAAGGTGCGGGAAATGCTGCGGCGGGGTGAGCTACCGCCCCCCGAATTTTCGCGGCCTGAGGTGGCGTCGATTCTCATTGATGCCATGAAGGGTTAAGAACAGCGGTAGATTCACGATGGCCTTGTCTTCCAGCCTACCCATTCCCCCCCGCCCGTTCTTGAAGTGGGCAGGGGGGAAAAGCCGCCTGATTGTCCAGTATCAGCCCTTTTTGCCCCAGGCGTTTGACACCTATTACGAGCCGTTTTTGGGGGGTGGGGCGCTCTTTTTTTACCTGCGGCCCCAGCGGGCGGTCTTGTCAGACATTAATCCAGAGCTGGTGAATGTCTATACCTGCGTCCGCGATCGCGTGGAGGAGCTGATTGAGCAGTTGACGCACCATGCTGCCCACCACGGGCAGGACTACTATTATCAGATGCGCGCTGAAACTCCTGAGCCCCCTGTCGCACGCGCTGCAAGGCTGATTTATCTGAATAAAACCTGCTTTAACGGGCTCTATCGCGTCAATGCCCAAGGGCAGTTTAATGTCCCTATGGGGCGGTATAGCAACCCTAAAATTTGCGATCGCGATTTGCTCCAGGCCGCTTCCGAGGCGCTACAGTCTGCCACTATTGTGCAGCGATCGTTTCATCAGATCTTGGAGGCTAACATTACGCCCCAGGACTTTGTCTACTTTGACCCGCCCTACCAGCCCTTGAGCGTGACCAGCAACTTCACGGGCTACAGTCGAGATGCGTTTACCGCCGCGCATCAAATCCAGCTCAGAGATATTTTTGCCCAACTTGCCCAGCATCAGGTGCAGGTTTTGCTCTCCAACTCAGACTGCCCGTTTATCCGTGAGCTGTATCAGGACTTCCCCATTCAGACCATTCATGCGGCCAGAGCCATTAATGTCCATGCCCAGAAGCGCGGCAAAATTAATGAGGTTTTAGTCACCGCTCCGTAGCAATCGCGCAGCAGCACTCACATTACACACTGCTCACATCACACAATCACATCACACAATCACTTGCCAGAGCAGCACCAGTAGTCCAAGAGCAGTGAACTGATGAGGCCAGAGCTTTGTGATCGGCTGTCGGCCAATTTTTTGAATCAGTAGCCCCGTCAAGGCAGTTCCCATCACCAAGACCGTCCCCTGCAAGAAGGCCGTCACCGCCGGATGAGCAATCAGGACGGGCAGGTTGACCCCGCGATCGCCTAGTCCAAAGGTTGCTAAGGTTACAGGCAAAACTTGACCCGCTTCATTCAGTCCCAACCGTAGGTAATGAGCGAGGGTGCCGCAAAGCACGAGGGGGAGGTAGCCATAGGCCAATTCCAGAAAGGGTCGATGCTTCCCAGGACTCAGAAGATTTAAGAACCCTTGTCCGAACAGCGGGATGAGGGCTGCGATCGCCAAAACCGCCACAGACACTCCAGCATGGGGCCAAAATTGCGTCAGATGGAAGTCTAAGCCTAGCTTTCCTTCAATCTCAGGGAGCCGATGTAAGAAAATACCGCCCAGGAGCAGCAACAAGAGCGCTACCTCGTGGCTGCGGGGCTGGTGAGTCGTCCAAAGTTCAATACCGGGAGGACGTAAGTTTAGCTCCACGGAGCGGTGGGGGCAGGCTTTGAGACAGGTCATACACAACACACAGTCTCGATTGTCCACAAGCTGCGCCGGATGGGAATACAGAGGGCAGCCGAGGGTTTCTTGACCTTCGCCCTTCACGGGGCCGCCTTTATAGCACTGGTAGGTCGTGCATTCTGCGGAGCAGGTGCCCTGCTGGGCGCGGAGTTCGGTCATGGAGAGCTTGGCAAAAAGGCCATTCATGCCGCCGATGGGGCAGAGGTAGCGGCACCAAAACCGCCGCTCAAAAATTTGAGAGCAAATCACCGCACCCGCCGTAATCAGCAACAGCAGCCAGCTTGAAAGGTAGGCCGTGTTCTCTAAGTTCCACAGTTCTTCCCATAGAAAAATCAGCGTAAATAGACCCAATAAAAACCACCCGCCCCACCGATCTGCGGTGTCTCGTGGCCAGCGCTGGAGAGTGCGCGGAAACACCTTTAGGGATAGCCACTGCATCGCTTCGCCATAAATCATGAAGGGGCACACCGCACACCACAGCCGACCCACAAAGGGAAACCCAATCAGCACTAGCGGCCACCACCAGGCCCAAAATAAATTCAGGGCGACGTTATGCTGCCGATCTTGAGGCCCCCAAAACAGCAAAAACACCACCAGCGCAAAGACGCCTAGGGTAAAGCCATAGTTAATTCTGGTCGGCCACCAGTCGCTTCTGAGAAACTGCCGCAGTTTTGGGTAGGTATTCAGTAAATTAAGGCGGAACTGCTGCTTTTTGGCTTCCGCTGGCCAAAATAGCTCGTCCGTGAGGGCACATTGCTCAGGTGCCTGGGCGATCGCGCGGCTCATGAGGCTTTGCAGTTCGGCGAGGTTTCCGGGATAGCTGTAGGCCTGAAGTCGCCGCAGGGCTTCGGGGGTGAGGGTGCGCTTGGGTTCGCCCTTGCGCTGCGCCATGAGGCTGAGATAGTAAGTAACCTGGGCTTTGAGGTCGGGTTTGCGGACACGAAGGGGCGGCACTTTAATGGTGTGTCCCATCAGGTTTTCGAGGCCGGGGATGGTTTTTTCCGCCACCAAAATCACGCGCGCCTGACTCGATTTTGGGTCAACTGCCTGGGATTCCTTCGGGCCTTCGTTTCGCCGCACCGGGATAAATGTGTTTTGCTCCAGGAGTACTGTGATCTGCGGCAGCAGGGCGGGGTCAAGCTCGTGAATATTGTTCAGCAGGATTGTGCCCATTCCCAAAGCTTCGAGCAGTCCTGGTTTGCCACCCATCCGGCCAAAAAGCTCTGCCCCGCTGACCTGTAGGGTATTGCAGTTCACCTGAATCATAGGTTCGCGGCGGCTGGGCGACCCAAAGTGAATCAGCGTGGCGATGTTGTCTTTTTCTAAACCTGGTTCGCCAAAAATTAGGACGGGTTTGCGATCGCGGGCGGCTTCTTTGATCTGCTGGCGCAGCCGTACCGCATAGCGGCTGGTGCCCACAATGCCGCGCTTGGCTTTAGTGAGGAGGTAGGGTCTTAAAATCGCCTGACGCTCTTGCTCAAAGGCAAGCTGGGCGGATAGCTCCACCACATCTTCGGCAAGCTGGCGCGAGACAGACTGCATCATTTCGGGAAACTGCTGGGCGATCGCCATCAGCTCAGCCTTGGGCAGCACCCAAAATTCGCAGTCTGTGAGGGTGACAATCGTATCCTGGACGGGCTGCTCCAGCAGAATTTCGGTGAGATGGAGGACAGAACCGGGCAGCAGGCTGCTAGCCAAGGCCAGACTATTGGGGCTGGTGCGATAGCGCTCTAGCCGCCCCCGCACCAAAACATAGAGCGCATTGGGCAGGGTTTGCTCTAGGATGACGCGCCGATTTGCAGCAATGGATTCAGGCTGAAGCTTAGAGGCGATCGCTTCTAGGATGCGATCGCTCAAGGTGCCCAGCATCGTCCGCTCTTTGAGCCATTCCAAGGAGAGTCCGGGGTTAGACATATTCTCTAAGCCTTGTATACCTCTCTTTAGAGAAGCATCATGGCCTTGAAAAAACGAAGATGCCCATGAATATTCATAACTCGTTGCCTATCCAGGCTCTCAGATAGTCTGCTAACTAATGTTTAAAGGTTAGTAGACAGCGATTCTTGTCTACTAGCTATCGACAAATGGAATTATTCTGTTGAAGGTTACTTTTGATGAACCAGATTTAGGCCGTGCAGAAAATTTAGGTGCGATATTCGATAATTTCGTTCGGATCAAGTTCACTTGCTTGCACGAGCTTATAGTGTCGTTCTTCGACTATCTGTAACTGGTCATTGTCGATCTTGAGTTCAAACAGAGCAATCTGATCACTGGCGACGAACTGTGCAGAAATAGCGCGGCATCGTAAATTCGGATGCTTTTGTTTGCACCATGCGGTGTCTTGTGTCGTCTGCACAACGGAGATTTGATCCTTTCCGCCCTTGGCCTGTACAGGGATGATGTAATGACACCCATATTTATCAATGCCGACATAAAGTTCATCGATCTCGATCTGCCCGATGTCGCGCACACTTGTCCGCAAGTGGTTCTGTAGAGAAAATGTGGTCAGGCCAAGGAAAATATCGATTAAGCGGTTATAGCGTACCTTGGCCAGCAAGGCCTGTTCGTCGTCAAGCGCGTAAGAAGTGATAATTTCCGGTGTGCAGTCGGGGATACGGATAACTGCAAGGTTTGGATTGGGGATGATGCGGTTCTCTCTGGTCAACCGGAAACGGTATTTAGCACGGCCTACCAGTTCGATGATCCATTCGTATCCCTCTGGCTGTGTTTCCAGAACTTTTGAAGGCATGGTAGTGCGAAAACGCAAAGAGTAAAGCACATCGCCGAGATTGCTCGGCAAGCGTATATCAAGAGTCTTTGCTGCCGTCTCCAGAGCCGTGCGTTCAAACGGAATTTCCGTAGCACCCTCAGTATATCCATCGAGAAATATCTTCTCGATCAACTGGTTATAGCGGTTTTTAGCTTTCGCTTTATCTGCCATGAAGCACACTTTTTTGAGATTCTTCTAGTAGGCGAGGCAGGCGTGTGCGAGGAGCGATGACGGAACTGGACACGCCGAACATAGCAGCAGCATCGGACATCGAAATTCCGATTAAACTTTCCTCACGCAGGTCTATTGTCTCACTAGGCTTTTGTGGTTTTTTTCCCAAGGCTTTCAGAATTTCCCCGCCGACAGCACGAGCCAGCAATGGCGGCACACTATTGCCGATTTGGCGGAACCCGTGCCACTTGGTTGCATGAAATCGAAACCAGTCCGGGTAAGAGTGTAGCCGTGCCCCTTCGCGAACGGTAATAACCCGTGGGTAAGTTGGATGAATAGGGCGTGGTGAAGTGAACGCCCCGCGATCGCTAGCAGTGCCTGCCCGTAAGGTGTTGCAGATACCGTCGAGAGAAAGTTTTTTGAAGCGGCTGATTGGCTCCACATCGTCGGGAGTCGTGGCGGCGAAACGCTGGCGCGATAATTCTGTGTGATTGGTGAGTAGGGAGCAAGTCAGCACCTTGGGATCGAAGCGGCGGAGATAACCAAAATCCTGCGGGTCTTCTTTTCTTCCGCTAAGCATCGCCGCATAGTGAGAAGGCTTGCCTAATTTAACTTTTACCCAATCGCGTTCCCACAGTTCGGGAAACGCTTCCGCATCGGGAAGATCACTGATCGCTTCGCCAACCGTCGTTTGTCCTGTCGGTTGCGGATAAGTCGGCAGTTGCAGTCCAGCTCGCGCCCCCATCAAAAACAGGCGACGGCGGTCTTGCGGAACAAAGTAATCTTTAGCATTCAGAACCTTATAGTCGGTTACAACGTCGTAACCACCTTCGCCGAATGCTTCAATAATCTCTTGCAGAAAACGTCGGTGCTTTCCTATTGTCAAGCCTTTCACGTTCTCGAAAACGAAGTATTTCGGCTTCAGCTCCATCACCAGCCGCACATAGTGATAGACAAGCTGGTTTCGACTGTCATCGAGTGCCCGTTTGCCGATTAGGGAAAAGCCTTGGCAGGGGGCACCGCCGATCACAATGTCGAGGTCGCGGCGACCGATTCCGGCGCGACGACGCAGCTCGTCTCCAGTCAGATCAACGACACTTTTGCAAATAGTCGCGCAGTTTGGGAAGTTGAATTTGTGGATGGCGCAGTGGATTGGATCGATATCCACTGACGCCACAATATCGAAGCCTGCTTGCTCAAAGCCAAGGCTGAGTCCACCCGCACCTGCGAATAGATCAATCCCGATCGGTCTTGTCATGCAGTGTCCTTATTGTGGGAAAGCTGATTCAGCGATGATACGCGAAAAAGATCGCTTTGTCGATCGTTTTTTTTGAAATAAGACATTTCTACTTTGCTACAACAACAACATTCGACAAAATGATCCAAATTGTCGAGAGCCTGAAATGAGAGGTGCGATGGGATAAGGGTTTTAGCTCTGTGGTATAGGGCAAGCTCTCGACAAAACGATGGGCGATCACAATTATCTGACTGACTGGAGACGGAGCGGCTGATTGCGACAATTAAAGTGAGCCGGAATGAGAAGCGCGATCTATGCCAGATTCTGTTGCACCTTACGATACCGAGCGATCGCCGTCAGCGGAAAGTGCTGATAGTACAGGTTGTAGCGTAGGTAAAAATGCCCCGGAAAACCAGTGCCTGTGAAGTAGGGTTCATCCCAGCTTCCGTCTGGATTTTGGGTGTCTACTAAATGATGGATGCCGCGCTCAATCTCTGGGAGAGCATAGTCCCCCGTCGCATCTCCCGCAGCCAACAGGCCCATTAAGGCCCAAGCCGTTTGGGAAGGGGTGCTGGTGCCTTGGCCTTTCAAGCTAGGGTCATCGTAGCTGCGGCAGGTTTCTCCCCAGCCCCCATCTGGGTTCTGGCAGCTCACCAGCCAGTCTGCTGCTTTTTGAATTTGCGGAGCAAACCGCTTGGGTGCCACCAAAGACAGCGCGGATAAAACGCCACAGGTGCCGTAAATGTAGTTCACGCCCCAGCGCCCAAACCAGCAGCCTTCTGGCTCTTGCTCATTGATCAAATACTGAAGGGCGCGCTCTACACTGCGCGTGCCCGTGGTGACATCGCAGCGCCCAACCATCTCTAAGACCCGTGCCGTCACATCGGCGGTGTTGGGGTCAATCATGGCCTTCAGGTCGCCGTAGGGAATCCAGTTGAGCCAGTCTTGGTCATTGTCCACATCAAACGCCGCCCAGCCCCCTGGCCGACACTGCATGGACGACACCCACTGCACCCCACGGTTGATCGCCGCCTGTTTTACCGCTTCATGGGGCAGCTCAACCTCCTGGAGCGCCATGATCACGACAGCGGTATCATCTACGTCCGGATAGTAGTTATTGATAAATTCAAAGGCCCAGCCTCCTGGCTGTCCCGTTTTATTCTTAACCGCCCAGTCCCCATAGTCCAAAATTTGGTTGTTCAGCAGCCATTCCCCAGCCTTCACCAGCATCGGATGGTTGCGCTCTAGGCCAGACTCCGCCAAGGCTCTGACCACCAGTGCCGTATCCCACACCGGAGACACACAGGGCTGAATCCAGTAGATTTCGTCCGTTTCCACCGCAAAGCGCGTAACCGCCTCCAGTCCACGCTGCACAGCGGGGTCATTGAGGTCATAGTTGAGGGTGCGCATCATCAGCAGCGCATTCAGCATGGGGGGAATAATGCCGCCCCAGTCGCCCGTCGGCTCTTGACGCTCTAAAATCCAGCGCTCGGCTGCTTTTAAGCCCTCCTCTCGAAAGGGGACGAGGTTAAACTGCTCGGCAAGCTTAAAAGCCCCATCCAGCGCCACAAACAGATCTGTCCAGTCGCCCTGACGCGGCAGCTCAAAGACCGCGCGATCGCGGCCTTCAACGTATAGCTCATCTAAGGTAATGGGGTTGCTGATCCGAAATACGGGCTTCTTGTCCATCACAATGAACAACGGCACCGTACTTTCCCGCGCCCAGCTCGACATTTCGTAAACATTGAAGGGCGAAAACTCCGGCAGCAACATAATCCAGGCGGGGAGAGCGGGCAACCCTTGCCACTCGTAGCATCCAACCAGCGCGAGATGCAGCTTGGAAAAGATACGGGTCTGGGTAATGCCGCCTTTGGCTAAAATAAAGTCTTTGGCCTTCAGCAAGGCTGGGTCTGAGGCCGGAACCCCCAGCAGTCTTAGCCCCAGGTAGCCCTCGACCGTCACGCTAATTTCGCCGCCATCTCCAGCGTAGAGTTCCCAAGCACCCTGCTCATTCTGCTGCTGGCGCAGATAGGTCTCAAGCTTAGCGAGGGGATACTGAGACTCAATGCCCCAGATCTTGTACAGGAGCAGCGCTTCAACAGTGATGCAGACATTAGACTCTAGCTCTGCCCACCAGTAGCCTTCAGGATATTGGCGCTCTAGCAAATGACGCTGACTCGCTGCGATCGCGCTATTCACCCGATCAGGGTTAGGGGGTGAGTTTTGACTTTTGTCTTGAACGACCTTATCTAGAACAGGCTCTTGTACTGGCATAGCTTCTACTGGCATAGCTTCGGCGAAGATAAAAGGTTTTCGGGGAGAGAAGAAAATGTAGACTTCATTCTCGGATGCTCATTTTTGAGCACTCATTCTCGGATGCTCATTTTTGGGCGCTCATTCTCGGATACTTAATTTACGCCCTTCAACAACAAGCGGTCGTGAGCAAGATCACAACCGCTTAGCGTAAATAAAGAGGGAAGTAGCGCTAGAGAAAAGGCGTGCGTCAAAGCTTAGGATACGGCAACGGCGATCGCAAATAGGCCACCCACCAGCGCAGCGGCAGCTAAACCCATCACCACATAAATTCGCTGCTGCTTCGGGTTGGGGGGTTCAGCCTGGTACATTTTGGGCTCTACCGCAAAGTTATTAAGCTTTCCGTCTCCTTCACTGGTATAGCGCATGTTAAAACCTTA
Organism: Thermosynechococcaceae cyanobacterium MS004; assembly: GCA_022402525.1. Taxonomy (GTDB): domain Bacteria; phylum Cyanobacteriota; class Cyanobacteriia; order Thermosynechococcales; family Thermosynechococcaceae; genus JAAURS01. The sequence goes on from JAKRSB010000143.1 coordinate 46,373, forward strand.
ATAAAAATACACTTTTGCTAACTATAGCAAATCTTGGAGCCTTGCCGTTTTCTCGTCCTTAAAATCTGCCCAAGCAGAGAGCCATCCCTCAGCTTGCCACCAGTCCCGACAGCGGAGAACTAGCGCTGGCGTGAGCCTTGACCGGAATTCGTCCTGACAAAAACGCTAGCCGTCCGGCCTCTGTCGCCAGCGCCATGGCCCGCGCCATGACTGCCGGAGCCTGGGCTTGGGCGATCGCTGTATTCACCAGCAGCGCATCCGCCCCCATCTCCATGGCTTGAGCCGCCTCGCTGGGGGTTCCGATGCCCGCATCCACCACCACCGGAACCCTTGCGTTTTCAATAATGATCTGAATATTGGCCGCATTGCGAATTCCCTGGCCGGAGCCAATGGGCGACCCCAAGGGCATCACCGTCGCACAGCCAGCTTCCTCCAAGCGCTTGGCCAGGATGGGGTCAGCATTGATATAGGGCAGTACCGCAAACCCCTCCTTGACGAGTTGTTCTGCAGCCTGAAGCGTACCAATGGGGTCTGGCAGCAGATACTGGAGGTCAGGAATGACCTCTAGCTTGACAAAATTATTGTCTTCTTGTCCCAGGAGCTTTGCCATTTCGCGCCCTAGCCGCGCCACTCGAATGGCATCCTCTGCGGTCTGGCAACCTGCGGTGTTGGGCAGCATCCAAATTTTGTTCCAGTCTAGAGCGTCAGCTAGACCCTCGTGGCCAGGGGCATTGGTCTGCACCCGACGCACGGCTACGGTGACAATCTCGCAGCCGCTTTGGTCAATGCTCTGGCGCATTTCGTCAAAGTTGCGATACTTGCCTGAGCCGGTCATGAGGCGTGACCTAAAGGTACGGCCTGCAATGGTCAGTAAAGTTTCTTCAGAAGACGGGATTGTTAAAGGCTGGTCTAGGGTCTGCATGGAGGTATATAGAAGAAAAGGCTGGGGGAAGACTGAGAAGAAGGTTAGGCTATAGCGGCGATCGCGCTCTAATTTTTGGGTTACACAGCTCTGGACGATCCGGAGTGAGGTGCTGCGGGGTAGCCCATTTCATTTTCCCCTGAACAGTCCCGAACTGACCAAGTGCTGAGGGAAGATTTTAGGCAGGCTGCGGGAGAACTACACCTAGGCGCGTTTCTTGGGCTTATTTTTGAGCTTATTTTTAGTCTTACTTTTTTGGGCTCATGGCGTGGGTTCGGGCCGTGGGTTGATGAGCTGCGATCGCAGGGTTTGGCGAAACTCTGGATTGATAAAGCGCTGCTGAATCGGCTGCCAAGCCTGCCAAGCCTGAAGCTGAACCTGCTGAAGTCGTCGAGCGACGGTGGGCATCACATCCTCCAACCGCGTTTCAAGCTCATTCACCAAAAAGTCGTCCAGCACGGAACAATCTTGAATTTGACCCAAAATATTCTGAATCCTCTTCAGGTCTGCAAGATAGTCCCTGTAGGACTGCCCATAGAGGTCGGTAAAAAGCTCAGCCTGGTAGCGGACTCCCTTCACCTGCTTACGCAAGCGGTGGAGCGCATCTTGGTGTTGATCTAGCTGGCCTAGTTCAAACGGTTGCTGACCCTGGAGTAGTGCAGACGGTGTAGGGTTCGGCTCGCTGGCACCGACAACCCAGTCTCGGCCAATCCACCAGGCTGGATCGAGCAAGAGGCGACTCGTGGACGGGAGCACCAGATCGGGCACAACAGCGCTCAGGGGCAGCTCACTCAGGATGTGAAAGGTTGGTGCTGCCAGCCAGTCCACCAGGGTTTGTTTGAGCGCCAGGTAGCGATCGCTTTTTAAGGTCTTTTTGAGGTCGCTGAAGCAGTGCTTTCGCTGGGTTTGGAGGCTTTTGAGAATAGTCTGGAGCTGATCTTGCTCAATACCATGAAGCAGCGGCTGATAGTCTTGCGTCAGGGAATCTTGCAGAACATCTAGGTCACGCGCTTTACCCAGTCGTCTGGCCGTTTTTGCAATATCCTGTACCGCAATTTCCTGCGGCCATCGAACCACGGCAGAAAAAGTATAGAGCGCGGCGCGGAGGCGGCGCATTGCGACCCGCATCTGGTGCAGTGGCTCTGGATCAAGGTCTTCTAAAACAGCCGACTCCTGCATGAACAGTCGCTGAAACTGCTTTTGAATCACGGCATGGGCATAGCTCCCTACCGTCAGAGGAGCTTGGACGACCGATGCAGACATGAACCCCACTCTCCTCAGAAAGTCCAGCAGATGTGGGCTTTCATATACCATCTACCTTCATTTTATGAGGCTTTAGCGCAATGGAGCCGCAACATTACGAGACATAAACGAGCAAAATAGGAGCGACGTTCTGGCCCAATCTCTTTGGCCCAATCTCTTTGGCCCAGTCTTTCTGGCCTAGTCGGCCCTTGATTAACTGAAAAAACCTTTCGCTTAGCGGTTGAAACCGCAGCTACAAGACCGAAATCCGCCTTCGCGGATTGCTGAAACCCTTGATGCATTTAGTCTGCGTAGGCAGACTTTATTCTTGTAGGCGCGTTGGCGTAGCCTGTCCGCAGGACTTATCCATTCGCTGGCTCCAGTAACTGCTTGAGTATCTTGGCGAACAAGATTTCGGGATGCGTTTGGGCGTTGGGTTAGCCTCGCGCCATCCTTTCTGAAACCATTCACCTCACACTGGCCTGAACAACGATCCCAAACAGGGACTCTAAACAGCCATCACTAATGCGGACAAAAGGACTTGAACCTTCACATCTTGCGATACTAGAACCTAAATCTAGCGCGTCTACCAATTCCGCCATGTCCGCAGGAATTTAGTCTCGTTTATCATAGCATTTTGAGTTCAGAACGTAAGCCCCCTACCACGTCACGCGATCGCCCAGTTGCTGAAGCAGTTTTGGCCCCACCCCTGACACCTGGTCTAAGTCATTCAAAGACTGAAACGGTTTGCGCTGTCGAGCTGCAATAATGCGCTGAGCAAGCTTTTGTCCTACCCCTGGAAGCTGCTCTAGGTCTTGAAGGGAGGCCGTATTGAGGTTGACTTTTGTTCCTGCCGCTAGACTACCTGCCGCTAGACTACCTGTCGCCAGTTCCGGTACCGCGCTAGAGGCAGTAACCCTGGACTGAGTTCTGCAGGCAGCAAGGGTGCTTGTTTTTTCCTGAATCTTTTTTTGAAGCCTTTGGGGTAAACCGAGACGGCTATTGGCCCAGAGTCGATTAAATTCTTGAGTATAGTGAGCGGCAACCCTAGGGTTTTGGATGACCAGTAAGGTTTCATCATTCTGATAGTCAGCGGCTTCTGTCCAGTTGTGAGAGCCTATGATGACTGTGCGCTCATCCACGATCCCAAATTTATGGTGCAGCAGGTCACCAGGAGGCAGAAGGGGAATTCCAACGGTTTGAATGGGACGTTCCCAAACCTGATTGTCCGGCTCCATGCCACAGCGATCGCCGGATGGTTCCGACTGGGCTGCTTTGGCAGGCAGATTTTTAGCGGGCTGATTTTTAGCCTGCGGATCATTAACGTTCTGGTCTTTTGTTTTTTGAACCGTGCGAGCCGGAAGCGCCGCACCCAGTAAATCAAGGGCTTCACTGTAATACTGATAGGCGAAAGTCGGCTCTATCAAAACCCGCAGCGTTGTGCCTTGCTGCACCGGAGGCTCAAGGGCATTGGCAATCTGCTGATCTGAAAAGACAAAGAGCGCTAGGTCAATGGTTTTTCGGCTGTTGCTGAGGGACTGGGCAATCAGGCCGTTGGTGCTGCTTTGCCAAGGAATAGTGGCTGAGGTTGGCGAAAATTTCACCTGAATGGTTCCCGCCCCCACTGCAATCGACTGCACCGCTCGAAAGGTTTTTTTGACCCCAAAGCGACTGTCTGGTTGGCCGCCGGGACCATCTCCCCACATCAGGTTAAATTCTTCGGCAAACAACTGGGCGATCGCGGGACTTTGAATCTGGACCAGGGAATTGGGATTGCCGAGGCTTTTCGGAGATTTCAAATCTCCATGCAGGTCAGACAGCGTGAGGTTGGCGGAGGTAACGATAACCTGTTGTCCATCAACCACCACAAACTTATGGTGCATCAGCCCACTCCCCGCAGACCCATCGGCGGTATCGTCTAGCCAAGGAATGCTGGCTTGCCGAATGATGGCAAGCGCATCGTAGGTCTGAATTTCTGTGGGGGAAAGCTGGCCGTCTTGGTTATGGTCGATGAGGCGAAGGTTATCGCGGTAGCGCTCCTGCATTCGGGCATCGAAGGTTTGGGCTTCCGCTGCGGTGATGCTGCTCCAGGGCCTGCTATAGATATTTTCGAGAATCAGACGTACCCGTACTCCAGCTCGATGGCGATCGCGCAGGGCTTGGGCAATCAGGGGCGATCGTAGCTCCTGCACTGCTATATCTACACTCCCTTTTGCGACACGGATCTGGTCAACAATGATCTGCTCCAGATTGTCGCCAGGACGGGTTTGCGATCGATAGGGTTCGCGGTAAGAAGCTGCGGGATTGTGGTTCATAAAGACCCGCACGAGCGGATCCTGGGGCAGCGGACTGATGCGCTGAGCCAGTAAATCAGGAGCCTGCCACCAGCGCACAATGAGCGCAAGCGCAAATCCAGCCGCTAAGAATGTGAGTCCTAACCACAAGCGCTTAGCCATGATCTACAGATCTAAAGCATGAGACGGATCAAAGTCCAGACGCTACTCAGTCCAGACGCTACTCAGTCCAGACGCTACTCAGTCCAGACGCTACTGGGTAGGTTAGCAAACCCAGCTATCCCTTGACGCCCGTTGTGGCAATGCCCCTAACGAGCTGTCGCTGCCCTAAAATAGAGAGCAGCACAATAGGCAAACTTGAAATGACCACCGCCGCCATCATCAGCGGCCAGTTGTTGGTAAACTGCTCCTGAAAATTAGCCAGGGTGAGCTGCACCGTAATGAGTTCCGGTCTGGTGGTAAACACCAGCGGCTTAAACAAATCATTCCACTCCCCAATAAACGTAAACAAACACAGCGTCACAATTGCCGGTCGCGTTAGGGGCAGCAGCACCTGCCACAGCATTTGCCAGCGCGTCGCCCCGTCGAGCAGGGCGGCTTCCTCCAGCTCTATGGGAATGGTGAGAAAAAACTGTCGCATCAGTACAATACCAAAGCCATTTGCCGCCGTTGGCAAAATCAAGGCCCCATAGGTATTTAGCAAATGGGCTGACCTCAGCACCAAAAAGACCGGAATCACCAAGAGCTGAAACGGAATCACCAGGGTGGCTAAGGCAATGAGCAAAACCGTCTGACGCCCCCAAAACTGGAGCCGAGCAAGGGCATAACCCGCTAAAGCCGAGGTAATCACCTGGAGCGCCGTTACGCTCAAGGCGACGAGGGTGGAATTGGCAAAGGCTAAGAAGAAACGCCCGCCCAGCCAAGCCTGACGATAGTTTTCGCCTGACCAGCCCTGCTGCGGCCAAAAGGCTCCAGTGGCAGAACCCGCTGGCAGAAAGGAGGTCATGACCACAATCAGCAGCGGCAACAGCACCATGACCGTACCAATGCTCAAAATACTAGCGCTCAAGATACCAGTCCTCAAGCTCGTGAGGCTCAGGCCGCTCCGTCGGGGTAGGTTTTGAGTCATGGGGTTTGAGTCATGGGGTTTAAGGCATCCAAAATCGCCGCGATCGCACTTAAGACGCCTCATCATCGAGACGCCCAGAAATCACGAGGGTATCGCGGTCATGGATAGACTTGGGCGAGACATCCTTCAGGCGATCGCTCACCTCCTCTGGGGAAGGCAGCGTCTCCACCTGGTCTTCTGGCACTTCTAGAGATGTAGACTGCTGCGGCATAATCAAATGCTTCATCAGGTACTCAATGGTTTGTTCCTTGAGCCATCCCCTAGAGACGGCAATTTCACCAAACCGCATTCCCGTCGAGGCCTGATCCGATAAAATCAGGTCAACCTGAGCAGTGGACAATAGCCCCGCCTCTAGCAAATAATTTCCAATACATTTGGAAGACGACATCAGGGAAGGCGTTAAGCTTTCCTCTGCGTTTGGGTCGCTGAAGGATGTACCTGCTCCGTTTTGGCCAGCATCTGGATGGATAATTCCGTCCCCAGCAGGCTTCGCATCGGCCTTCATTAACCACACCACGCGCTCAGCGGGCTGAATCGAGATTTCATTGCCCCAGCTTAAGATGCTTAAAACACCCTGCTTGCAGTCAATATTACGGATGGGGTACCAGGTTCTACCGTGCCAGACCAGCATTCCCAATAGCCCAGATTTATCCTCTTGTTTTTGATACTGCCACCAGGCCTGCAGCAGCAGCAGACCATCGGTATAGTTCACCTCATAGTGAGGCGGCACTTTTGCAAACTCGTACTGATAAAACCCTTTGCAGGGGGCTGGATGGAGGGGCAAAAAGCTATTGTCCAGCAGGGTATTGTGAAGGCTGGGCCAGTAGTGGGTTTTATCCTTAAGGATGACGGAGGCCGTGGTTTGGGCTAATCGCGCGCTGGCAATCATTCCCTCTTGCTTCGCCCAGAGCTGTAGCGTATCGCCAATGGGCTCAAGACGCAGCTCTGAGTTGGCCATGAGCGCTCGTTTTCCGGCGAGGGCGCTTTCTACAAAGGAAGAAATTAGGCTCAAGTTGTCCATGAAGGCACTGACTCTTGGGGCGAGGTCAAAAGCGGACGCTATTTTTATAGCGTTTTCAAAACGGCTCTAGTCTTCAATTCCTCTCTTCAATTCCTCTGGCCTTGAAAATAGAGAATACCCATTTTCGCCAGTCTAACACGCTTGTTTAATCCGTCAGTTATGGGTTTTTGTTAGGTCTTAACGGAAGTTACGGGCATAAGTTGCAGGCATAAGTTGCAGACATAATCTTGAACTCAAAAGGGCGATCGCATTTCTAACTTGTTCTAGCTTGCTTGTTCTAACTTGCTTGATGGCGGACTAGGCGGCTTGGGGCGGCTTGCCGGAGGGAATGGCTGCAATAAGCTGGCGCGTATAGTCCTGTTGGGGGTGCTGATAGATGCGCTCTGCGGGGCCAATCTCTTCGATTTTGCCTTGGTTCATGACCATGATGCGATCGCTCATAAATTTGACGACGCTCAGGTCATGGGAAATAAACAGGTAGGTGAGGTTAAAGTCCTGCTGTAGCTCTTTAAGCAAGTTCAGCACCTGAGCCTGCACCGAGACATCTAAGGCCGAGACGGATTCATCGCAGACAATAAACTTAGGGTTGAGGGCGAGCGATCGCGCAATGCAGATTCGCTGCCGCTGTCCCCCAGAAAATTCGTGGGGGTAGCGCCGCATATCTTTGGGCTGTAGCCCCACCCGCTCTAATAGATAGGCCGCGCGATCGCGGAAGGTTTGCTTGGGCTGCGTGCCGCTGAGTTTAGCAAAAATCCGCATCGGCTCCATGACAATCGCCCCCACGGACATGCGCGGGTTGAGGGAACTATAGGGATCTTGAAAAATAATCTGTAGGTCTTGCCGCAGTCGGCGGAGGGCTTTACCTTCGAGCTGGGTGAGGTTTTGGCCTTCAAACCAAATCTTGCCCCCCGTTGGCTCAATCAACCGCACCAGTGCCCGACCGAGGGTGGTTTTTCCGCAGCCCGACTCACCCACCAGCCCCAGGGTTTCGCCGGGACGCACCTGAAACGACACATCATTCACCGCCATCACGTAGCGCTTGGCCTGTCCCAGCAGCCCACGCACCGGAAAAAAGACCTGTAAATTTTCCACCGCTAGCAGCGGGGTTTCTAGGGCAAAAGTACTCAGCCGCTGTTCCTGCTCAGCATCGGTCACTTCAATCACCGGACGGGGATGGGCGGACTCATCCTTAGCCTGAATAACCGCCTGCCCCGACCCATTGAGAACCGTTTCCATAAAGTCCGTCACGGTAGGGAGATACTTAAGGCGCTTACTGGGCTGGGGGCGGCAGGCTAGTAGGCCCTTCGTATAGGGATGCTGGGGCTGATTAAAGATTTGCTGAATGCTGCCGTACTCTACGATTTTGCCGCCATACATCACCGCCACCGTATCAGCAATTTCAGCAATAATGCCCAGGTCGTGGGATACAAAAATAATGGACATGCCCCGCTTATCCCGCAGTTCGCGCAGCAGGTCTAAAATTTTGGCCTGGACGGTGACATCCAGTGCCGTGGTGGGTTCATCGGCAATCAGGACGGCGGGGTTGCAGGAGATGGCCATCGCAATCATGATTCGCTGGATTTGTCCCCCCGATAATTCGTGGGGATAGCGCCGCAAAAAGGACTGTTTGCGCTCATTGATCTGCCCAAGAAGCTGCCGCTCCGTTAAGACTTCTCCCTTTGCATCGGCTTCCGCCAAAATCTGGCGGTTAAGGTCTGCATCTTCTGGAATCAGCTTAACCTCTTGTAATAGGGCGATCGCCTCTCGTCTAGCCTCTGGTTCTGAGATGGCCTTGTGCAGCAGGAGCGCTTCTGTGAGCTGGAATCCGCAGGTAAAAACCGGATTCAGAGAACTCATCGGCTCTTGAAAAATCATCGAAATGCGGCTGCCCCGATAGCGCTGAAGCTGCTTTTCTGGCAGCGCCAAAAGGTTGACCGCCGGACTGCCAAGCGCCTCAAACCAAACCTCACCGCCCACCACCTGCCCCGGCGGACTCGGCACTAGCCCCATCAAAGACAGCGCCGTGACAGATTTTCCAGACCCAGACTCGCCTACAATTCCGAGGGTTTGGCCACGGGGGAGAGTAAACGAAATATCGTCCACCGCCTTGGTAATGCCCTCTTCCCCCTGAAACTGAACCTGGAGGTTTTGCACCGCCAAGATGCTGTCTGCCATGCCCTTATCCTCATGAACTGCCCGTTGCTCGACCAGCGTTAAGCCTCATTGGCGAAATGAACACTTAAACGGCAAAGATGGGTAATATAAGCGAGATCTTAGCAGGTGTTTTTACGGGAAACATGCTCGCGCTCATTGAGCGTGATACGGCCACAACGCTTGCCCCTTGCGTGCCTAATCCTCATTTTCTACGCCGCAGCCTAACGCTGGGAAGGGTCTACCAGTCTTCTCAAACCGTAAATCCATATACTGAAGCTTGTTTAAATCTATACAGTCTTGAGGGATGACTCACTGAATCAGGGTACTTTAGAGACGCAATACTTCAGAGACGGGATCTTCGGGTGGGGAACAAGCATGATCAGTGGCCTATTTCAGCTTGGTATTGTGCAATCTTGGGTCAACACCTTAGGGCGCTTACCTGCCGCCATCATGCTGGGTCTTAGCCTGTTCCTGACGCTGGGGCTGGGCATCCTTCAGGTTTGGCTGGTGCCTCCAGAGCTGTCGCTCTCTGTGATTTATCTGCTGCCCATTGCGATCGCCACGTGGTTCGTGGGGGCAAAGCCTGGACAATTCCTCGCGTTTCTGAGTGCTGGAGCCACCTATTGTGCACTCTTGCTGCGAGACATCCCGATGGTGAGTGCCATATGGAATACGGCCGTCCTGTGGATCACTGCGGCGATCGTGGCTGAGCTGCTGCACTGGGTTAAGACGACCACCGAAGTCGGCAAACAGTTAAGCCGCATTGATAGCGCAACGGGTGCCATCAACCGTCGCTTTTTTATGGAGTTACTCGAGGCTGAATATAGTCGATCAGAGCGGTACCGCTTTGCCCTCACCATTGTCCACATTCACCTTGAAAACTGGAGTGACTTAAAAAAACAGCTAGGGCACCAATCCAGCAACGAACTGCTCTATCAGTTTGTAGGACAGTTAAGTGATACCCTCCGCGCTAATGACGTGGTGGCTCGGCTTGGGGACGCTGACTTTGTGCTCTTGCTCCCCCAAACCAATGATGTTCAGGCGCAGCAGCTTTTTACCAGACTTCAGCCTCACATGAAAGCAGCGATCGCCTCTGACACCATTCCGCTTCAGTACAGCATCGGCGTAACCACCTTTCTAGAAATGCCGGAAACCTTAGAAGAACTGATGGAGCTAACTGAAAAGCTTTCAGAGTCCCTAAAGTCCCACGGCAAAAATCACTTGGAATATCAGGTGTTTCCTTAGCGTTTTAAGGCTGCACGGAATCGACCATCATTCTGTTGGACAGCTTCTGGTGGGTGCGCTCCACAATTTGCAATAACAACCTTGCAATAACAACCTTGCAATAACGACCTATGGTCGTGGCGGAGACAGCTTTGGAAACCAGTCTTCAACGACGCTGATTGGAAATCCTAGATAAACCTTACCCTTGGGCTGATCCGACACCAGTAATTTCGCATCCAGCAAGGCCTTCAGGACAGTACGAGCCTGCCTCTCCTGATAGCCCGTAATCGATCCTGCTTGACCGCGCTCAAATTCATCAAAAATCAAAGCTTCTCGCAACAGAGAAAATGAACCCTTGGGCAACCGCTTCCCTAGAACTTCGCCCGCAATATGTCGCTCTATGCGCCGCAACAGTTCACCAGGCTCCAGTAAAGACTGCATAAACTCGACCTGATCAATGCAGGTCTCCAGAAAAAATTCACAGAAGCTTTTCAACGCCTTAGCGCTGAGGTTCCCTCGACCATCCAAATCATTCCATCTTTGTCGATCTGCTGCCATCAGTAATGCTTTATAGTCCTGTACTCTGCGAGCAAGTCCCCGCGAGACAGACCACAAGCCGCTACCAATGCCAATACTTTTTAGATAAGCATGGGAAAGTAGCCGTACCACACGGCCATTCCCGTCTAAGAAGGGATGAATCCATAGCAATCGATGATGGGCTGCTGCTGCTGCGACAACTTGGCGGAGCCGCGATAGTCGGCTGGGCTGATAGGCTTCAGAAAATCGGTTTAGGAACCGTGGCAGCGCGCCTGCACTGGGTGGAATATGCTGCCCCACGCAAACTAAAGTGGTTCTCAACTCGCCTGGTATTACCTTAAGCCGATTCCCTGTCTCTGGATTTTCAGCCCACAGCATCTCATCCGGTAAACGTGAGCAAAAGGCTTCATGGAGCCAAGTCACGTACTCTACTGAGACAATATCCTCTGGCCCTTGGCCTTCATCAATCATGGCCTGCACTTCAATATGCGATCGCGCCTCCAACTGGAGACAGCGCTTCCTAAAATCTTGAGAATAGTCTCCCGCTAGTGCCCGATCAATGTCGACTGGATGCGTATTGTGTCCCTCTATCAAGTTGCTGTAATAGCAGTTCATAGAGCGTACCAGTGAGCTCATCGACTGACGGACTCTCGGCTTAACCTGATGATTCAAAGCGCTAGCCTTTTCAGCGAGCTGCATCGATAAATCCTCTAATCTGCGATCGCCTTCTGCTGGCATCATAGGCTCTAGCAGGGTAATCCACTCTCCATCATCTGCAAGCATTTTGCCGATCTATATAATCCCTATATTTATCTTATGTCAAGAACTATAGGTTATTTGCTTTCTAAATTTTGCCGATCTTTTTGCCGATCTTTTTGCTGATCTGAACCTCAGCGATTGTCAAGAAACAAACGGAAACATGGGCGTCACTTTAGGATGGGTGGGGCTTGTTGTATGGGACTTGTTGTATGGGCAGCGCTTGAATTTTGACCTTAATTTTGATGGTTGTTGCTGCTGTAGTGGATCCTGGCCCCCGCCCACATCAGTTTTTCCCGCAAGGTTTGGTAGTAAGAATAGTCTTCGCGGAGCAAAATAAATCGGGCTTGAGCTTCGGCAACACTGACGTCTATGCGCTGCCCTGGCCAGATTGACGTGGCTAAAACACCATCCATCCAAAGTTTGGTGCTCAATTCACGGTCTTCTAGGGGCCAAATACTCACCACAGAACCAGCGGGCAGCACAACCGGACGACTGGATAGACTGAGCGGACAAATGGGCGTGACAATCATGGCATTCATGCCGGGATGCACAATGGGGCCATTGGCGGCGAGGGTATAGCAGGTCGAACCTGTTGGCGTAGACACCAGTAAGCCATCCCCTTGGTACTGATCGACCACCGCCCCATCGATCGCCAGTTCCAAAATGGAGGTGATCATGCGATCTGCGGAAGCGGGCTTTACGCACATTTCATTGAGCGCCAGATACACTGGTTCCGAGGCATCTACGGAGGCTGTGCCGTCCTTAATATTTACAGAATCAACCAAAGTGGCTTTCAGCATCATGCGCTGCTGCATAGCGTAGCGATCGGACTGTAGCCGCTGCCAAACGGTTTCCGTATCCTGAAAGATTTCAAAGGGTTCAGTCAAAAAGCCTAAATGCCCTCCGACGTTTACCGCCAAAATGGGGATGCCCTCTGGGGCTAAATGTCTGGCCGCTGCAAGGGCTGTGCCGTCCCCACCAAGGACGATTGCCAGGTCAATGGGCTGGGTTGCAGAAGCTAAAAAAACGGGAAACGGATTGTCTTTATAGCCACTGGGGCCAAGCAAAATGTGGCAGCCTTTTGCCTCTAGCTGTCGCGCACAGGTTTCAGCCCAACGCTTACTGAGTTTATCCCGAGCCTTATATACAATAATGACCTGATTCAGATTCACTAGAATTCTCTGGATGCGGTGGTTGGGTGATGGGAGGCGATCGCTCAGGATGCCCTGATCGATCAGAATGCGCCTAAGAATGTCCTTGAAGATGCACTTGATTTAGACTCGGCTTTCCCTGCTCAAAGTCTGTAATATTAGCCAACGTTGTCTCTGCGATATTGGTCAGTGCGTTGCGGGTAAAGAAGGCTTGATGGGCCGTGATCAGGACATTGGGGAAGGATTGTAGGATCTGAAAGGTATCGTCTTGAATAATGGTGTCCGATAAATCTTCAAAAAATAGCGCCTCTTCCTGCTCGTAGACGTCAATGCCAAGATAGCCAATGGTGCCAGACTTTATCGCCTCAATCACGGCCTGGGTATCGAGTAACCCGCCCCGACTGGTGTTGATCAGCATTGCACCGGACTTAAAGTGGTTCAGGGATTCGGCATTCACCAAATGGTGGGTTTGGGGCAGAAGAGGACAGTGGAGCGATACCACATCAGACTGGGCAAACAGCGTTGAGAGCGCCACGTACTCTACCCCTAGCGCCTCGCAGTGGGCATTGGGCTGTACATCGTAGGCCAGTAGCCGACAGCCAAAACCCTGCATAATTTGAGCAAAGCACTGTCCAATTTTGCCCGTGCCTACAATGCCCACCGTGGCGCTATGCAGGTCAAAGCCCATCAGCCCTTCCAAAGAAAAATTGTCGTCGCGCACACGATTATAGGCGCGATAAATTTTGCGGTTGAGTGCCAAAATCAGCGCAACGGCATGTTCGGCGACGGCGTAGGGGGAGTAGGCCGGCACGCGGACGACCGTTAGCCCCCTGGCCGCAGCAGCCTGGAGATCCACATGGTTGAACCCTGCAGACCGCAGCACAATGAGCTGCACACCGTAGTCCGCGATCGCCTGGATGACCGCTGCATCCAGGGTGTCGTTAATAAAGACACAGACGGCCTGAGATCCTGCGGCTAGGGCAGCGGTTACCGTCGTCAATCTTGGCTCCAAGAAAACTAACTCATGGCCGTGGCCAAGGTTTGCCGCTGCCAAAAACTGTCGATCGTAGGACTTTGTACTAAAGACAGCAACTTTCATTGAGCAAGTTTCATTGAGCAAGTTTCATTGAGCAGGTTTCATTGAGCGAGCTTCCCAGGGTTGTTGAACTTCAGACTATTTGCCAAACCCTTTACCGCGCTGGGGAGACGCAAGAGTGAGACAGTTTTCAATCTGCGATCGCAATTTATCGTGGTCGAGATCTTGACCGATCAGCACGAGCTGATTTTTAGGCTCTCCTCTCCAGTCTTCGTCATCTAGAGAAAACCGCTTACCGCTCAGGTGAAAGACATGGCGCTTCGGGCTTTCCTCAAACCAGAGAATCCCCTTCGCCCGAAACACGTTGGCAGGCATCTGCTCGTCTAGGAAATGCTGGAATTTCTTAACCGAAAACGGGCGATCGCTCGCAAAGGAAAGAGACGTAAACCCATCCATTTCTAAATGATCGCTATGGGCATGCCCGTGATGATCATGGGCATGGTGATCATGGGCATGGTGATCGTGTCCATCATGCTCGCAATGACCGTGGTCGTGATCGCAGGCACTATGGTCATGGGCATCCGCTTCAGCATGGTGGTCATGGTGGTCATGACTATGATCGGCATGGGCTTCATCCTTGTGCTCCTCTGCCTCAAAATACTTGTCCGTCTCAAATAGACCGACGCTCAGCACTAGGGGCAACGACACCTTACCCTGGATACTCCGCAGCATTCTTGTCCCTGGACGCATCTCCCGGATACGCACTTCAAGTAAATCCAAGTCCGCCTCATCCACCAAATCTGCCTTATTCAGCACAATGATGTCTGCGTAGGCAATTTGGTTTTCAGCCGCCTGACTGTTGAACAAATCAAGGCTAAAGTTTTCGGCATCCACCATCGTCACAATGGAGTCAAGACGGGTGAGATCCCGCAAATCTGTTCCCAAAAACGTCAGCGCCACGGGCAGCGGATCGGCTAACCCAGTGGTTTCTACCACCAAGTAATCAATTTTTTCAGGACGCTCCAAGACCTTATAGACCGCATTCACCAAGTCGTTGTTGATAGTGCAGCAGATGCAGCCATTGCTCAGCTCCACCATGTCTTCGCCCGTGGTGACCAGCAGTTCGTTATCAATGCCAATTTCACCAAACTCATTCACCAAGACCGCTGTTTTTAGGCCTTCTTGATTACTCAAAATGTGGTTAAGCAGCGTTGTCTTACCGCTACCCAGAAACCCCGTAATAATCGTGACGGGGATGCCGCGCTTTTCAGCATTCATAGATAGGGAAGAAGGATGAACCGTCGTATTCGTCATGCTGTTTACTCGCGTCTTCTATTGATCTAGCCCTAGCAGAACCGACTGGCGTTGCGCCAATGCCTAAGCGGATGTTTGGCGTAAGTAAGGACTTGGGGCGCACAGACTGAATTCAGTCTGAATTCTATTATGCCGCACAGGCCACACAGGTATTACGCTACGCTGAGCGGGCTGAGTACACAAACTAGATATACACAAACTGGATACGCAGACGATGCTAAAAACCTCAAGATCTGCGTTTGATTAAGAGCAAGCAGTTTCGCTGGTCGTTGACCGGGAGATAATCAATTTCGTTGGCAATTTTTCTGAGGAGCGCGAGTCCTCGGCCCGATTCTGCATCTATGAGGGGTGGGTCGGTATGGAGGTTCTCAAATAGGCTAAAGGGGGGGCCATAGTCCCAAATGCGCATCTCAATATGTGCGGCAAAAAAGTCAATATCAATTTCGATAGGGGTTTCTACAGGAAGTTCCCGATGGGCATGTCGCACGACGTTCGTGAAACCCTCTGCTAAGGCGATCTGACACTGCATCCAGTCTTCGTCCGTGACAGAGCTTTGCTCTAGGGACTGAAACCACTTCAGAATTCTTGCGAGTTCACTAAGATTGGTACTAACGTGGATGTGCTGGGTATGCGGCACGCTATCCTCAAGTCTCAAAAGAGGGTGTGGAATCTGGTCTAATGCGCTCTTGCACCAAAAGGTTCTGATTAAAGTGTTTCCATAAGGCGCTCCCATAAAGCGTTCCCATTAGGGCGCTCCAACCTAAACTACAGCATATTTAAGCCTGAGTTTACCTATCTACAGGTGTAGCAATATGCAAGTTTGAAGATTTTTTAAGGTTGATGATCTAGCGTTAAGTTTTTTTAGCTTTAGCTTAGTCAGCGTTAAGTTGTCCGCGTTAAGTTGTCCGCGTTAAATGGCCTAGCGTTAAATGGCCCAATTTTACCCTTTGACTTTACGAAGCGTTCAAAACTTGATTCAAGGCTCAATTCAGTTTCAGGCTCAATTTCAGGCTCAATGTGGTTCTAGGCTCAATATGCGGGTGAGGAGGGACAATGTATTCAATTTTAATTGTGGATGATGACCCCGTTTCTCAACTCATGCTGAAGCGCATTTTAGGGCAGCAGGAGGGCTACCAGGTCGCAACAGCGATGAACGGTCAAGAGGGCATTCAAAAGGCGCAGGAAATGCATCCGGCGCTCATCATCTGTGACTGGATGATGCCGGTTACCAATGGGCTGGAGGTTTGTCGGTTTATTAAGACGCATCCGCAGCTCTGTACGTCTTTTTTTATTTTGCTGACGTCGCGAACAGATTTAGACGATCGCATTGAGGGCTTAAATGCGGGGGCGGATGAGTTCCTGGCTAAGCCCATCAACATGAATGAGCTGAAGGCGCGGGTTAGGGCGGGGCTAAGGCTCCATCAGCTTAATCAGGATTTACAGGCTCAAAAGCAGGCACTGGAAGCCGAATTGGCTGAGGCTGCGGGCTATGTGCGATCGCTCTTGCCTCCGTCTATGGTGTCTCCGCTTCGCATTGAGTCGCTTTTTTTACCCTCGCGTCAGCTAGGGGGGGACTGCTTCGACTATTTCTGGCTGACGAAAGAAACCCTAGCCCTTTACCTGCTGGATGTTTCTGGCCACGGCTTAGGCGCGGCGCTCCCGTCGGTGTCTATCCTGAATCTGCTGCGATCGCAATCTTTGTCCGGCGTTAACTATGCCGAGCCCGCTGAGGTCTTGACCGCCCTCAACAATGCTTTCCAAATGTCAAACCACGACAATAAATACTTCACAATCTGGTACGGGGTCTATCATTTACCCAGTCAGCGCCTAACCTATAGCAGCGCAGGCCATCCGCCCGCCCTGCTGTGGACAGCCCCGTCATCACAGCCAGCATCCTGTCAGCATCTTAAAACCGCTGGTTTTCCCATCGGGCTATTTGGAGAAGAAGAGTACACCAGCCTTCAGTGCGAAATTCCGTCCGGAAGTCTCATGTATATCTTGAGCGATGGAGTCTATGAAATCTATCGGCCCGACGGCAGCATTTGGGGTCTACAGTCTTTTGAGAGGCTACTTCATGATAGGCCAGAGGCTCATCAGCAGCCTTTAGCCCAAATCCTGCATGAGATCCAGACCCAGACCTGCACCACGGCATTTCTTGACGACTTTTCCCTGCTCAAGATTCAGTTCCCCTAGAGAAGCGCGCTGAGTCTTGTCTTCTCATGGTGAATGACGACAAGCCATATTTTTAGCTCGCCTCCGCCCACATAAACTCACATCAGCTCACATCAGCTCATTTCAGCTCACGAGGCGAAATCGTCAGCAAGGGCCTGGTCAAATGCGCTGCGATCGTCGAATATTTTGAAGACACGCCGCGTATCGGTGAGGTCAAGAAGCATACCCACCTGTTTGTTCACGGCGCAAAGCTGAAGCTGCTTTCCTGCAGCGCGCACCATTTTCAAGCCCGAAATGAGCGCGCCTAGTCCAGAGCTGTCCATAAAGCCTAGCTCCTGACAGTCGAGCAGAATTACATCAGTCCCTGACTCTAAGAATTGACGGATATTTTCGCGGAAGGTCGCAGCTTGAGTCCCGTCAAAGACGCCAGAAAGCGGCATTACAGAAACGTTTAAGGTCATACTGAAAAGAATCCTGGAGGGCAGTGCGAAGCTTCCTCCCCATTCTAAGATGGACTGCGAGGTAAACATAAGAATACCCGCACCGGGCTAGAAGTCTTTCATCGAAGCAAAAAATTATCAGAAAAAATTAATCTTGAGGAACGCGACTATCCACGGCTTCAAACAAAGTGCAAAGCAGAATCAAGGTATCAATACAAAGTATCGATACAAACCTTTATGGTGCATTGGGTTGTATTTTGACTTCAAACGACCCTAGGATGTCCTATGCCCTGGTCTAGAATTTTGAGCGGAATTGTTGCCATTACTGCCGCCCTTGCCGTTACGGTGCTGGGGGGGTGGTATTTTACGGTGGGCTTTTCTGTGCTGGTGTATCTGGGGCAGCGAGAGTATTTTGACCTGGTGCGGGCGAAGGGAATTGTACCAGCCAGTAAGACAACACTGTTTGTGAGTCAGGTGTTGCTGGTGCTGGCAACGATGTCTGCCTACCTCCATAATCCTGGACTGGCGGACGGGGTATTGCCGATCGCCGGAACGTTAATTTGCTTCTATCCTATTTTTTTGCCTAAGCTGTCTACGATCGCGGGGATGGCTAGCTCGGTTTTAGGCTTATTCTATGCTGGCTATCTGCCCAGCTACTGGATTCGGCTGCGGCTGCTGGACAGTACGGAAATCAACGACCTGCCCCTCGGCGGGTACTGGCCGGACAGTCTGTTTAATTCTTGGCCGCTCACGGCGTCTAGCCTTCAGGAACTGCCCCAGGGGCTGACGGTGACGCTCTTGGCATTTTTCTGCATTTGGGCCGCAGATATTGGGGCCTATACGGTGGGTCGGCTGATTGGTAAAACGCGCCTCTCGGACATTAGCCCCAAAAAGACTGTAGAGGGAGCCATGTTTGGGATTCTCGGCAGCATGAGTGTGGCGATCGCGGGGGCTTGGGGCCTGGGCTGGCCGTTTTGGGGCTTGAGTGGCGCAATTCTGGGGTTACTGATTGGCGTCACCAGCATTTTAGGCGACCTCACGGAGTCTATGATGAAGCGCGATGCGGGGGTCAAGGATTCAGGGCAGTTGATCCCTGGCCACGGCGGCATTTTGGATCGTGCCGATAGCTACGTCTTTACTGCGCCCCTGGTGTATTTCTACGTAACGCTGCTGCTGCCCTTGCTGAAGGTGTTGTCTTAGCAACTCGATTAAGACCCGATCAAGACCCGCCTAAAGCGCCTGAATCCAGGGATGAATTGTAAAGCTTGTCCAGATCCCGTTTTGCCAGTAGGGGTCAGATTCCACTAGGTTTTGCACCACGGACTGATCCTCAGCCTCGTAGATACCGAAAACATATTTAAGATCTTGCGTTGGCCCAATCGTGACCAGCACGCCCGCCGCTTTTTGGGCGGCGAGGCCATCAAGGTGGGCTTGGCGATAGGGGGCACGCTTTTCTAGGACGTCATCGCAGTATTCGCCCCACAGGACATATTTAGCCATAGCAAGAATAGGATGCTCTCAAGAAATAAGATGCTCTCAGACAACAGCGGTCAATCACAAAGCAGGCCGTAATGCGCTCAAATTGACTCGCTTAAATTGACTCGCTTAAAGTAAATCCGCCCTGATTATAGCGGGGGAACGTTCTGATTCAGCAGAGTTTGAGCCAATCCTGCAATTGGGTAAGATAGCAAAGCTGCTTTTGAATTTAAATCGGTGGGAATAGGGTATGGCGCTTCAGGATTTTCAGGTCTGCGATCGCGATTTAAGTGCCGATCAGCTTCAGACCTATCTTCAGTCCGACCAGCTTGCGGTGGATACCGAAACGATGGGTCTACTGCCCCACCGCGATCGCCTGTGCCTGGTGCAGCTTTGTAATGCAGCGGGCCAAATTACCGTCGTGCGTATTGAGCGCGGCCAAACCAGTGCCCCCCACCTCCAGCAGCTCCTTGAAGCGCCCTCTGTCGAGAAGATTTTCCATTTTGCGCGGTTTGATATTGCCGCCCTACAAAATGGACTAGGCATCCAGACCCAGCCCGTGTTCTGCACCAAAATTGCCAGTAAACTGAGCCGCACCTATAGTTCCCGCCACGGCCTTAAGGAAATTGTGCGGGAGCTAGAGGGCGTAGAACTCGATAAATCCGCACAAAGCTCTGACTGGGGCAACCCCCATAACTTAGGCGAGGAGCAGTTGAGCTATGCTGCTAACGATGTGCGGTACTTAATCCCCATGCAGGCGAAGCTCATTGCCATGCTGAAGCGCGAGGATCGCTGGGATCTGGCGCAGCAGTGTTTTAAGTGTTTACCGACCTTTGTGGCCCTTGACCTCATGCACTATGAAAGTGTGTTTGAGCATTAGTGAAGCGGGTTAACGTGGGTTCGATGAGGCGATTGCAGCCCCTCACCCCCAACCCCTCTCCCAAAGGCGAGGGGCTTAAGAAGCTTGATTTTTAATGGCTCCTCACTCTCCCTAGGGAAAAGGATGCTGGGAGAATGAGGGGCGGTTGTTTTGTGTCGAACTCACGCTTAAGCGATATTGCTAGGCTCCTCCGTCGTAGGAGGATGCTCTGCGGTTAGCCCCAGTGCTTGCTGCAAAATTTTGCGTTCTTCGCTGGGCAGTTCTAGCAAAACGCGGGGGTCTTCTGGGGTTTGTTTGTAGTGTAGGGCAGTGGTGAGTAGGCGTAAGGGTAAGTCAAAGGCTGGCTTTTTGCCAACCCCTTCTACCCAAGCATCACGCCATGCGGTGGCTTTGGCTTGGCTGATCATTTCGGAAGTGAGTTCACGGCTCGTTTTGATGAGGGCTGCACCGAGTTCGTTTAGATCTAGGTGCCCTTCTAATGCCTGCACTAGCTGCGCAATATGGGAAGTCCACTGTTGTGGGCCTGTAACAGTTGTAAATAAGCTTTGTACTACTGCTTCTAAGAACTCAGAGAGGATGGGGGCACCGGCTTTCAATAGAGATTTCAGGACTTTGGTGTTATCTTCCCAATGGCTTAAGTGTGCGACTGCAATATCTCGATAAGCCTCAACAATTAAAAAGTCTGGATTTAACTCAAGGGCTTTGTTATAGACAGCAATAGCATCTCTGTAACGTCCGAGTTCGGCTAAGGAGATCCCCTTTCCCCACCAAGCCTGCCAAAAATCTGACTGGATTTCTAGCGCTTTATTAAAACTGTTGATCGCCTCTTCATTTCGGCCTAAGACACTCAAGATATCGCCCCGATTGTGCCAAGCTTTATAGAGATCCGGTTTGTAGTGAAGAGCCTTTTCATATCTAGCGAGTGCCTCTACAGTGCGGCCTAAATTACCCAAGGCAAAGCCCTGATTGAACCAAGCTTGAGGGTCGTCTGATTTAAGTTGGAGGACTTTGTCAAAACTGGTGATCGCCTCTTCATACCGACCTAAGTAGCACAAGGCAATACCCTGACCATTCCAGGATTGAGGGTCGTCTGATTTAAGTTGGAGGGCTTTGTCAAAACTGGTGATCGCCTCTTTATAACGACCTAAATCGTTCAAGGCACTGCCCCGGTTGTACCAGGCGTCATAGAAGTCCGGCTTGTGGCGGAGGGCTTTATCATAACTGGCGATCGCCTCTTCATGACACCCTAATTTGTCCAAGGCAACCCCTCGATTATTCCAGAAGAAAGAGTCCCAGCAATAGTCTGAATCTGACTGAATTTGAAGGGCTTTGTCACAACTGACAATGGCCTCTTCATAACGACCTAAGCTATACAAAGCATCGCTCCGAGCGTGCCAGGATTGAGGGTCGTCTGGTTTGATTTGGAGAGCTTTGTCATAACTGGCGATCGCTTCTTCAAAGCGTTCAAGCCGACCAAGACAATTTCCATACATTCGTCGTTCTACCCAGGAGTCGCGCACCTGAAACAGTTTTTCTGCAATTTTGAGCGCCTCACCATAGTCTTTTTGATCAAAAAGCGCTTGAATTTCGTCTAGACAAGCCTGAATACGTGGGTCTTCATCGATAATCTCCCCATCATTCAAGGCTTGTTCGAGATAACGACTCACCGTAGCAGAGCGTTCAGGAGCCATCAATAACGCTTGCTGCATCGCTAGGAGTTCAGTTTTCGGGTACCAAACGCGCAAAAAATCAACCATCAGCCGCAGAGGTTCCCCCCGCTCTTTTTTTAGCCCCAGACAAACCCGCATCAGCGGCTCGGCAATTTCATAAAACGACTCCCGCCCGATCGCATCCGATTTAACATAGCCCTTCTCCCGTAGATCCTTGAGCTGGCTAGAGGCCGTTTGTGCCGTTACAAAGCATCGCTGGGCAATGGTTTTAACGGTTAAGGGATATTTTTTTTCGCACAGTAATTCCACAATCTTGCGCTGCTGCTGCGATAAATCCTGCATCCGTGCTTGATAGTAGGGCGTCAGGGCATCCACCAAACTCATAAATGGCGAGGCCAATTCGTCTAAAGATTGATGGGTCAAAAAATCTGCAAAGATGATGTAGATTCTGGGGTTGCCCCCCGCCAAATGCTGCACCGCCTTAACCCGTGTTTGCCCCGTGGGGGTTTGCAGAAAGTTTACTAAGTCCGTCTGCTGTCGCAATTGAGCAATGTTGAGCAAAAGCTGCTGCGCCTCTGCTGCGCTTAATTCATTGAGGTGTACTGGCCGGAAAAATCCATAAAAGGGGGCATTGCGCCGCTGCACCCCTTTAAAGATGCGAAGTGAGGTGGCCAGCATCGTACAGTTGCCGTAGGTTTGCAAAAATGCTCGTAGATGCTGTTGCCCTGGCTCCCCTAACCCGCTAAATAAATCATCCAAATTTTCGGCAATCAGCCATAGGGTGCGATCGCCAATGCATTCATTCAGCAACCTCACCCCAGCCGCTTCCGCCTCACCGCTGGCAAGCTCGTAGAGTGCCTCCATCCGTGCCTCTAGCGTTGGGTCTGCTTCTGCTAACGCCCGCAAAATCCGCAGTAACAAATCTAAAAACGACGTAACGCCCCATTCTTCCTCCCGTAGCCAAGCAATGAGCAGCCGCTCTTTGAGATCCGGCATTGCCAGAATGCGGTGATGCACCAGCGACACCAAATGAGTTTTGCCCATCCCCCGCGCCCCAATCAGCAGCGTATGCAGTTTGGTGGGCGTTAAAACACTCTCTCGCACCCGCGCCACCAAGTCCGCTGCCAAGGCTTCCCGCTGCACAAAAATAGCCTCTAGGGTTTCCCCGTCCATCAAGCTAGGGGTAAACGAAAATAACGCCGTCTTCTGCATCTTTACAGCCCTCGGCTCAGCTTCCAGTAGCGTTGAATTAGCCCAAACCTAAACTGATATCCACCGTCTGGCTGTTGTGAAACATAGTGATCACGCCCCAGCAGCTTTAAGACCTTACGGACTTGCTCTAAATCTTGACCAATACTTTGTATATTTAACCGATCCAATAGCTCCCGCTGCGATAAGGGGAGATCGGTCGCCGCCAACTCATCCAAAATTCCCAAGGCTAGCGTCTGCTCTGCCCCACTGTAGTAGGTATCAATGCGTTCTCGATAATGGGCCAGATCCCACCGATTGGCCTCATCGCACAGGTTGGCCTGCACAATCTTGTTGACCTGCTCTGGAGTTCGAGTCGTCGTTGTCCACCTCAACTCGTCAATCACATGGTGGATATAGTACGGAAAGCAATCGACTGCGGTGGCGATCGCCGCTGCCAGCACAGTGTCATCTTCACCTCGAATCTGTTCTCCCTGAAGTAACCCCATCGCCAAGCTAAGAGCCGCTTCGAGGTCTAGGGGAGATACATCCTCCGTAAACATATCGTTGGTAGGAGCGTTGGCATAGCCTGTTTCCTTGAGACGCGCAATGACATGGTGTAACCCAATCGAGCCCGTAAAGATCATCCGGACCGTGGGAATCATTTGCCGCAGCGATCGCAATGTATCCAAGACTTCCATCGCTACAGCCTCGCTCTGGCCGCGTTTAATGTTGTCGAGCATCATCGGGATCTCGTCCCAACCAAAAATCAACAAACCCTCCTGATGCTCTGCTAAATCCTCTAGGGTTTTTGTCAGAATCGTTTTCCAGTGAGGAGCAACGGTCTGGGGCAGTTTAAACCCCTTTACTTCAGCTCCACCAACCTGCTCCATAAATTGCCGCACCCGATTTAGGGTTCGCCCTTTAAGACTGAGATCGGCCTGCACATCCTGATAAACGCAGTCCACAAATTCTAGGGGCGTTCGGAGTGCTTCTAAGTCCCGAAAGAATACGCGCACACCCTTCTTGGGTTCAGCCGCCATCTTTTTCAAAATGCTGGTTTTACCCATCCGACGCTCTGCGGTTAAGACCAAACTTTGGCGCTCTAAAATATGCCAAAGTTTTTCGATGAGGCGATCACGGCCTACCACATCCCTCGGCGCAAGCTGTCCACCAGGATTTGTTCTCATGGCTCAACTTTATACAAAATTTTATTGTACGTTAATTTTAACGTATGTCAAAAATGACGTATGTTTTGACTAAAATCTACTTTGCCTCCATCCAATTAGAGCCTGTATGAACTTTTGTCAGAAGTATCAGCCCAATTCATCAGCCTAGCTCTGCCAACGCTGGCTCATGGGAAGCCCCCCTTGTGGCGCGGATCAAGGCATCCCCCAGGGCTGGAATATGGCGGCAAAGCTGCACGCCAATCTGGGCGATCGCAGGTTCAATAAACCCGTAGTGCATCAGCCGCCCTAGCTGGAGACGCGTCCTAAATTCATGGTTCCAGGCGTGGCTGTACTGGCGCTTAAGGGACTGAATCTCTAGCTGACCCTGCAAAAACGCCGTCGCCATCGGCACCGCCAGCTCCGCCGAGCGCAGCGCCATTGCCATACCGTCCCCACAGAGCGGCGCAATCATCCCTGCCGTATCGCCAATCATCCAGATATCCTGATCAAATTTGCCCTTGAGGGCAAAGCTAATTTGACTCAGAGATTGTGAGGCTTCCGTGAGACATTTCATTGAGGCAAGGCGCTCCGCCAAGACAGGGTTTTGGGAGAGGGCTTGAGCGCGATCGCCTTTCCCAGCGGCCTGCATTTTTTGTCCGTGGGCAATCCAGCACACATTAATCCGCCCCGCCTCAATTTGGGACAGCCCACAATAGCCCCCCGGAAAGGCATGAAGCTCAACCACGTTAGGGAGGTCAATGCCCGTATAGTGGGCTTTCGATGCAACAAACGGCGAGGGGTGCTGCACAAAGGGACGCGCCAAACTGCGGTCAAGGCCAGAGCGCTTACCGTAGGCACCCATCACCATGCGGGCGGTAAAAACCTCCTGACGGGTAGTGACGGTAAACCCTTCGCGCAGATCTCCGGTTACTGCCGTCACCGCAGTCCCGTCCCGGCAGGTTGCGCCCACCGCTGCTGCCCGCTGAATCAAAATTAAGTCCAGCGCATAGCGACTGAGCCCTAGCGCCGTCCCAGGGAGGTCGCTGTGGAAAGACTGACCCGTACAGGTGGTGACGCTGGCATGACGAATGGGCACGGCTCCAGCGGCTCGCACCGCCCCAAGAATGCCTAAGCGCTCAAAACTTGAAATCACTTCCACGGACAAAAACTCGCCACAAAGCTTATGGGTGGGGTAACGCTGCTGCTCCAATAGCAAAACCCGATGTCCGCGCTGTGCAAGCTGAATGGCGGTGCTGCACCCTGCCAAACCAGCGCCAATAATAATGGCGTCGTACTGTATGGGCTGTATGGGTTGCATGGGTTGCATGGCTTGTATGGCGACCGCTTTCATGACTTACGCTCTCCTATCGTCACGGTGGAGAGTAGCCAGCGAAACGCCCACCGCCACTGAAGCGAAAAGGTAGGAAGTGCGGCTCCCTGAGCGATCGCCGCTAGTTCATTGGCGCGAAACCCGCGCAGCACGGAGACGGGGCCATCATTTTGCATCATGGGAGAGGCCCGTAAAATGCGGGTGAGGCTATAGATGCCCAGGTAAGCCAAGGGATGCCGCTGAAGGTCGTTAATAATAATGCCGTTGCGGGCAATGCGGTTCATGGCGGCAACCACGGCGATCGCGTTTTCTTGGGCGAAGTGGTGCAAAAACATCGACGCCATTACCACATCAAAGGAATTTTCCGCGTAGGGCAGCGCCAAGGCATCTGCGACTTCTACCTTAATGTGGGGCAGGAGGGCAGGAGGTAGGCGATCGCTCAGAGCCTTTTGGGCGTAGGCTACCGTTACCGGATTGGCGTCCACCGCCACAATCTCGACCTGAGGTGCTGGGGACTGACGCGCCGCCCAGCGAACAATCACTTCAGGAAAGTCCGCAATGCCCGTTCCTAAATCTAGAATCCGAACGGGCGCTGCCTGTCCTGACTGATTCGCTCTGGCCTGAGCCTTCAGCAGCGGCTTTAAGATTGCCATCGGTGCGGTATAGCCGCCCAAAAACTGGTTCACCCAGCGGAGCTGGTCAAGGGCATCGGTCAACCGACTATCCGTGATGGAAAAGTCATCCATCAGCTCGTCTTCTGTCGTGCGTACCTTAAAAGAAGGCATCAGGGGGGTCTTCAACGCATTTATCCTCAATCTGCCGTCCTCATGCTGTCCTTCTCAATCGGCCATCCTCAATCGGCCGTCCTCGTGCAGCCCCTCTCACGGGGCAAACCGCTGAAAGAGGGCACCCTCAATCGATAGTCCAGGGCCAAATCCTAGGGCAATGCCTGTATGGACTGCATTCTGGGGCGGGGGATGATCCATCATGCGCTTCAGGATAAAGAGAATGGTGGGAGAACTCATGTTGCCGTGTCGCCGCAACACTCCGTAGGACTCGCTCAAGGCGTCCTCCGTCAGCGCCAGTCCGGCTTTAACCTGGTCTAAAATTTGCCGCCCGCCTGGATGCACCGCCCAAAAGTCCAAAGACTGCTGGGTTAAGTGATGGCGTTCTAAAAAGGGTTCTAGATAGGCGGGGAGGGTTTGCTGGATGAGGCTGGGCACCTGGGGCGAGAGCTGCATCAAGAAGCCCGTATCGCCAATATCCCAGGTCATGGCGTCCAGGGAGTTTTCCGCTATTTTGCTGGCGCTGTCGATATAGACAAGCTGGCCGGCTGCATCCGCGCGCGCTGACAAAACCACTGCGGCAGCACCATCGGAAAAGATGGCGTTGACGATGACTTTTTCTAGGGTGTCGGCGACCTGAAAATGCAGGGAACACAGTTCCACGCACACCAGCAAGACTTTAGCCTGGGCGTTGGCTTGGCAGAAAGCATGGGCCACTTTTAAGCCGTTAAAGGCTGCATTACAGCCCATAAAGCCAATCAGCGTTCGGTCGGTTGTGTCCGGCAAGCCCAACCGCTGAACCAGGTGAATATCTAAACCAGGGGCAAAAAATCCGGTGCAACTTACGGCAATCAGGTGGGTGATGTCTCCCGCCACGAGGTCGGCTTGCCAAAGGGCCTGCTGAGCGGCTTGCTCCGCGAGGTCTAAGGCGCAGGTTTTATAAATTTGATTGCGATCGCCCGTGGTAGGCACTGGCGCGAGCGCCCAGTTTTTAGGATAAAACTCAAAGTCTTCGGCTTCGGCACCGTAGTCGCTCAGGCAGCTATACCGATAGTCAATGCCTGAGCGGGAATACAGAACTCCAATGCGATCGCGAACGGCAGCAGGGACGCCCTCAATCCGAGCCATAAAGGTAGCAAGGTCTGCTTGCGATCGCTTATGGGACGGATTGGCAGTTGCAATGGAGTTTAGGACGGTATGCATGAAGTGCCAGTAAACATCTTGGCTAGCCCTGCGGGTGTGCTGTCAGTGTATCGATAAATCCCTGAAAGCGTGATCTGGGGCAGGAATCTCAAAGGGCCTAATAAGGCTCTCATGAGGGCTGAGACGCCAGTGAGAGTCTTGTATCAAGCCTGTATAGGCTTTCAGGACTGTGTAGGCTTTCAGGGCTGTGGTTCAATGCGGATGAGCGACCCATTAGACTGATCCGTTAAGACATACAGCAGACCATCGGGGCCTTGGCGGACATCCCGCACCCGCTGACCAATCTCAATTTTTTCGAGTTCAGTGGCTTTGCCCTGGCCATCCACCTGGATGCGGCGGATATCTTGGGAAACCAGCCCCCCAGCAAAGAGCTGCCCCCGCCATGCCGGAAAGCGATCGCCTCGGTATACCACTAACCCTGAAGGCGCGATCGCTGGCGTCCACTGTAGTTTGGGGTCTACCAATCCAGGGCGGGAGGTGTCTGAAGAGATTGGGCCACCGCTATATTCTTCGCTGAATGTGACGAGGGGCCATCCAAAATTTTTGCCGCCCTCAATGCGGTTCAGTTCATCTCCCCCTCTGGAGCCGTGCTCGGTCTGCCAAACCTGTCCGGTGGCCGGATCGACGGTGAGCCCTTGGGGATTGCGGTGCCCATAGCTCCACAGCGCGGGTAGCCCTTGCTTAGAGGTCGCAAAGGGATTATCAGGCGGAATTGATCCGTCGTCCTTGAGGCGCACAACTTTACCCAAGTGACTGCGGAGATTTTGGGCCTGGTTGCGGATGAGTTGACCACCCAGTTGGAGCGGCGGGTTCCCGCCATCCCCCGTGGCCAGGAGGAGCGTCCCGTCCGGTAGCCATGCAAGGCGTGACCCAAAGTGCTGGGTGCCTGACTTGACGGGCGAAACTTCAAAAATAACCTGCACGTTGCTCAGGCGGGTGCCGTCAAATTTGGCGCGGGCAAGGCGAGTGCGGTTCGCGTCCCTTGTGCCGTGGGCATAGGTAAAGTAGATAAAGCGATTTTCAGCAAACTTGGGGTGCAGCGCAATATCCATCAACCCACCCTGCCCTGCCGCCAGGATATCGTTAGGCAAACCCGCGATCGCTGCTGGGTCAAGCCTGCCGTTCCGGAAAATGCGCAGTCGCCCAGGGCGTTCAGTGATGAGGATTGCGCCATCGGGCAGCCACGCCATTCCCCAGGGGTGCTCTAGATTTTCAAGCAGTACGGTTTTTCGATAGCTTTGGGTTCCTGCTGCGGCCGCCCTCGGACTTTGGGAAGACGCTGTAGCGGAATCAGCCAGAGGTGCCGCCAGAGGTGCCTTATTTGCCCCATCAGGAGAAGCCGCAGGCGTAGAAGAACAGCTAGCGATCGCCAGCAGGACAATAGCGCTCCGCAGGGGAAAAAACATTGCAGAAGTAGCTTTCATGACCAGTGTTACTGAGTGAGACATCTAAGGGATGTAGCGTGGGGAAGCAGCGCAGGGATGTAGCACTAAATGCTTTTGTCGGTTTAGCCAGATTCTTAGTTCCTAACACAGTTCCTAGCATTCTTAGTTCCTAACACAGCCAGAACTGGCGACACACCCCTCCAGAGAAAGAACTGTTCGCAAGTTGTTTGCAGTGCACAAGTTGTTTGAAGTACACAAGTTGTTTGAAGTGAAGTTGAAGATCATCCTGCGGGGGTACAAAGATGCACAAAATAAAATACTGAATGGGCCTACTGAATGGGCCTAAAAACTCTGATGCTAAGCTAGGGATAGCCCTTGT
The DNA here is from genome assembly GCA_022402525.1 of Thermosynechococcaceae cyanobacterium MS004. Lineage (GTDB taxonomy): Bacteria > Cyanobacteriota > Cyanobacteriia > Thermosynechococcales > Thermosynechococcaceae > JAAURS01. The sequence goes on from JAKRSB010000143.1 coordinate 75,233, forward strand.
CCGAGGCCATTCCATGACTGCCCTAACATTGAATTTAGACTCCATTACCCATCTAGATCCAGAGCGGTTTCGTGAACTTTGCCAGGACAATCGGGATGTTCGACTTGAGCTAACCAGTCAGGGAGCGTTAATCGTGATGCCGCCAACGGGGTGGGAGTCCGGTAGACGCAACGCCAGCCTGAACCTTGACTTAGGGCTATGGAATCGCAAAACAGGTCTAGGGATCGTATTTGACTCCTCAACAGGCTTTGTTCTGCCTAACAAAGCAATACGGTCTCCCGATGCTGCCTGGGTTGCTTCAGACCGACTCCGTGCCCTTAACCCAAACCCTGAGGGATTCTTGCCCTTAGCTCCTGACTTTGTGATTGAACTCCGTTCCCACAGCGATCGCCTTGTCGTACTGCAGGACAAAATGCAGGAATATATCGAAAACGGGGTTCGCTTGGGCTGGCTCCTGAACCCTAAAGACCAACAAGTCGAAATCTATCGGCCAGGGAAAGGGGTTGAGATTCTGCACACGCTGGATGCCATGCGATCGCCTATCTGCTTATCTGGGGAGGATGTATTGCCTGGTTTCGTCCTGGATCTAGCGGAGATTTTTGACTTGTGACCCCAGATTTGCAGCCCTCAATGCCAAACATAGAAACCTTCGTCAACACTAGAACTCAGCCCTATCAAGCAGCCTGCCAGTTTGCAGACCAAGTCAAAGCGGTTCAGCCCTTGGGCAATGGCAATATTAATGACACCTTTATGGTTGTCTTAGACCCGTCTGCCGCTGCACATCCGTCTAGCACCGTACGCTTTGTCCTGCAGCGCATCAATACCCAGGTCTTTAGTGAACCCACCTGGGTCATGCAAAACATGCGCATTGCAACCGAGCATGTTTTGCAGCGTCTTCAGGAAAATCCAGGGGCTGAGCGGCGCTGGGAAATGCCAAAAGTGCTGCCGACCCAGGATGGTGCGGATTATTGGCGAGATACGGATGGCTCGTTTTGGAGAGCCATTAGCTTTATTGAAGCCTCGCGATCGCTGGATACGGTGCAGGATCATGCCCACGCCCTGGAAGTGGGCTACGCCTTGGGGACGTTTCATCGCTTAATGAGTGACCTACCCCCTAACGCCCTAGCCGATACCCTAGAGGGGTTTCACATTACCCCTGGCTACTTGAAGCAGTACCAAGATACCTTGCTCAGCCGTGGGCTCCATCTGCAAGGGGCAAGCCTAGCGCCAGAGGTGAAGTACTGTCTGTCTTTTATTGAAGCGCGTCAAGATTTGGCCCATGTGCTAGAAACGGCCAAAGCTGAGGGCAAGCTGCCGCTGCGGCCGATTCATGGCGACCCCAAGGTGAATAACATCCTGCTGGATACCACAACGGGGCAGGCCGTCAGCATTATTGATCTAGATACCGTTAAGCCAGGGCTGATTCATTACGATATTGGCGACTGCCTGCGTTCTGGCTGCAACCCGCTGGGGGAAGAAACAGAACGATGGGAAGCGGTTCACTTTGACCTTGAGTTAGCCCAGGCCATGCTGGAGGGTTACGTCCAAGAGGCGGGGCAGTTCCTGACCGCCTACGACTATGCCTACCTTTACGACGCGATCCGCCTGATTGCCTTTGAGCTAGGGCTACGGTTTTTTGCCGACTATCTGGCCAATAATGTCTACTTTAAGGTGAAGCACCCAGAGCATAATTTAGCGAGAGCGCTGGTGCAGTTTAAGCTAACCGAAAGTATCGAAGCCCAGGCGGCAGCGCTCAATTCCCTGATTGAGGGACTACGCGCCCAGGAGCTGTAATGACCCACACATTTACCCTACTTCCCTTTGCCCAGGATGAAGCGATCGCGCAGATTAGCCTAAAAGGTCAGGTGCAGCGAGAAATTAGCGACCTAAAAAGCGGCCTAAAAAACGAGCTAAAAGACGGCCTAAAAGATACACTGACCCTTCACTATGAGCTGAGCGATCCGCAGGGTGTTGTGAGCATTAGCCCGTCTGCACTACCCGCTCGCAGGGATGGACTTTGGCAAGCAACCTGCTTTGAGTTTTTCCTGGGCGCTCAGGACTCAACGCGCTACTGGGAATTTAACCTCTCTCCCGCAGGACACTGGAATGTCTATCAGTTTGAGGACTATCGCCAAGGGATGCAAATCGAGCCTGCCTGGGACGAATTACCCTTTCGCGTGCGGCTTACTGGCACAACCCTAGATCCAAGGGCGAACAACGTTACCGTAGATCTGAGCCTGGACTTGACGCGAATTCTGCCTGCCTCGGTGCCGCTAGAGCTGGCGATCACCACGGTCATTCTTCTCAAAGACGGTACAGCCTCCTACTGGTCACTCACCCACTGCGCCCCCCAGCCTGACTTTCATCAAAAACAGAGCTTTGCGATCCGGCTATAAAGGATCAACCATGAGAGATTAGATCATGAGAGGTTAAATCATGAGAGGTCAGCCATGACGCGCCAAAACGCCCTACAGGCCTTCACCCTGCCCATCCATGAAACCTTCCAGCAGACGATTCAGGGGGAAGGCTACTGGTCAGGAACGCCGGTCGACTTTATTCGACTGGCAGGCTGTCCGGTGGGCTGTCCTTGGTGCGATACGGGCTATGGAGATGGGGGAACTGACCTGCCGCGTCAGCTTAGAGGGCTAGGGGAGCTGATGGCAGAGCTAAAGTCGCCCCGCGTGGTGATTTCTGGCGGTGAGCCGTTTCTGTATCCGCAGCTTTCGGCGCTGGTGGATGCCGTCCTGGCAAGCAGCAGGGGCGTGGCGATCGAAACCTCTGGGGCCTTTTGGCAAGAGATCTCTGCTAGTGCCTGGGTGACGCTCAGCCCCAAACAGCACGTAAGTCCGCGCTATCCGGTACAGTCCCAGATGTGGACACGCGCCAATGAAATTAAGCTCGTTGTTTCCGATGGGACAGAGCTCGCGCAGTATCAGCCTTACTTTTTGCCAGCAACCCCAGTCTTTTTGCAGCCAGAATGGACAGACCGCGATCGCACGGTGCCCCTCGTGCTGACCCTTCTTCGACAGTACCCCAGCTACCGACTCTCGCTTCAGCTCCATAAATGGATTGGCGTAGAGTGATGCTCCCAGAGGCGAGTTTAATCCTAAAGCCAGAGCGCGTCGGATTCGGCAATTCTCCACTGGACAAATCCAGCCCTATCCTTGAGGCCTATCCTTGAACTCTGTCCTTGAGGCCTATCCATCAGTAAGTCCGTCAATTGATGAAAGAAGGTGTTCCCCAGTACAGAATGAGTCCAAGGCTGAAGCGCTACCATACGAAAGCGATTCTTCCTGCTCTTTTAAGAAACTCATCTTGAACCTTTGAAGGGCTTATGTAATGATTGGGCGCTCAAGGCTTGAGACTTAAACAATCGTTAGGAAGCCCCCTAAACCCAGGGATTAGCCCATAGAATTATCCAAGTAAGCCGACTGGGCTAAGTGTATCTTTGCGTATGAGTCCTACCCTAAACCGCTCCAATACAGAACTGTTTGCGACTGACAGCGTTGATTCGCTCCTCCAGCATCGACTGAAGGTCATCGAAGATTTGCTTGAAGCGGTACTCCGTGAAGAATGTGGCCAGGAGCTTGTGGATTTGCTCCAGCAGCTTCGGGCGATGTGTTCTCCGGAGGGTCAAGCCCCCAGCGTGCCGCAAACGGAAGTCTTAAAAATTGTTGAAAAGCTAAAGCTAGAGGAAACCGTGCGGGCAGCTCGTGCCTTTGCCCTCTATTTCCAGCTCATTAATACCGTTGAGCAGCACTACGAGCAAGAAGACAGCATTGTCCGCACCCATCGCCCAGAGGGGTATGGTGCTGTACCCTCGCGCCTTCACTCTGCCCCTAAGCCCGAAACAGCGCTCAGCGGTGCCCACGCCCCCCAGTCTCTCCACTTTGCCGATTCGCGGAGCGGCCAAAAAGAGCGCATTGAGAGCAGCCTCTACGATGTGTCCCCCGCGAACGATAAGCATGTGGGCACGTTTTCGTGGCTGTTTCCACGGTTGCGGGGACTCAATATGCCACCCCGCCACATTCAGGAGCTGATCGATGCCCTTGATGTCAAGCTGGTCTTTACCGCGCACCCTACAGAAATTGTGCGCCAAACCATCCGAGACAAGCAGCGGCGCATTGCCAAGATTTTGGGTCGCTTAGACGGCCTTGAGGCCGGACTCGCCGCCCATACGCGGCCAGACTGGGAAGTTGCGGAACTCCATGCAGAGCTGATGGAGGAAATTCGCTTTTGGTGGCGGACGGATGAGCTGCACCAGTTTAAGCCCACGGTAATGGATGAGGTGGAGTATAGTCTCCACTACTTTAAGGCGGTCATTTTTGACGCAATTCCTGAACTACATCGACGGCTCACGGTTTCTTTGCAGCAGTGTTTCCCAACCCTAAAGCCGCCCCGCTACAACTTTTGTCGATTTGGCTCCTGGGTGGGGTCTGACCGAGATGGGAACCCCTCTGTGACCCCGGCCATTACTTGGCAGACCGCTTGCTATCAGCGGAATCTGGTGCTTGAGAAGTACATGGATTCTATTCAGAAGCTGGTGACGCTACTGAGTTTGTCGATGCATTGGGGAGATGTGCTGCCCAGTTTGCTGGAATCCCTGGAGCAAGATCAGCTCCAGATGCCTGAGATTTACAACGAGTTTGCCATTCGCTATCGGCAAGAACCCTATCGCCTCAAGCTGACCTACATTTTGCAGCGGCTCCAAAATACCTGCGATCGCAACCAGCAGCAGATCACCATTCAAAACCCCTTATCTCCTGCGCCAACTGGGGTACCAACTGCCACCCAGGCTCCTTCTGCAACAAATCTACAGCCCCACTTTTACCGCACCAAGGACGAATTTCTGGCAGAGCTGCGCCTCATTCAAGAGAACCTGAAGGCGACAGGGCTAAGCTGTCGAGACCTCGATAACTTACTGTGTCAGGTGGATATTTTTGGCTTTAGCTTGGTCGAGCTAGATATTCGCCAAGAAAGTACCTATCACTCCGATGCGCTCCAGGAAGTGATTGAATACCTCCAAATTCTGCCCAAGTCCTACGCCGACCTCACGGAAGATGAGCGGTTTCGATGGCTGGCCACGGAACTACAGACCCGTCGTCCGCTGATTCCTGCTGAGCTGCCCTTCTCCGAGCGCGCCCAGGAAACCATTGAAACCTTTCGCATGATCCGTCGCCTTCAGGAAGAGTTTGGGCAAGATATTTGCCGCACCTACGTGATCAGCATGAGCCATGATGCCAGCGATCTGCTGGAGGTGCTGCTGCTGGCGAAGGAGGCGGGGCTATACGATCCGGCGACGGGAAGCGGCACCCTGGAGGTTGTGCCGCTATTTGAGACGGTCAACGACCTCAAGCGCGCACCGGGCATCATGACGGAGCTCTTTGACCTGCCGCTGTATCGCAATTATTTGGCCGCTCATGCTGGAGCGTCTCAGGCAGGGGCGATCGCCGCTGCGAAAGACCCCAAGGACAACTCCAGGGAAGAAACGGCCCCCGCCGTCCTGCAAGAAGTGATGCTGGGCTACTCAGACAGCAATAAAGACTCTGGATTTTTGAGCAGCAACTGGGAAATTTATAAAGCCCAGCAAAGCCTCAAGCAAACAGCAGAAAAATATGGCGTTGTCCTGCGAATTTTTCATGGACGGGGTGGCTCCGTTGGCCGTGGGGGCGGCCCAGCCTACGAAGCAATTTTGGCGCAGCCCGGTCACAGCATTAATGGCCGCATCAAAATTACCGAGCAGGGTGAAGTGGTGGCCTCTAAGTACGCCCTGCCTGAGCTAGCGCTTTACAACCTGGAAACCATCACAACCGCCGTGATTCAGGCCAGCCTGCTGCACTCCACCATGGACAACATTTCGCCGTGGCACGACATCATGGAAAAGCTCTCCGCGCGATCGCGGGAGCAGTATCGATCGCTCATTTACGAACAAGAAGACTTTGCTGACTTTTTCCACCACGTCACCCCCATCCAAGAAATCAGCCAGCTTCAGATCAGCTCGCGCTCTGCCCGACGCCCCAACCAGGTACAGCAGAAAAAGACCATCGATAGCCTCAGAGCCATTCCGTGGGTCTTTAGCTGGACCCAAAGTCGCTTTCTACTGCCCGCCTGGTACGGCGTGGGCACTGCGCTGAATGATTTTCTAAATGAGAATGAAACGGATCATCTCTCCCTGCTGCGCTATTTCTACTACAAATGGCCGTTCTTTAAGATGGTGATTTCCAAAGTGGAAATGACCCTCTCTAAAGTAGACCTACAGATTGGGCACCACTACGTCCACCAGCTCAGCGATCCTGAAGATGTGGAGCGCTTTGAGCGCCTGTTTGACCAAATTGCCCAGGAATACTACCTAGCCCGCGACCTCATCCTCAATATCACGGGGCATCAGCGTCTGCTGGATGGCGACCCTAGCCTACAGCGATCGGTTCAACTGCGGAACGGGACCATCGTACCGCTCAACTTTTTACAGGTGCTCCTGCTCAAGCGACTGCGGCAAAATCAGAATGCCGTCACCTTTGGCCCCACCACCAGTAAGGCTGAACTGCTGCGGGGCGCGCTCCTGACCATTAACGGCATTGCTGCCGGAATGCGCAATACGGGTTAGTCCTGGGGCTGCTAGAACTTGGGCCTGTTGGAGTCTGTTGAGGCTCTGCTAAAGGGACGAAGCAGGCTGCGACTGAGCAAGCTTTTGAACCAGTTCGAGAAGCTCTTTGGGATTAAAGGGCTTCGTGAGATAGGCTGTACAGCCTGCCATCCGAGCGCGCACCCGATCAATAATGCCCTCCCGACCGGTGAGCATCACAATGGGGACAGGACGGAGTGTCTCCACTTGTCGCGCCATGCGGCACAGCTCGTAGCCGTCCATGCTGGGCATCTCAATATCCATCAGGATCACGACCGGCTGCTCGGCTCTCAGCTGGTCAATGACCTGGGTTGGATCTAAAAAGGACAGGACGCTATAGCCCGATGATTCCAAGGAAAGTTTGACAAACTGCTGAATCGTGGGGCTATCGTCCACACAAACCACCGTGGGGCGTTTCGCAACCTTGGGGGTTTGATAGCGGTTAAAACTCACGCCGCCGGACTGCACTAGGGGCTGCAAAAATCGAGAGACGGTCAGGGCATCTACGGAAAGCCGAGTTGCAACTTCATAAATGGTGAGGTTGTCTCTCATGAGACTGGTGACTTCTTGGAGCTGCTGGCAGAGCTCATTATCGTTCCAGACCAGCTTGAGACAGGCTTCATAGTCGTCGAGCTGTGGACGCAGAAACGGTGAACTGACATCGGCCTTAAGCTGACCCCATTGAGAGATCGTGTCGCGGATCGGCATCAGAAGCTGCCGAAACGGAACGGACAGCAGCAGCGGATCGAGGCCAATGCTAGATTGATACTTGATGACCCCTTGGGGAACAGCCAAAAATTGAACGAGGGCGTCTTGGGTGAGGGTACTTAAGATTTCGCGCAGACCGTTGAGGGGCAGGCGGTGCGATCGCCAGTAGTCATAGACCATCTGATAGTCTGAAGATCCGCTAAATTCAACCTTGGGTGTTTCCCCGCCGCCAGCCCGATTGAAAAGGTAGGTTAAGCGCTCCTGCTGCCCCATCAAGCTGCCGGCAAAGTGAATTTGTCCGCCGCCAAAGTAGACACACCACTGCACCGAAGCGTCATTAGGGTCTGAAAGAATCAAGCGACCCGACTGCCCCTCGGTCAGCAGCTTGTGCAGCACCTTGGCTGGTGCATATTGACCTGGTGGCGCGGGAGCGACAGGCGCAGCGTTGGGAGCGTGAGTGGGACTGTAAGTCATGGTGCATTCAGTCTAGGGGTTGGGAAAAAATAGGGCATTTCTTCCAAAAGCCAATTGTCTAAAGGGCCATTGACCAAAAATCAATTGCCTAAAAACAACGTGAGGGGTAGTCTAAACCACTAAATGCGCCTATCTTCCCTCTTAGGATGAACATATTCAGGATTAAATCTTCACCGTAGAAATACCAATGTTTCAAAATGAGTGCTCCATGAATTCCCAGTGAGCCTTCAAGAATCGTTAAATGCCTGACTCAGTAAGAATTTGAGCTAATTTGCTGCTAATTTACTGTTAATTTACTGCGGGCAACCTAGCGCTAGCGCTTTAAAAATCATCGACCAGTATCAGCGTCATGTATCCATAACCCCATGTCCATTCATCCCCAGGAAACTTCGCCAGCAGTCTATGCCCAAGCGACCATACCGGAGGCAGCAACCTTATCCGCCCAATGGTGTGGAGCCGTCAGGCTTCACTACGATAAACCTGACCACAAAACGCGGCTGTATCGTAGCTGGCACCAAGCTCCGCTTAAGGTGCAGCGTCCTTTTTATCCAGAGTCTGAAGCCATTTGCCACACGGTTTTAATTCATACGGCGGGCGGCATGGTAGGGGGCGATCGCCTGACCTACGACGTTTCTCTGGAACCAGGGGCACGGGCGGTTGTGACCACTGCAGCAGCCAGCAAAATTTATCGCACCCTCACCCAAGCCACTGAGCAGAACGTTACCCTCAACATTGCGGAAGGGGCCTGTTTAGAGTGGCTGCCCCAAGAGACCATTTTGTTTAACCAGGCCCAGTTTAAGCAAACGCTGCGGGTGAACCTAGGGCATGGCGCGAGCTGGCTGGGCTGGGATATTTATCGCCTGGGCCGCACAGCACGGGGCGAGCAGTTTTTGGAGGGGCAGTGGCGATCGCACAGTGAAGTATGGCAAGCGGGCGTTCCCCTCTGGGTTGATCGGCAGCGGCTCCAGGGCAGCCCCAACACCGTGAATCATCCCCACGCCTTAGGCGGCTGTCCAGTCATCGGAACCTTGGTCTGGGTGGGTCAGCCCGTCGAGAAAAGCCTGGTGGAGCAATTGCGATCGCGCTGGGGCGGGACTGGGGAAATGGGCGTATCGCGCATTCAGCAGGGCATAGTGTGTCGTTATCGAGGGTCGTCCACTAGAGAAGTACGAGCATGGTTTACGCAAGTTTGGAATGATGTACGATTCTATGCGTTAGGGCAGACGGCCTGTTTGCCTCGTGTTTGGCAAGTTTAGATTCAAGTTTAGAGTTTAGAAAGCATCACATTAGAGAGGTTTTGGATGCAGCTTTCTCCCCAAGAAAAAGATAAGCTTTTGATTTTTACCGCAGCACTCGTCGCAGAGCGGCGCAAAGACCGAGGCTTAAAACTGAACTACCCAGAGGCAGTGGCGCTCATCTCGGCAGCGATTCTAGAAGGCGCACGCGATGGAAGAACCGTTGCAGATCTCATGAGCTACGGTACAACCCTGCTCAGTCGGGACGATGTGATGGAGGGCATTCCTGAAATGATCCATGATGTGCAGGTGGAGGCAACCTTTCCCGACGGCACAAAGCTGGTTACGGTTCATGAACCGATTCGTTAAGGATAGAGCCCAAGTACGAAATTCCCAATACGAACGCGATCGCGCCCTGAAATACTTTTTTGTTGATACGGATTAGTTAATACGGATTAGTTGATAAGGAGATGGAGCATGATTCCTGGTGAAGTCATTGTGCAAGCAGGAGAGATTGAGCTGAATGCGGGCTGTCCTACAGTGCAGTTGGCCGTCGCCAATTCAGGCGATCGCCCGATACAGGTTGGGTCACACTTTCACTTTTATGAAGTGAATGCCGCACTCCAGTTTGAGCGCGAGGCGGCACGGGGGATGCGGCTTGATATTCCGGCAGGAACAGCTGTGCGTTTTGAGCCAGGGGATGAAAAGCAAGTTACCCTCATTCCCTATGCAGGTACCCGTGAGGTGTATGGCTTTAATGCCAAGGTTGAGGGGAAACTAGACGCCAAGGAAAAGTCCTCGTCGAAGTAAGGGCTTTAAGCTTAAATCTTTGGGATGGAGTGTTTTACGCTTAAGCCGTCGTAAAGTCTCTAATCTTTGATAGCATGGGCAAAGCGCAAGGGCTTGTAGCTCAGTGGACTAGAGCACGTGGCTTCGGACCACGGTGTCGGGGGTTCGAATCCCTCCTGGCCCGCTTAAAGATGGCTCAATGAGATGAAAGGATACGGGGAACCCCCTAGGGGTAGAATCGGGCCAAGCGACTTAGCACGATCTGGTGACTGACTGACAGTTCGAGGGTTTCTGAAGCCAGAATTGAATTAAGTCTTGCGGACAGGCTACGGCAGCGCCCCTACAAGAACAGCGCGCCTACAAGAACAAAGTCTGACTTGAGTGGAAACCGATAAACTGAGCTTAACCAGATCCTCCCTCAAGAGACAAATCAAGCAGGTACTTAACTGACGTGAGTTCGACAAAAACTGCCCCTCATCCTCTCATCCTCCTTCGCCCTAGGTGAGAAGGAGAGGTCATGAAAAATCAAGCTTCTTAAGCCCCTCGTTTTTTTTTGGAGAGGGGTTTGGGGTGAGGGGCTGCAAGTGCATCATCGAACTCACGTTAGCTGACTCGGTGTAATCATCACGCTAGTCTCGTCGTATTAGTCTCTTTTTACTAGTCTCGTTGTAGGAGAGGCGATGGACACTAGAGGCAATGCACAGAGTGTCATACTGCCTCACGGTTAAATCAAGGGTTCAGGGTATTCTCATAGGAGTAGTGTGGGGTCTGTTCATCTTCTAATAAATGAGCGGACTTCAGCCTTATAAGCCCGTTCCTGCTTGAGCTTGTCTGAGCTTTGGAGACTAAACTTGCCTAACGCAATTCGACAAGCGCAGCCACCCTTAGCTTTTTTGCCCCCAGCCTTCAATCCTTGGGTTTTTAAGGCAATTCGGGCCGTGTTGCCAGCCTGGATGCGCTTTAAGCTCAAAATCACGGCCGCAGATGTGCAAAATCTAGAGCGATTTGTGCATCTGTACCAGCAGTTTCAGCAGGGACAGGTCCGCATCATGGTGGCCTTTCGCCACCCCACCATTGATGACCCGTTTACAATGGCCTATCTGACCTGGCATCTCGTGCCCAAAGCGGCTCGACGATTTGGAGTCAAGCTGGCCTCGCCAGTCCATAGCCACTTTATCTACGATCGCGGTATTTCACTCTGGGCAGGGTCTTTCGTCAACTGGCTGTTTCCACGACTGGGCGGGACACCCATTCTGCGGGGCAAAGCCGATCGCCTAGGGCTTAAAACCGCCCGTGATTTGCTCACAAATGGCAAATTTTTGCTATCTGCCGCCCCCGAAGGCGGCACCAATGACCATAATGAGCTAATGAATTCCTTAGAGCCAGGGGTTGCACAGCTTGGTTTTTGGTGTGCGGAAGATCTCCAGAAGGCTGGACGCCCTGAAGAAACGCTGGTACTGCCCATTGGGATTCGCTATAGCTATATCACGCCGCCTTGGCCTCAACTGGAGGACATGCTGACCCGCATTGAGCAGTCTTGTGGACTGAAGCAGCCCGGTCTTCCTGCGGGCCTGCTGAGCGATCGCCAAGCAGATGCGCTCTATGGCCGCATCTTTACCGTCGCGGAACGCCTGCTAGACATGACCGAGCAGTTTTATACGCAGTGCTGCAACCAAACCTTTGCCCCCTTAGAAGCCTGTCCTGAAGGGAGCCAAACGCGCAGTCAGCAGCTCACCCAGCGCTTTCAGATGCATCTTGAGGCAGCGCTGCAGGTTGCTGAAAAAAACCTCGGCACCAAGCCCCAAGGATCTTTTGTGGATCGCTGCCGTCGCCTAGAGCAAGCCGGATGGGATCGCATTTTTAGAGAAGACTTCAACCAGCTTTCTCCCCTAGAGCGCGGCCTTGCCGATTGGGCCGCAGAGGAAGCCAGCTTAGCCCTTTGGCACATGCGCCTCGCTGAGCGGCTGACGGTGGTTACAGGAGACTACATTATTCAAAAGCCCTCCGCTGATCGCTTTGCTGAAGTGCTGACGATTTTATGGCGGATCACCACTTGGCTAGAAACCAAAGAAGTTAAGCCCCTGCCTGATCTTGGCAAACGACGAGTCCGCATCACCATTGGAGAACCGCTATCCGTCACAGAACGGCTTCCCCACTATCAAGAGAATCGCCGTAGCGCCCGTGCAGCAGTCCTGAAGCTCACGGATGATTTACAGACCGCAATGCAGAAAATGCTGGAGTAGAGAAAGGATGTTGCTCAGCCAAGTTACTGTCCTAATTAATGGAGACTCAAACATTTATCCGGCAGGACTCACTTTGCCGCAGCTCTTAGAGCATCTTCACCTCAACCCTCGGCTGATTGCAGTTGAATACAATGGCGAGATCCTACATCGTCAGTTTTGGGAGCAGCAGAAGGTGCAAGAGGGCGATCGCCTAGAAATTGTCACCATCGTCGGCGGCGGTTAAGCGCGTGGTCTGTTGCACGAGGTTTAACCTATCCATTTGCCACCTATCCATTCGCCACCTATCCACTAGCCATACGGAAATCCGCCTGAGTTGGTTGTGCTCCAGGAATAGGGGCAGCGCTAAACTAGAGAAAAGTTTGAATTCCTAGGTTTGAATCCTTAGGTTTGAATCCTTAAGCTTAAATCCTTAAGTTTGAATCCTTGAGGATCTAGATCCTCAATGCAGTAAGCGCAATCGAGCACCCTGAAGCATCATGAATAAAACACGTTTTTCAACCCTCAAGTCCTTCGCGCGAACCTGTGCTGCCCTATTGCTCGTGGTCGCCCTTGTCTTTTCCCAAGCGGGGTCAGCCCTAGCGGCCAAAACGGGGGGCGGATTTGGTGGCGGGAGCTTTAGTCGCCCCATGCCTCGGATGTCACCTCGTATGGCTCCAAGAAGCGGCGGCCCTGCTGGGTATGGCTATCCAGGGGGCGGATTTGGCGGTGGATTTGGATTTCCGTTCATGCTGCCCTTTTTCTTTGGCGGTGGCGGATCTCTATTCAGCATTCTGATCTTTATTGCGATCGCCAACTTCTTGATTTCTGCCTTCCGCAAAGCCTCTAACGGGGAAGGCGGCATGAGCGAACAAGATCTAACCAATCCTCCCACCTCTATTAATACGCTCCAGATTGGGCTACTGTCCCAGGCACGTTCTTTACAGAGTGACTTAGATCGCATCGCCCTTTCTGCCAACACCAGCTCCTCCGCAGGTTTAGCAGAAGCATTGCAAGAAACAACCCTCGCCCTCCTGCGCCACCCTGAATACTGGGTCTACGGGAGTTCCGAAGGTCAGCAAACCCGTCTACTCTCCGCAGAGACTGAATTTAACCGACGCACCCTCTCCGAGCGTGGCAAATTCCAAGAAGAAACCCTTTCCAACTATGGGTCCCTGCGTCAAAAGGCAGCAACGGCAACCCTAGCTGCTAATAATGCCGAGAGTCAGTTGGCCCAAGCCCCCGGTGAATATATTGTGGTCACGCTGATTGTGGCTGCTCAGGGTAAACTCAATCTGCCCCAAATTCAGTCGGCGGAAGATGTCCAGCGATCGCTCGGTCAGCTTGGCGCAGTGGGCGCTGAAAACCTGCTCGCCATGAGAGTGCTGTGGACACCCCAAGCGGATGGTGACACCTTGAGCGCAGACGATGTGGTGGAAGCCTATCCCAACCTGCGTCGCCTCTAAGCCCGCGTACTGATGGCATTAGAAAGCGAGATTAGCCCTGATATCCTTGCCTGAATAGGCCTTGCCGTTGGCTCCTAGCACAACGGCAATTTTTATGGCAGTTCATCTAAAAACTGCCGGATTGACAGAAAGCATCATCGCTAAGCAAACTAAATGTGTAAAAGCTTCTAGCAGCTCGCCTTCGTGGATTTTATGCTTGTCACTGCGGCTTCAGCCGCCATGCACAAATTTTTGTCAGTCAGTTAGCATTGATGCTTACGATTGAGATGCTTACGACTGAATGAATTGTCGATCAAGATTATTGATGAATCGCCCTTTGCGTTAAATGATTCTCGTGGATAAAACACAGGCTCACTCCCATTCGCCCCAAGCCTCTCACCATCACCACGAGGACCCTACATCCGAGGCCAATGAAGCTACCCATTCCCATGTCCATAGTGAGGAATCTCTGCGGAGCATTGTGAATCGACTGTCTCGCATTGAGGGCCATATTCGCGGCGTCAAAACCATGGTGCAAGAGAGCCGCCCTTGCCCAGACGTACTGGTGCAGATTGCTGCAGTGCGGGGCGCGCTCAATCGAGTAGCTCGCATTATTTTGGATGAGCACCTTACGGAGTGCGTTGCCAGAGCAACAGAGGCCGGCAATATTGAAGTAGAAATTGCAGAACTAAAGGCTGCGCTGGATCGTTTCTTAGATTAACGTGAGTTCGACGATGCCCTTGAAGCCCCTCACCCCAAACCCCTCTCCCAAAGGCGAGGGGCTTAAGAAGCTTGATTTTTCATTGCCCCTCCTTCTCCCTGGGGAGAAGGAGGATGGGAGGATGAGGGGCGGTTGTTTTTTGTCGAACTCACGTTA
>JAKRSB010000144.1 GCA_022402525.1 Thermosynechococcaceae cyanobacterium MS004
ATCAGCATCCCGATCGCCGCAAAAAAGAGCGTTGCAAAAATGTCGCGCAGCGGCTCCACGTAGGCCAGGGTTTGGTCAGCATACTCCACCTCCGAAATCATCAGCCCTGCCAAGAAGGCCCCCATTTCAATCGACAGGCCAATATGCTCGGTCAGCAGGGCAATCGTGAGGCACAACGCTACAACGCCCAGCAAAAAAAGCTCCCGACTCTCCGTCCAGGCTAAAAATCGCAGCAGCGGCGGCAGCACCCATACCCCCACAATGGTCGCCCCCGCCCCAACCAGCGCAATTTTGAAAAGCGCCCAGCCAATTGCCACCCCTATTTCGCTAGGAGAATGGTCGAGGGTCGGCAAAATGGCCAGCATTAGCCCCACCGCCAAGTCCTGCACCACCAGAATGCCCAGCATCACCTGGGCATGGGGCGTCTCTGATTCCCCATTCTCGCTGAGGCACTTGAGCACCACCACCGTTGACGAGAGAGACAGCACGGCCCCTAGAAAAATCCCCTGCGGTGCAGAAGTCACCCAGCCAACCCCCACGGAAATTAAGGCCGTAACGGCGATCGTCAGCAGGATTTGCAGCCCGCCGCCTCCCAGGCTAATGGCCTGTACCTTTTTCAGCTCACTCAGGGAAAATTTGACCCCCAAGGTAAAAAGTAAAAACGCGACGCCAAACTGCGCCAGGGTTTCAACCTGCACCAGCTCTTTAATAAGCCCCAGCCCTGAAGGTCCTACAATAATCCCCCCCAGCAAGTAGCCCAGCAGCACAGGCTGACGAAACAGGGCGGCCAGTAGGCCACAGGCGGCAGCGGCACCCAAAACGGTGACTAAATCTAGAATCAGTCGGGCATCTTCTTGCACAGGGCCAATCCAAATTGGGGAAATAGGGTAGCGAAATAGTCTAGAAACGGCGCTGAGAAAAGCGCTGGAGAGAAGTGCAGTCAGGCCTTAAACCCCCACTCTCACTTTACTGAGTTTTATGAGAAATCTCAGGAATGGCCCTAAAATATCCGCTCCCAAGAGCGCCGTGGACCAACGATCTAGAAGCGCACGATGGGAAATTCTACGATGGCAAATTCTTTGGATACACTTTTGGGTTTGGGAAGAAACCTGGGCAGACTAGACATAAGCAAGTCTGTAAGCACGAGGGGAAAGGCAGATGACTATTCAAGAAATTGTTGAACTCGCACTCAAAAATGGCTACCTCACTCCAAGCATGGAAGCCGAAGTTGGACGGATCTGTGATAACGCAGCCGAGTTAGATATTAATGAGTACCAGGCTTTAGACAAGCTGATGGGTGCGCTACTGACGGGGCAGGTAGTGGCGGTACCTCGCAAGCAGTTCATCAACGTGATGGAAGAGTTGGTGCTTACTGAGGCCATTACCCGTGCAGCAGAGCTTGAGGCAAATGGACGCCCTTCCCTGGAGCTAGGAGATATTGCAGCCTATGCCCTCAACCGTCTTCCACCGCTCTACGCCACCACCGAAGAAGGTGCAAACTATCAGCGTAAGCGCGCTCAGCAGGAGCTAAAGGATTTGATTGCGCAACAGGTGGATGCTGCCATTGGGCGGAACTTAGACCAGCCTGATTTTTACCCAGAGCGTCAGGCGATCGCACCGCCCACCAAAGAATCCGACTTCTTGGGCCAAGTGAGCACGCTGCTTCAGGCCTATGCCCCTAGCTTTGAAGAACCTGTGGCTGCCCGCTAGAGAGAAGCATTTAGCGGAAAACAAGCGTAAGTACACCAAGCGCAAATGAAACAAGCGCAAGTAGCGGACTGCAAGAAACGTTTGCAAGAAACGTTAAATATGCAGCAACGTTAGACGAAGGATGGGTAGGGGCTGCTAGGCTATAGGGCGTGATGCTTTGACGCTGTCGCCAGATTTTGACGCCGTCACTGAATACAAAAGCTCTAAACCTCCCCTACCGACCGTTTAAGCCATGAGTATGGATGCCTATTCATCCACCCTGCCGCAATCCACCCTGTCACAATCCTCCCTGCCACAGATTTGCTTTTACGACACGACCCTGAGAGACGGCGCGCAGCAGGCGGGCATCTCCCTATCCGTTGAAGATAAGCTCAAAATTGCTCGTCTTTTGGATAACCTGGGCATCCCCTTTATTGAGGGAGGGTGGCCTGGGGCAAACCCTAAGGATGCGCAGTTTTTTGAGCGACTTCAGACGTCACCCCTCCAGACTGCGGAGGCAGTGACGTTTTGTTCGACCCGTCGCCCTGGCGTTTTGGCGGCTGATGAGGCGCTATTTCGCCCTGTTTTGGCAGCTCAGACGCGCTGGGTCACTATTTTTGGCAAGTCCTGGGATCTCCACGTCACAGATAGCCTCAAGACTTCTCTGGACGAAAATCTGGCGATGATTACAGACTCGATCGCCTTTTTGCGGGCCCAGGGTCGGCGCGTCATTTACGATGCGGAACACTGGTTTGATGGCTATAAGCACAATGCCCCCTATGCCCTAGAAACCCTCAAGGCGGCGATCGCGGGGGGCGCGAGCTGGGTTGTCCTGTGCGATACCAATGGCGGCACCCTGCCCCATGAGATTGAAGCGAGCGTTCAGGGGGTGCTGGCCTCCCTAGAGGCGATCGCGCCCGAAGTTCAGCTTGGCATCCATACCCATAATGATGCGGGGATGGCGGTAGCCAATGCGCTGATTGCGGTGCAGCAGGGTGTCCGCATGGTGCAGGGCACCCTAAACGGCTACGGAGAACGGTGCGGCAATGCCAACCTCTGCACCCTGATTCCTAACCTACAGCTCAAACTCAAATATCCCGGCATCACCACTGGCCAGCTCAAAAACCTGACCGCCACCAGCCGCCTCGTCAGCGAAATTGTGAATCTGGCTCCTGATGATCAGGCACCCTTTATCGGGGCATCGGCGTTTGCCCATAAGGGCGGCATCCACGTCAGCGCCGTCCAGCGCAACGCCACCACCTACGAGCATATCGACCCCCAAGCGATCGGAAACGATCGCCGGATTGTGGTTTCAGAGCAGTCTGGAATCAGCAACGTGCTTCAGAAGGCCAATCAGTTTGGGTTTAACCTCGAAAAAACCAACCCAGCCAGCCGCCAGATTCTAACCCAGCTCAAGCACCTAGAGAGCCTGGGTTACCAGTTTGAAGCGGCTGAGGCTAGCTTTGAGCTGCTGATTCGGGACGCCTTGGGGCAACGTCCCGTCTTTTTTGAACTGAAGGGCTTTGACATTTTTTGTCGGGGTCAGCAACATTACTCAAAACTCAATACAGCGCCTCTCAAGATAGAGCCCCCATCAGAGCCTCGTGCCGAGCCTTTTGCAGAGACCTTCTTCTCAGATCACTTCAGTAGTGTTGCCACCGCCACGGTCAAAGTTTGGGTGAACGGACAAGAAATGCTCACGGCCGCTGAAGGGAACGGCCCCGTCTCGGCCCTAGACGCGGCGTTGCGCAAGGCCTTGGTGCAGTTTTACCCCATCATTGCTGAGTTTCAGTTGACGGACTACAAGGTTCGCATACTAGACGGCAGCGTGGGCACCGCCGCCAAAACCCGCGTCCTGGTGGAGTCCAGCAATGGACGTGAGCGCTGGACAACGGTGGGGGTTTCAACCAATATTATCGATGCCTCCTACCAAGCCGTCGCCCAGGGGATTGAGTACGGCCTATTTTGGAATCAGACTCATCAGACCCAATCTGAGAGCGCCCTCAGGCAGTTCTGCGTATTAGGGGCAGGGGATGGGGTTAAATGAGACATGTACGCGCAGACCTCGCATGTCCCATTTCTCCAACCCCCATTCCTCCGATCCCCATTCCCCCAATTCCACGCCCTTCGATCCCCAACCCCGCGATCCTAACCCCCTTCTTCACTATCAGGATTTTGTACTGTCCCTGATTCAGCGCTACGCGGCTCAGGTTGATTTTTTGTCTATACGCCTAGAGCAGTCAGAATCCTCGCTCATTTTGCTGCGCGGCACCCAAACCGAAACCCTGAGCGAAGAGTTTACCCTAGGCGGACAGGTTCGGGTTTGTCATCGCGGCGGCTGGGGGTTTACGAGCTTTAACCGCATTGAGTCCCTGCTGGAGCGTATCGAAGAGGCGATCGCCGCTGCAAAGTGGGTGGGGGACTCCATCACCACCTTGGCTCCCATCGAGCCGCTCCAGGTGAGCGTCCCCCTTGCGCTCACGGGAACCCATCCACGGGAAGTGTCTATTGCCCAGAAAAAGACGCTTTGTGCAGGCTATGCGGAAGTGCTGCACAGCGTTTCCCCTAGAGTGGCCACCGTTTCCGTCCGCTACCTGGATCGCCTCCAAAATTCTCTCTACGCCACCTCAGAAGGAACCCTCCTCGCGCAGTCCAGCGTAGATATGGAGCTGCGGTTTGCCGCCACCGCCCGCCACAACTCTCGCGTTCAGACCGGACGGGAAACCACGGGTTCTCGTCAAGGATTTGAAGATCTCCAAGGGCTAGAGCACCAAGTTAAGCAGGCGGCAGACCGCGCTGTCCATGCCTTAGACCTGCCCACCGTTCAGGGTGGCACTTACACCGTCGTCATTGACCCGATCCTGACCGGACTCTTTGTCCATGAAGCCTTTGGCCATCTCTCTGAAGCGGATATGGCCTACGATAACCCAGAGTTCCTGGAGGTCATGACCCTGGGTAAAACCTTTGGCCCCCCGACCCTCAATATCTATGATGGAGCGGGACTGCCAGGGCATCGCGGTAGCTATCTCTACGACGATGAAGGTGTTCCGTCTACCATTACGCCATTAATTCAGGATGGCGTGCTGGTGGGCAGACTCCACTCCCGTGAAACCGCTGGCCGACTTGGCGAAACGCCCACGGGCAATGCAAGATGCCTGAACTACAAGTATCCGCCCCTGGTGCGGATGACCAATACCTGGATTGGGCGCGGCACCACCCCTGTGCAGGATTTATTGACCGACATCAAGACTGGACTCTATGCCCGCAACTGGCTAGGGGGCATGACCAACGGCGAGATGTTTACCTTCTCTGCGGGGGAAGCCTGGATGATTCGCCACGGAGAACTGGCTGAACCCGTAAAAGACATCACTCTATCGGGCAATGCCTTCAGAACGCTGAGCCAAATTGAGGCGATCGGCGATGACTTTTACTGGGATGAGTCGGGGGGCTGCGGCAAGGCAGAGCAGAGTGGGCTTTCGGTGGGGTGCGGTGGGCCGAGCCTTCGGTTGCGGAATATAGTAGTAAGCGGTGAAACGCCAGATGAGCGAGGCTAGACAAAAGACGGTCGTGAGCAACGAGAGTAAAGCAAGAGTCATAGAACTGTGCCGACTGCTGCAGGCAGCCAGCTATGCTTACTATGTTCAAGACGCACCCATTATGGAGGATGCCGTCTACGATCGCCTCTACCAAGAGCTGTTGTCCCTGGAGCAGGCCCATCCAGACCTTGTGCTGCCCGATAGCCCTACCCAGCGCGTGGGTGAGCAGCCCGCAGCGGGGTTTTCCTCGGTTCGCCACCGCATTGCGCTCTATAGCCTAGAGAATGCCTTTGACCTAGGGGATCTGCAAACCTGGGACGATCGCTGGCGGCGGCTAGACCCTGACCTCCCCGCCACGGTTGAGTACATTACCGAACTCAAAATTGATGGCTCCGCGATCGCCCTCACCTATGAAAAGGGTCTGCTGGTGCGGGGAGCCACCCGTGGCGATGGTGCGCTCGGCGAGGACATTACGCCTAATATCCGCACCATTCGCGCTATTCCGCTGCGTCTGAACCTAGAAAATCCGCCGGACTGGATAGAGGTACGCGGCGAAGCCTTTATTGGCCTGGCGGTGTTTGCCCAGATCAACCGCGATCGCGAAGAGGCCGGAGAACCCCTTTTTGCAAATCCGCGCAATGCCGCTGCCGGAACCCTACGCCAGCTTGACTCGCGCATTGTGGCGCAGCGTCAGCTTGATTTTTTTGCCTACACCCTGCATCTCTCCAATGCAAGCCCCAGCCTGCCACCCCCAGCCACCCAGTGGGATGCCCTGGCTCAACTTCAACAGTTGGGGTTTCGCGTCAACCCCAATCGTGCGTGCTGTGCCTCCTTGGCAGACGTTGAAGCCTACTATCAAACCTGGGCAACAGGTCGCCTTACCCTGCCCTACCTCACCGATGGCGTGGTGATTAAGCTGAATTCCTTTGACCTTCAAGACCAGCTAGGCTTTACCCAAAAAGCGCCCCGCTGGGCGATCGCCTGGAAGTACCCCCCAGAAGAAGCCCCCACCCGCATTGAGCAAATTCAGGTGTCCGTGGGCCGCACCGGAGCCTTAACCCCCGTCGCCGAACTCACCCCCGTCCAGCTAGCGGGCACCACCGTCTCCCGCGCCACCCTGCACAACCGCGATCGCCTTACAGAGCTAGACATCCACCTTGGCGATACGGTCGTGGTGCGCAAAGCCGGAGAAATCATTCCAGAAGTTGTGCGCGTCCTCCGTGAGCTGCGGCCCGTCAACGCTCAGCGATTTGAGATGCCCACCCACTGCCCTGCCTGCGGTCAGCCCGTCGTCCAGCCCGAAGCCGAAGCCGTCACCCGCTGCATCAACACACAGTGCCCCGCTATCCTCAAAGGGTCGCTCATCCATTGGGTCAGCCGAGGCGCAATGGACATCGACGGCATGGGCGAAAAACTCATCCATCAGCTTGTCGACCAAGGACTCGTCCAGTCCGTTGCCGACCTCTATCAACTCACCGCCGACACCCTCATTCATCTAGAGCGCCTGGGCAAACGCTCCGCAGAAAAGCTGATTGTGGCCCTAGAGCAGTCCAAAAGCCGCCCCTGGGCTAAGGTGCTGTACGGGTTAGGGATTCGCCATGTCGGCAGCGTCAACGCCCAAACCTTAAGCGAGGCCTTCCCCAGTGTGGCCAGTCTCGCTGCTGCAGAACAGAGCGCCATTGGCGAAATTTTTGGGATTGGCCCAGAAATTGCCCAGTCTGTCTATGACTGGTTTCGAGTCCCCAGCAATCAAATCCTGATCGAAACGCTACAGGAGATCGGGCTACAGCTCGAAGCGGAGCAAACTCAGCCCAGCGGCCCCCAACCCTTGGCCGGAAAAACCTTCGTCATTACCGGCACCCTCCCTACCCTCAAGCGCGATGAGGCCAAAGCCCTCATTGAGCAGGCTGGAGGCAAAGTTACGGGGTCTGTGAGTAAAAAAACGGACTTTTTACTCGCCGGCACTGAAGCCGGATCAAAACTCGATAAAGCCCAAGCCCTAGGCATTCTAGTCCTGACGGAAGAAGCCTTGCACAAGATGCTGGAAGATATCCCTTAAAGCTCTCTCTCTGGGATGGCTTGTTTTGAATCTAGTACCTGCTGCATGGTATCTAGTACGAGCCCTTTGAGGTCTACGGTCAGGGGAGTGACACTTTGGGGGCCAAACCAGCGGTCAAAGATTTGTACATAGAACGGTTTCTGCTGAATTAGACCCTGCATAAACCGAATGAGCGAATAGTTGGCGGTGTCCAAGAATGCTGAATTATTTTCTGGCACCATGCAGGCAATCCCTTCCCGCGAGAACGGAGCACCCACAATTTCATAGGTTTGGGGATTGGGTTGGGCACTGGGTTGGGACGGTTTAGAGGGCTGACTGCTGGCCGTTTTTTGGAGCCACGCATCCAGCAAAATTCCATCATCGGCTAAGGCATCAATGGTGCCGTCCTTCAGGGCTTGATAGCCTGCAGCCCGATCCTTGAGCAGCACAATTTGAGCCTTGGGCTGGGCTTGGCGAATCGCTTGTTCCCCGGTGGTTTTAGCGAGGGCTCCAATTTTGCGTCCGGCTAAATCTGCTGGCTCCCAAGAGCGCGTTCCCTTTTTGGCAAGGAGGCGTGTTCCTGTAATGCCGTAGCTGACGGTAAAGTCTATGGCCTGGTCGCGCTCCCAAGTAAAGCTTGCCGCATCGCAGACAATATCCACGGATCTACTTCTGAGCTTGGGAATGCGATCATCAGGCGCGAGCGCCACAAGCTCTAGCCTGACGGGGCGCTTGACCTTTTTTTCGACCTGACTTTTAATCAGACTCAGCATCTCAATGGAGTACCCCGTGAGCTGTCCTCTGGCATCTGCATAAGCAAAGGGAAAGGCGTCTTTGCTGGTACCAGCGGTTAAGACTCCGGTTGCAGCAACTTTCTCTAGCACCGACTTGTTGATCACAGATTTGTCGATCGCAGATTTGTTGAGCACAGACTGAGCGATCGCAGATTGAGCAGACAGGAGGGTGAGTAAAGCACCGGAGACTGCAAGCAGGGTTTTGGGAAACATAGGAGCGCCGCTATTGGGAAGACGGCTTGTATCCTATCACCCGCAACCACTCACGATAATTAGTGTTTGCATTAGTTCAATGTTTTTTTTGCAATGTTGCTCTGGCAGTGTTTTTTTGGGCAGTGTTGTTCTGGTCGTGAGCGATCTCGTCATGCAGCTACCATTCCTGAAGCGCGATCGCCAATCCATCAGCTAGACTTGGCGGCATATCAGGATCTGCCGCACGGTGGAGAAGTTCTGCGTGGGCGGAGTCTGGCGCAATCTGCTTCAGTGCTGCAATGACCTGAAGTCTGAGGCCATAGTCAGGTTCGGCCAATAACGCAATTAAATGCGGTAGCGTTGCTTTTATCCCCAGTCTGCCTAAACAAAAGGCAGCCGTTGATTGCAGGGAGATCGATACTTTGAGCGAAGGCGATCGCAGCAGTGCCACAGTCGCCTGGGCTGCTTCTGTCTGAGCGATAGTCGTCCGGGATAAGCTCACCAAAATTTCCTTTAGCAAAGGTTCGGGTGGCGCTGGATGCTGACTCAAGCCCTCCCAGATTTGGATGAGTCCCTCGATCGCTTCTGGTGTCCCCACCCAGCCCAAAGCCTGAATAATTGAATACCGCAGGGCTGAGGTCGTGGTGATATTTTTCCCCTTCTGGATCAGTTCCGCAACGGCCGTTGCGGTGGCAAAGCGCCCTAACGCGCGCGCCGTCTGCTCTGCAACCGCTGGGACGGGGTCGCCTAAGCTGGGCAGCATAGCCTCAACCCAAGCGTTGTGGGCAGCGTCATCACCAGCCAGACTCTTGCAGGCCACCAGTCCAGCGATCGCCCCCTGCCTGACCTTTGCACTCTCGTCCGTGAGAGCCTGCAAAAACACTGGAATCGTGTTCAAAGCGGGAAAGGGATGCAGGGCTTCCACAATCAGTTGGCGCACCTCAGGGGCTGGCTGGGCTGCCCAGACTTTGAGCAAGCGGGGAACTGCTTCAGGATGATTGATCTGCGCGATCGCCCTCACCCCTAAGCGCTGACGGCTGGGATCTTCCAGTAGGGGAGCTAAGGGCTCCAGAATCTCAGCCCCCATCCCCGCTAAGACTTCAGAGGCGATCGCACTCAGGTCTTCTGGCTGGTCGGGGTCGAGTAAATCGAGGAGCGCTATAACCGCTTCCGGCTCACGGAACGTCCCCAAAATTTTGACAATAAACCAGGCCAGCTCTTCATCCGTATCTGCCTCTTTCAGCAGGGCAACCAAGGAAGGCACAATTGCCTCACCCAAGGCTGCGCAATCCTTGACCATCTCCCAACGGGACTGAAAGTCTCCGGCTTTTAATGCGGCCAGGGCGGAATCGATAGAAGTCACAGGGTTTTAAAAAACAATGCGCTTAAATTAATAAATTTCAATCAATACATTCAAAGTCTAAAAATAACATCATTTTAAGGCTCTAAATCCTTAGGCAATATTGAGTCAACCATTCCAATTTCAGTCTTATCTATATTTTGACGGGGCAGTGCAGAAAGTTCGACTTTGACGCCCATACACAAGACTTATGCAATTCACGAATGAATCCCATTCGCTTTCTTCATGTTTCTTTACAAGCTGTAGCAAAGGATACTAAAGCCAAAGTGTAGCCCCAGTAGGTTAAAAAACATCAGCTTTGCACAGAGCCATGCTTAAAGGTTCCTGCTTGGAGGCTTCTCGCGGTGCTAAGAATTGATCACCAAAAATTGACCACGAATTGATCACAAAAAATTGACCACGAAAGTTTTTTGCCACAACTCTTTGAGGATACCGTCTTGACTAGCCCTGCTGTAGAGACTGCCGAAAAACTCAATAAGTTTGAGCGCATTAAGGCCGAAAAAGATGGGTTAGAGGTTCGTAAAGATCTCAACCATTTTGCGCAAATTGGCTGGGAAGCGATCGATGAATCGGATCGGGACTATCGGCTGAAGTGGCTTGGCGTCTTTTTTCGTCCGGTCACGCCCGGTAAGTTCATGATGCGGCTGCGGATTCCCCACGGCATTATGAGCAGCGCCCAAATGCGGATGCTGGCTGAGGTGATCCAGCGCTACGGCTCAGACGGCAGTGCGGATATTACAACCCGCCAAAATCTTCAGCTTCGAGGTATCCGAATTGAAGATCTGCCCCACATTTTTGAGCAGATCCAGTCCCACGGCCTGACCAGCATGCAGTCTGGTATGGACAATGTGCGCAACATTACCGGATCGCCCGTGGCCGGCATTGAAGAAGGCGAACTCTACGATACCCGTGAGCTCGTCCAGCAGGTACAGGACATGATCACCCATCAGGGGCAGGGAAACCCAGCATTTTCTAATCTGCCCCGCAAGTTCAATATTGCGATCGCTGGCTGTCGAGATAATTCAGTCCATGCGGAGATCAACGATATTGCCTTTGTTCCAGCCTTTAAGGATGAGCAGTTTGGGTTCAATGTGCTGGTGGGGGGCTTCTTTTCCGCCAAGCGATGCGATGCGGCCATTCCGCTGAAGGCCTGGGTCACGCCGGATCAGGTCGTGGCGCTTTGTGCAGCCATTTTGGTGGTATATCGAGACAATGGGCCTCGCGCCAATCGCCAAAAGTCGCGCCTCATGTGGCTCATTGACGACATGACGCTAGACGGATTTAGAGCCGCAGTTGAGCAGCAACTTGGCTTTAGCCTCGCGGAATCAGCCCCCAAGGACGAAATCATCTGGGACAAACGGGATCACATCGGCGTTCACAACCAAAAGCAGGCCGGACTGCGCTTCGTGGGGCTGCATGTCCCCGTGGGCCGACTGGATGCCGACCAAATGCTGGAGCTAGCCAGACTGGCTGAAGTTTACGGCAGCGGCGAAATTCGCCTCACCGTGGAGCAAAACGTTATTATTCCCAACGTGCCGGAGTCTCGACTCAGCGCCCTCCTCAGCGAGCCGCTGCTGCAAATTTTTTCCATTGAGCCTTCTCCCTTGGCGCGATCGCTGGTGTCTTGTACAGGGGCGCAGTTCTGTAACTTTGCCCTGGTCGAAACCAAGCAGCGCGCCGTGGCGATCGTCAAAGAGCTAGAGCAGGAGCTAGATATTTCACACCCTGTGCGGATGCACTGGACGGGCTGTCCCAATTCCTGCGGCCAACCTCAAGTGGCTGACATCGGCTTTATGGGGACGAAGGTTCGCAAAAATGGCAAAACCCTGGAAGGGGTTGATATCTACATGGGCGGCACCGTCGGCAAGGATGCACACCTCGGCACCTGTGTCATGAAAGGCATTCCCTGCGAAGACCTCAAGCCCATTGTAAAAGATCTGCTGATTCAGCAGTTTGGGGCGCAGCCCAAGGCTATGCCTGAAGCCGCTACTGCGACCTTGACTGAGCCACGGACTGAGCCAGGGGTGGAGGCGGTTGAAGTCCCGCCCGCCACCCCTGCGATCGTCAGCCTTGCAATTGTTAGCCTTGCCCAGTCGGGCAAGCTCATTGACTGCACGGAAGGCGACTTCTTGCTGGACGTGGCGGAAGCTGCAGGGGTTGACCTCGACAGTAGCTGCCGTTCGGGTTCCTGCGGAACCTGTCGGCAAAAGCTACTCGAAGGGTCGATTACCTACGAGGGGGATCCACAGGCTTTAGATGCCAATGATCAGGCTCAAGGCTACGTCTTGACCTGCATTGGTCGTCCCGTCGGTCGAGTTGTCCTCGACTGTTAGAGACACTCTGAGCCTCAGACCTCAGGGATCTAGAGCAATATTTCTCAATGTCTCTCCAGACAGCATTAGCATTACCCATTCAGTATTTTCCGAGAGGAGTCTCGTTTATCTACCTATGTCTAACTTGTCTAGACGCAAATTTCTGATTACCTCTGGCGTAACGGCCGCTGCTGCACTGGTTACGCATGGCTGTAGTTCTGGTTCTAATTCGTCAAATTCTAGCCCTACTCCTGCGGTGAATGTAGCGGCGGGTGATGCCCCCGAAGTGACCACTGCCAAGCTGGGCTTTATTGCTCTGACGGATGCTGCACCTCTCATTATTGCAAAGGAAAAAGGCTATTACGAAAAGTACGGCATGAAGGATGTCCAAGTCCTGAAGCAGTCTTCTTGGGGAACAACTCGTGACAACTTGGTGATTGGGTCCCAGGGGGGCGGCATTGATGGGGCGCACATTTTAACCCCCATGCCTTACCTCATAACCACGGGAAAAGTCACAGACAATAAACCCGTGCCGATGTACATCTTGTCGCGGCTGAACGTGAATGGTCAAGGTATTCAGCTTGCAAATACTTACAAAGATCTTAAGGTCGGGACGGATAGCTCCCCTCTGAAAGAACCCTTTGCCAAAGCTAAAGCGGCTGGTAAGACTGCCAAATGCGCCATGACTTTTCCTGGCGGCACCCACGATCTTTGGATTCGCTATTGGCTGGCAGCAGGCGGAATCAATCCAGATACCGATGCTTCCATTATTGTGGTGCCACCACCACAAATGGTCGCAAACGTCAAAGTCAATAATATGGAATCTTTTTGTGTAGGCGAACCCTGGCCGCTGCAAACTGTCAACCAAAAAGTTGGCTACAGTGCGCTAACCACAGGTGAACTATGGAAAGACCACCCAGAGAAAGCATTTGCGATGCGAGCTGACTGGGTTGACAAAAATCCTAAGGCAACGAAGGCGCTCTTGATGGCGGTACAAGAAGCAGCCATCTGGTGCGACACGCCTGAAAATAAAGAGGAAATGTGCAGAATCCTGTCTAAACGAGAGTGGTTTAAGGTGCCATTTGAAGACATCATTGATCGCTCCGTCGGCAAGTTCAACTTGGGCGTTCGTTCGTTTGAGAGTCAGGATTTAATGCAGAAGTACTGGACGGATAATGCATCCTACCCCTATAAGAGCCATGATCTCTGGTTTTTGACTGAGGACATTCGCTGGGGGTATTTTCCAGCCGATACGGACACTAAAGCGCTTGTGGATAAGGTTAACCGCGAGGATCTGTGGAAAGAAGCCGCAAAAGCCATTGGCCAAGAGGCAGCCATTCCGGCGAGCACATCTCGTGGAGTTGAAACCTTCTTTGATGGCGTTAAGTTTGATCCTGAAAATCCAGCGGCCTATCTCAGTTCACTAAAAATCAAGAAGGTATAACACCGGATTATTCCTCGCTGTTGGTCGTCACAACGGCTACAGCGAGGTACTTCTCAATCTGTCTCAATGCAGTCATCTTGCCCTTGCCCCCTAAGACAACTACTATGACCGCCACTTCCTCTTCCCGCATCAACAACTCCCCCACCTGGATTTCAAATCTGGGGTCAATGGTCAAGGGGCAGTTTTTAAAAATCGTGCCGTCCATTATTGCGATTTCCGCTTTTTTACTAATCTGGCAAGTCTTATGTATGGGGGATAAGCCGGCTCTACCCCCACCAACGAAGGTCTTCAGCGATACCCTGGAGCTGATTATCAACCCGTTTTTTGATAATGGCGGAACGGATAAAGGTTTGTTTTGGCAAATCTGGGCGAGTCTACAGCGTGTTGGGCTTGGCTTTTCTCTATCGGCCATTGTGGGGGTAGGGCTGGGGATTTTGATTGGCAGTAATGCCAAAATTTATTCGGCCATTGACCCTATTTTTCAGGTTTTGCGCACTGTACCGCCCCTAGCGTGGCTTCCAATTTCCCTTGCGGCCTTGAAAGAGAATGAGCCTTCAGCAATTTTCGTGATTTTTATCACCGCAATCTGGCCCATTATTATCAATACAGCCGTCGGCGTTCAGCAAGTGCCCCAGGATTATCGCAACGTTTCCAGGGTGCTACAGCTTTCAAAACGCGAGTATTTTTTCAGCATTTTACTTCCTGCGGCTGCACCCTATATTTTTTCTGGGTTACGCATTGGGATTGGATTGGCTTGGCTGGCGATCGTTGCGGCGGAAATGCTGCTGGGTGGGGTGGGGATTGGCTTCTTTATTTGGGATGCGTGGAACAGCTCTCTGATTAGCGAGATTATTCTGGCGCTGATCTATATCGGCTTGGTGGGGTTACTCCTAGATCGCTTTGTGGGTCTAGTGTCTCAGCTCGTGGTTGCTGAAGATAAATAGATTGACTCAATCAAGATTTTTAATCGATGGATCGCAATCACTGCTTTATCTAGGGAGAATCTGAATGTCTGTATTTGTTGGGATTGACCACATTGACAAGGTTTTTAATCTGTCGAATGGCGGGAAATATATTGCGCTCAAGAATATTGACCTCAAGATTGCTCAAGGTGAGTTTGTGACGCTCATTGGTCACTCTGGCTGCGGAAAATCGACGTTGCTCAATATTTTGGCCGGACTGGATGCCCCAAGCCAGGGTGGAGTGTTGCTTGAAGGTCGGCAGGTGACAAAGCCGGGGCCTGACCGCATGGTGGTGTTTCAGAACTACTCTTTGCTGCCCTGGTTGACGGTTCGCGAAAATATCGCCCTTGGGGTGAATAAGGTCTATGCAGCGCTGCCTCAAGGGGAGCGGCGGGGGATTATTGAGCAGCATATTGATCTAGTGGGATTACGCCATGCTGCTGACAAGAAACCGAAGGAACTCTCAGGCGGGATGAAACAGCGGGTGTCGATCGCCCGTGCCCTAGCGCTGAAGCCCAAGGTACTGCTGCTGGATGAACCCTTTGGTGCCCTGGATGCGCTCACGCGGGGCAACCTACAGGAACGCCTGATGCAGATCTGCCAGGAGAATAACGTAACCTGCGTGATGGTGACTCATGATGTGGATGAGGCGTTATTGCTGTCTGACCGCGTGGTGATGCTGACCAATGGGCCAGAGTCTCATGTGGGACAGATTTTGGAAGTCAATATTCCACGGCCCCGCAAGCGATTAGAGGTGGTTAAACACCCGAACTACTACAGTCTGCGCAATGAGATGATCTACTTCCTCAATCAGCAGAAGCGCGCAAAATATCGCCGCAAACAGCAGCTGATCGCCGTTGCAGGGCATGGGCTCGAAAAGGTCAATCTGGACATTGGGTTTATTCCGCTGACGGACTGTGCCCCCTTAGCGATCGCCAAGGAAAAGGGGCTGTTTGCCAAGTATGGCCTAGAGCAAGTCACGCTCTCCCGTGAGCCAAACTGGAAAACCGTGGTAGAAGGCATTCGCGACCAGCGACTAGATGCTGCGCAAATGGTGGCCGGAATGCCCCTCTCCCTCACCCTAGGGTTAGATAAAAAAGCGCCTCTGCCCGTCGTGACGTCCCTGGTGCTGAGCCGCAACGGGAACGCCATTACCCTCAGCAAAGCCCTCTATGACAAAGGGGTTCATTCTCTGAGTGACTTCAAAGCCTATCTCGATAACAATCCGGGTCAAACCCATCGGTTTGGCATCGTGCATCCGTCCTCCATGCACAACCTGCTGCTGCGGTACTGGCTGGCCTCAGCAGGCATTGACCCTGATCGCGACGTAGAGCTTAACGTGATTCCTCCGCCCCAGATGGTCGCCAACCTCAAAGAAGGCAACATCGACGGCTACTGCGTGGGCGAACCCTGGAATTCGCGGGCGATTCAGGAAGGAGTTGGCTATGCGATCGCCACTGACCTAGACATTTGGCCCAGCCACCCAGAAAAAGTGCTGGGTATTCGGGAAGATTGGATAAACCGCTACCCCAAAACCCACCTCGCCCTCGTCAAAGCCCTCATTGAAGCCTGTGAATACTGCGAAGATAGGCGCAATCGAGAAGAAGTACTCGAAGTGTTAGCCCGTCCAGAGTACGTCGGGGTAGACCCTGTCTACCTCCGCCCTGGACTGATTGACCCCTACCAGAAGCTAAAGGACGCCGAGCCAGAAGTCATTCACCGATTCAATCAGTTTTATGCGAATCAGAGTACCTGCCCTGGCCGTGCTGAGGGGCTATGGATATTAACTCAGCTTGCCCGCTGGGGCATGACGCCCTTTCCGAAAAATTGGGTTGAAATTATTGAGCGCACGCGCCGTATTGACCTGTATGGCGAGGCGGCCCGTCAGCTTGGCCTGCCGGATGCTGAGCCAGACCGTGACCCCTTTGCCCTTTTTGATGGCGTGATGTTTAATCCAGACGAACCGGTGAGCTACCTCCGCCGCCTCGACACTTCCCACGAACTTTTAATTCAAGAAATTGATCTTGATGCGCCCTTAACCCTAGCAGCCTAACGGCTCACTGCCCTCTGCACAAGCCCCTTCCGCTAACCCCTTGGCCTAGCTCCCGCGTCCGTTGTTCCTGTATGAGTCAGACCTATGCAAGCCCTTGCCAGTCCTCAAACCCTGCATCCCCACCTGAAACCCGACCCCTTTTTAGTGGTTGAAAACGTCAGCAAGGTCTATCCCACGAAAACTGGCGACTACACCGTCTTGGATGGTGTCAACCTCACGGTTTATGAAGGTGAGTTTGTGTGTGTGATTGGGCACTCCGGCTGCGGCAAAACAACCCTACTTGACACCATCTCCGGATTTCGGAAACCGACCGAGGGCGAGGTGCGGCTTCAGGGTCGCCGCATTACAAAGCCAGGGCCCGATCGGATGGTGGTATTCCAAAACTATGCGCTGCTGCCCTGGAAAAGTGCCTTTGAGAATGTTTATCTCGCAGTGAATGCAGCGTTTCCAGATAAGCCAAAGGCCGAAAAAAAGGAAATTGTCAGAGACCATCTGGCCATGGTTGGACTAGAGGAATCCGCTCACAAAAAGCCCGGTCAGCTCTCCGGCGGCATGAAGCAGCGGGTGGCGATCGCCCGTGCCCTGTCGATTCGACCTCAGGTGCTGATTTTAGATGAGCCGTTTGGGGCGCTGGATGCCATCACCAAGGAGGAGCTGCAAGAGGAGCTGCTAAAAATTTGGCAGGATCACCGCGTCACAATTTTAATGATTACCCACGATATTGACGAAGCGCTCTTCTTGGCCGATCGCATCGTAATGATGACCAACGGCCCTGCTGCCAAAGTTGGGGAAGAACTCAGTATTCCCTTTGCGCGCCCCCGCAATCGCGCCCATCTCTTAGAAGACCCTGAATATTACAACCTGCGCAATTATGCCCTTGACTACCTCTATAACCGTTACGCCCACGATGACGACGAGTAATGCTGGGAGGAGTAACGCTGGAAAGAATAATGCTGGGAAGTCGTGTACCTAAGCGCTGCGTTTCTGCAAGCAATAGATGTCTGAAAGTAATCGATGTCTGAGAGTAATCGATATCTGGAAGTAATTGGTGTCTGAGAGTAATATGTCTGACTTAACCCAAATCCTACTCACCGCCAAGCAAGAGAAAGGACTCACCTTTGCCCAGCTTGGCCAGGAATTAGGACGAGATCCGCTGTGGGTTGCATCCTTGCTTCATCGTCAGGCGACGGCCTCTGCCCAAGAAGCGGAGCAGCTAGCCACTGCCCTAGGGCTAGATCTGTCTGTGGTAAAGGGGTTAATGGCCTATCCGGTGAAAGGGTCTCTTAACCCCGTAATTCCAACCGATCCGCTGATCTATCGTTTTTACGAGATTATGCAGGTCTATGGCATGCCCCTCAAGGATCTCATTCAAGAAGAGTTTGGCGACGGCATCATGAGCGCCATTGATTTTGAGATGGCCGTCGAGCGAGTCGAAGACCCCAAGGGCGATCGCGTCAAAATTACGATGAACGGGAAATTCTTACCCTATAAAAAATGGTAGACCGTGGCTGACTCTGTCCAATCAACGCACCCCCCAGCGACGCCGACACAACCTGCCCCCATCAAAACCCAATGTCCTTACTGCGGGGTAGGCTGTGGATTAGAGGTGGTGCCCATTCAGAGTGATAATGCCTCTGCTCAAGCGACAGCACACTGGAAAGTGCGGGGCGATCGCGCTCATCCTTCGAGTCTAGGGATGGTCTGCGTAAAGGGTGCCACGATCCTAGAGTCCATCGACAAAGATCGGCTCCTGTACCCCATGCTGCGCGATCGCCTTGATGAGCCGTTCCGACAGGTGAGTTGGGATGAAGCGCTAGAAGCCATTACCGTCCGTATTCAAGCTGCCCTAGAAACCGAGGGGCCTGATGCACTGTGCATGTACGGTTCGGGGCAGTTTTTGACCGAAGATTACTATACAGCCCAAAAGCTTTGGAAAGGCTGCCTGCAAAGCAACCATTTTGACGCCAATTCTCGGCTCTGTATGTCTTCAGCGGTGTCTGGCTACGTCCAGAGTTTAGGGGCAGATGGCCCTCCCTGCTGCTATGAAGACCTAGAGCAAACGGACTGTGCCTTCTTGATTGGCACCAACACCGCCGAGTGTCACCCCATCGTGTTTAACCGTCTGCGGAAGCACCACAAGCAAAATGCTGCCGTCAAAATGGTGGTGGTTGACCCGCGCCGCACCCCCACCGCAGAGGCGGCGGATCTGCACCTCCCCATTCGCCCCGGCACCGACATCGACCTGATGAACGGGATTGCTTACCTGCTCTTAGAGTGGGGCTATGCGGATCAGCGATTTATTCAAGACCATACCGAGCAGTTTGAGGCGTTTCAAAGCGTAGTTGCACACTATCCGCCAGCGGCTGTTGCAGAACGGTGTGGCATTCTTCAGGCGGACTTAGAACAGGCGGCTCGCTATTGGGCAGAGGCTCAGCGGGTGCTGTCGATGTGGTCGATGGGGGTGAATCAGTCTTCCGAAGGGACGGCTAAGGTGCGCAGCATTATTAACCTGCATCTGCTCACCGGGCAAATTGGTCAGCCCGGTGCAGGGCCATTTTCCTTGACCGGACAGCCTAACGCGATGGGTGGCCGCGAAGCTGGGGGACTTTCCCACCTGCTGCCGGGGTATCGCTTTATCCACAACGCCCAGCATCGGGCCGAGGTGGAGTCTTTTTGGGGGTTTCCGGCGGGTCAGATTGCGCCTCAGCCCGGACGGACGGTGTGGGACATGATTCTGGGTCTAGAGCGCTGCGAAGTACAGCTCTTTTGGATTGCCGCGACGAACCCGCTGGTGAGCTTGCCCGATCTGGAGCGGGTGAAGGCGGCCTTGAAGCGATCGCCCTTTACCATCTACCAAGACGCTTACTATCCCACAGAAACCTCAGCCTATGCCCATTTACTCCTGCCGGCCGGTCAGTGGAGCGAAAAAACGGGCACCATGACCAACTCCGAGCGTCGCGTGACCCTGTGCGAAGCCTTTCAGTCACCTCCTGGAGAAGCCCGCGAAGACTGGGCAATTTTTGCAGAAGTGGGGCGCAGACTAGGGTTTGCCGAGAAATTCCCCTTCCAGTCCGCCACAGAAGTGCATCAAGAGTTTGTGCAGATCACCCGCGATCGCCCCTGTGACATGACGGGCATGAGCCATCAGCGGCTCCTCCAGGACGGCCCCCTCCAGTGGCCCTGCACGCTAGAGTCAGACTGCCCTCCGCCAAAGCGGCTCTACACCCAGCGCAAGTTTCAGACCCCTAGCGGTCGGGCACAATTTGCGGCCTATCACTCCCGTGGGCTGGCCGAGCCGCCCGATGATGCCTATCCCTATATCTTCACCACGGGCAGGCTCTATGGCCACTGGCACACCCAAACCCGGACGGGGCGCATTCCCAAGATCCAGCAGATGCACCCGCACCCGTTTCTAGAAATTCATCCCCGCGATGCCAAGCGTCTCAACATTGCCCAAGACGACTGGGTGGAAGTACGTTCTCGACGGGGCAGCGCCCAGTTTCCGGCGATCGTAACCGAGAGTATTGCACCTGGTACCGTCTTTGCTCCGATGCACTGGGGCTCGCTGTGGGCAAATCAAGCAGAAGTTAATGCAGTCATGCATCCTGAAGCTTGTCCAGACTCAAAGCAGCCGGAACTCAAGGCCTGCGCGGTGCAGCTTATTCCACTAGCGTTGACTAATACCGTTCAGGCTGAGAGGGCGATCGCGTTGGGCTAGCCGTGATACAGTTTTTGCGAGCGGTTGAAACCGCGCCTACAAAAACGAAGTCCGCCGTCGCGGACTAATACAGGAATTCAACCTGCGAAGGCAGGTTTTGTTCTTGTAGCCGCGATTTTAATCGCAGGGTCTATTTGATTCTTGATCTTAGGAGAGTTCAGCTTCGGCGCTAAGGTTAGGCTGAACGGGCTCAAAAATATCCATTTCGTGAATCGGAAACCGATCAATAAGCTGTCCAGCGCGGCGTGCATTTTGCCGCAGGGCTTGAGAAAGGTGAGAAATATTGGGAATCTGGGACAGAAAATCTACCGTGCGTCGCAGCAGCCGCACAATATCGCCTTCGTCCAGGCTGGTGTTGGCGCAGAGATCCGTCCAGGTCGCGCCCAGCGCCCACTGCTCCACAATGCCGATGAGTTCAGTTTCGAGCCAGGCCGGCAGCATCACTTCTTCCCGATGCTGGCTTTGAATGAGCTGACGCCGGAGCGATCGCAAATTATCCAGGGCATCCTGCACCGCAGGAGAGACGGGGTAGCGCGTCCAGCTATCGGAACGGTTGTTTTCGGAAACGAGGGCAGCACAGGCAGCAGCGAGATGATGGGGGGCAAGATCTTCAAATTCCCCAGAGCGCAGGGCCAGGGCCAGCCATAGTTCGTTTTCGCCCCGCAGCATGGCGGCGGTTTTGCCGAGGGGGGTGGGCTGAAGGTCATTGAGGGCGTCAAATAGCCGCAAGATCTTGACGAGACAGAGAAAATCGCGCCAGCGTTGATTAGACTGACGCTCTAGTTTTTCCTGGCGATCCTGGTGCTGCGATCGCAATTTTTTGATGCGGTGCTCCAGACGCAGCAGGACGGCGTGCTGCTTGCGGGTGGCGTGGGCTGGATGGGCTTCAATCTGAGCCTGAACCGCATGGAGGCGCTGCTGCTGCTCCACAACTTCAGGGGCAGGCTCCCAAATGCTAGGGGGTAGCGTTTGGGCAACGGGCGCAGTTTCAGGACTGCCGGGGCGGGTATATCCTGGCTTCATAGCCCAGTCCTTTGGGACAGGCGGCAGGCTTGCGATCGCCTTGGGCAGCGTCTCCTGAATCGTGAGAACATCGCGGGAGGTGGCAATTGCCCACACATTGTCTTGGCGCAAACAGAGGAAATGGGGCGCTTTGCCGCTCCCGGACAGCAGCTCAACCAGCAGCGCTGGAATAGCCCGTTCGCTCAGCTCAGGATGGGACTCAAAGGAGGGGCGTTTGAGGGAGAGTACAGCCCCCACGTCTAGCTGGGGAAGCTGCTGCATAATCTCTTGCTGACGCACCTCATCGGCCTGATGCTCCAGCATTTTCAACAGCCGCTGTTCTTCTTTGTGGCGGCCTTTAAGCTTGCTGTACTGCTCCAGCAGATTGAGATCAATGCTGGCTAGCTTTTGCTCCAGAGTGGCAATTTCTTGAGCCAAGTCGGCGATCGCCTGCTGCTGGGGGGCAAGCTGCTGCATGGCAATATACTGCCCAAAGCTTTTTGCAATCAGCGCCCTGGCTTCTTCTAAGGTGTGGGTCTGCAAAAGATTCAGCACCATGCCATAGCTCGGCGTAAACTGGCTGACCAGAGCATCCGCGCCAATGGTGGCGAGGTAGGCGGCTTCCGTTGCGCCTTCAAAGGCCGTTTGAAGCGTGACCACATGGCCTATGGTGTCCATCCCGCGCCGTCCGGCACGTCCTGACATCTGCAAAAATTCGGAAGCCGTCAGCAGTCGATGCCCTAGATCTGTCCGTTTAGACAGGCTAGAAACAATGGTGGTGCGGGCCGGCATATTAATTCCGGCGGCCAGAGTCTCCGTGGCAAAAATAACTTTCAGCAGATTGGCCTGAAATAGCTCCTCGACCAAAGACTTCCAGGCGGGCAGCAGTCCGGCATGGTGGGCAGAAACCCCTCGGTAGATGCCGTCTAGAATTGGCGATCGCGCCAGGTCTGGGTAAGATTCCAAAAATCGAGCGACGCGCTGCTTCACCTGCTGGGATTCCTCGGCGGTCAGGAGCTGAAGTCCCCGCGTAGCCAGCACGGACTGGTCACAGCCACGGCGGCTAAAAATAAAGTAAATGGCCGGCAGCATCTGCCGCTGCTGGAGCGCGCCAATCACCAGTAGCGGATCGGGGAGCGCACTCCGCCCCCCCCTGCGCGATCGCCCCTGCTTGGATGGGATAGCCTTGAGGCGCGGATTGAGCTTTGTTTGCTGCTGATTGAGCAGGGGAAAGAGCCCCTGATGGGTACCAAAATGAAAGCATAGCGGCACCGGACGCCAGGTTGAGCAAATGAGCTGGGTGGGGCCATGCACCCACTCAATCCAGTCCGTGAGCTGCTCCGCATTGGCAATGGTGGCGGACAGCGCAATGAGCTGAATTTGAGGCGGACAGTAAATAATAGACTCTTCCCAGACCGTCCCGCGCTGACGGTCGTTCATGTAGTGACACTCGTCGAGCACTACGGCTTCCACATCCACTAGGGCTGTTTCTAAGTCATCAATGAGGGTTCCGTACAGAATATTGCGAAAAATTTCGGTGGTCATCACCAAAATGGGCGCATCTCGATTGATGCTCAGATCTCCCGTCACCAGCCCCACCCGATTTGCTCCAAACTGCTGCCGGAAATCTCGCAGCTTCTGGTTTGAGAGTGCCTTGAGCGGTGTGGTGTAAAGCACACGCTTGCCGTGGGCAAGGGCACGGGCGATCGCATATTCTCCAATCAGGGTTTTGCCAGAACCAGTCGGAGCCACCACCACCACCGACTGCTCGGACTCCAAGGCCGCGATCGCGTCTTGCTGGAACTCGTCCAGGGGAAAGGGGAATAGCGTTGACAGATCCACAGTTGAGGCCAGTAAACAGCTTGGCGGAATTGCCTTAGAAAGATAAGAGGGAAGACGTTATGCGCTTAGATATGTCAAAACTAGACATTCGAGTAACCATGCCAATAATCACATCTATCGACATTTAAGCTAGTTCAGTCTAGGGCAGTCTAATCTAGGCTAATCTCACCCGCCATACTCGTTCTATTCTACGCTGTCCCTGGAATGAGGAAAAACTGTGAAAAAGTCTAGCAACTTCTCCCCTCAGGAATACCGGAAATTCAAGCCTATCTCTGGCCACTCACCAAGCTGCTAATTATTGCCAAACCATTTTTGAGCATTCAGCCGCTGAATGACCCCAAAAACAAGTAGATCTAGGGTAATCTTGCGCTCATCGCCCAGAAACGGCTCAATGGTGCTAGGGGCTCTTGCTCCCGTTGTGCAGGAAAACGCACGCTGGGCTGTAATACTGCCCTGAGGGAAATAGACCGTAAACTGCCTTTGTCCCTCCTGCCATCGCCCCGATACCTGGGATTCTTCAAAGGAAAGGTTTAGGTCAGAGATATTTTGGGCCACAAAAGCTTTTTCCAGGGCAGGTAGATAGTCCTGAGCAATGAAGTCCTTAAAGGGCTTATCTTCCAAGGCTTCTTTCTTAGGGGCCTTGGCCTTAGGCTCGTCACCTGCTGCCTTAGGCGCTTTAGTGGCCTTAGCTGCTTTTGGCGCAACTTCCGGCGTGGGGCTAGTGTCTTCTGACATAGGAATTGGGATGCTAATTGTCCTAACTAATTGTCCTAAGGTTAACCCCCTGCGATCGCAGGGATAATGCTGACTTCATCTCCATCCTGGAGGGCGGTGCTTTTGCCCTCTAGAAACCGAATGTCTTCATTATTGACATAGAAATTGACGAAGCGGCGCAGCTCTCCCTGATCGTCGCACAAACGCGCCTTGATGCCAGGAGAGTTCGCCTCCAAAGACTCTAGCAAATCGGCGATCGTGCTGGCCTGACATTCAACAGTAGCCTGATCGTTGGTGAGCTTTTGAAGCGGGGTGGGAATCAAAACTTTGACGGACATAACCGCAGGCTTTCCTTAATTTCTACCATCATGAAAAATCTTGTAGGGGGTTTATGTTTCCAAACCCCTACAGTACACCCTTAAAACTGGCGTGAACTAAACCAAAGAAGGCTGCCATTCAAGACGGTCTAGGGTCTGAGCGCGCTCTAGGGCACGCTCAAAGCTCTCAAGCTTAGGCTCAATGGTGAAGGGCTCTGCGATCGCACCCTGTACCGCTTCAACGGTCTTGAGGCCGTTGCCCGTGATGTAGACCACAGTTTTTTCATCGGGGTTGATTTTACCCGCTTCCACCAGCTTCTTGAGAACAGCGATGGTGGTGCCACCGGCGGTTTCGGTAAAGATGCCTTCCGTCTCGGCCAGCAGCTTCATGCCTGCCACAATTTCTGCATCGGTGACGGACTCAATGTTGCCGTTGGTCTTGCGAGCAATATCCAGGGCGTAGGCACCGTCGGCGGGGTTGCCGATCGCGATCGACTTAGCAATGGTGCTGGGCTTCACAGGAGTTACAAAGTCGCGGTTTTCTCGGTAGGCTTGGGCGATAGGAGAGCAGCCTTCTGCCTGCGCGCCGCTAAAGCGGACATCTTTGTCTGCCACCAGACCCACCTCCACAAACTCACGGAAGCCCTTGTAGATTTTGGTAAACAGAGAGCCGGAGGCGAGGGGCGCAACGATATGGTCGGGCAGCTCCCAACCGAGCTGTTCGGCCACTTCATAGCCTAGGGTTTTGGAGCCTTCGGAGTAGTAAGGACGCAGATTAATATTGACGAATCCCCAGCCGTGGGTGTTTGCCACTTCAGAGCACAGGCGATTCACCTGATCGTAGTTGCCGTGGACGGACATAACCGTAGGGCCATAGATCAGCGTACCCAAGACCTTTCCGGCTTCGAGATCGGAAGGAATAAAGACGCAGCAGTCTAGTCCAGCCCGCGCAGCGATCGCGGCGGTGGAGTTAGCCAGATTTCCGGTACTGGCGCAGGATACCGTGGTAAAGCCCAGCTCACGGGCGCGAGTTAGCGCCACAGACACCACCCGATCCTTGAAGCTCAAGGTGGGCATATTGACGGCATCATTTTTGATGTAGAGATTTTTGAGGCCGAGCTGACGGGCAAGACGATGAGACTTCAGCAAGGGCGTCATGCCTGTCCCCATATCGATGGGGTCGTTGGTTTCAACGGGCAAAAACTGACGGTAGCGCCAAATAGAGTTTGGCCCTGCTTCAATATCTTGACGGGTAATTCTGCCCCGCAGAGAGCTGAAATCATAGTTCACCTCTAAGGGGCCAAAACAGTACTCACAGACATGAATGGCCTTGGCCTCATATTCTGCACCGCACTCTTTACACTTAAGACCTTTGAAATAGTGGGTCTTGTCAAGAAGTTGAGAAATGGCTTGTGTCATGAAGTTTGCGTCCTTGCCTCGAAGCTAAATACGCCAGTGTGCTTTTGAAGTGGTTCAACAGTAACACACTCAAAAATACTCGTCAAACATACCCGACTAAATAAGTCGGGTATGTTTGAGATAGGCAAACTTAGCGAGGCTGAATGACCTCACGCGCTGGCTTAAGGTATCCGAGGAGGTTATGAATCCGAGGAGCTTAGAGATTCCCGTGCCCGCCCAATGGCCTGCCGCACCTGTTCAAACCCCGTCCCGCCGTAGCTATTCCGCGCAGCCACCACTTGAGTTGGAGCGATCGCGTCATAAATATCGGCTTCAAACTTCGGATGCAGTGCCTGCCACTCTTCAAGGCTCAGATCTTTAAGCAGCTTCCCCTGAGCCAAACAGCGCTTCACCACCTTGCCGACCATATTGTAGGCTTCACGGAAGGGCACGTCTTTTGCAGCCAAGTAGTCCGCCACATCCGTTGCATTAGAGAAATCTTCCGCCACCGCCGAGTTGAGCCGCGCCGTGCGGAATTCAATGCCTTCCGCCAGCAGAATGGTTGTGGCCTCTAAGCAGGCTTTGACCGTATTGACCCCATCAAACAGGGCCTCCTTGTCTTCCTGGAGATCCTTGTTGTAGGCCAAGGGTAGCCCCTTCATCATCACCAGGAGCCCCTGAAGGTGCCCAAAGACCCGACCCGCTTTTCCGCGCACCAGCTCTGGGACATCGGGGTTTTTCTTTTGGGGCATAATGCTAGACCCCGTGGCGCAGCTATCTTTGAGGGTGACAAACCCAAACTCTTCAGAAGCCCACAAAATCACTTCTTCCGATAGGCGGCTGAGGTGCACCAAAATCAGGCTGGCGGCTCCCATGAATTCGATGGCAAAATCGCGATCGCTCACGCCATCTAAGCTATTACCGTACAGCCCTTCAAACCCCAGCAATTCGGCGCTGTAGTGGCGATCAATCGGAAACGTCGTACCGGCAAGCGCCCCGCTGCCCAGGGGCGAGACATTAACCCGATGGCGAATTTCGCCGAGACGCTCCCAGTCGCGCTGGGTCATGTCAAAGTAGGCCAGCAGATGATGGGCCAAGCTCAGAGGCTGAGCGCGCTGGAGATGGGTATAGCCTGGGATAAGCGTTTCGAGATGGGTTTCGGCCAGCGTCACCAAGACGGCTTGAAACTGCCGAATCTGCCCTCGAATTTGGTCGATCTGCTCTCGAAGATAAAGACGCAGATCAGTCCCCACCTGGTCATTGCGCGATCGCGCGGTATGGAGCTTTTTCCCCGCTTCTCCAATCAGCTCAGTCAAGCGCCGCTCTACCGCAAAGTGGACATCTTCGTCATCCACCCCTGGCACAAACGCCCCTTGGCGGAAATCTTGACGAATCTGCTCCAGCCCCTGCACAATCAGATCCGCTTCTGGGGCGCTAATAATGCCAGTCTTTGCCAGCATCTTGGCATGGGCCTGAGAACCCGTCAGATCGTACTCAATGAGGGCAATATCAAACCCGATACTGGCATTAAAACGCGCGATCGCGGGATGGAGTGAAGTCTCAAACCGCTGACTCCAGGGCTGAGACGGCGGGGGAGAAGCTTGAGGCAAAGGAGGCTCCACAATGATAAATATTCCGTTAGCGTTAAGGGTTAGTCTATAGCTGATATCTGTAAAAGATAGCGATTAGTAAGATGTAATACTGCGAAAAATATAGCCAAACACAAATCCAATAATGAGTGCCCAGACCTGGCCTGTGCGAATGAAATTGTCCCAGGACTTACCAATATTGCCGAGGATATCTTCGTTAAAGGTCTGAGCAAAGACAATTCCACTAGAGCCCAACTCATTGAGCAGGTCTAAATTGAGTAGGTCTAAATTTTGCAAGCTAAGCGGCAGGCCATGCCCCAAACCCTGAACCCACAGCGTGATGTCCATAAACATAAACTCCTCACCTAATAAGTCAGTATTCAATCACCCAAGATGTAAGCACCCAAGATACAATCACCCAGTCTCTCAATCTCTTCAGTCAGCCTGCTTCACCCAAGACGGCCTTAGCCCTAGAGACCAAGGCCGTCTTAGGAATAAGCCGCTAGACGCAGGCCACCTAGAAAAACCAGCCGTAGGAATGCAGTCCTTTGCCGAGTAAATTAACGCCAAGGTAGCAGATCCAGACCACAAAGAATCCAGCCGTGGCTAAAAATGCCGGACGGCGACCCTGCCAGCCCCGCGTGATGCGCGCATGAAGGTAGGCAGCAAACACAAGCCACACAATGAGTGCCCAGGTTTCTTTGGGATCCCAGCTCCAGGGTGCCCCCCAGGCTTCGTTGGCCCAGACTGCGCCCGAAATAATGCCAATGGTCAAGAGCGGAAAGCCTAAGCCCAAAACGCGGTAGCTCAGGTTATCTAAACTTTCCGCTAGGGTTAGGCGCTGAAGGCTGAGGGTGCGGGTTGCGCTTTGCGGCGGACTCAAGACAGCAGTGCCGCCCTCCGAAGCGGAAAACTGGCTGGGGGCACTTTCCTGTAGGGTGGTTCGCTTGAGCTGCGCACGAAAGCCGCCTGTCCCAACGGAGCTACCCTTTAGCTCAATATCTTGCCCCCAGGTCACAACCAAGAAGGCGATCGCCAGCAGCGACCCGACCATCAAAGCCGAGTAGCTGAGCATCATGACGCTGACGTGCATCATTAGCCAGTTGGACTTCAGTGCAGGGACAAGGGGCGCTGAATTTTGCATCTCTGGGGGCAGCGTCAGGGTTGCAAAGGCCGTAATGCCCATCGCAACTGGAGCCGTTACCACGCCCACCAAGCGGCTTTGTCCAACGCGCTCGGCAAAGAAATGAAAGGTCGTCAAGCCCCAGGTCAAAAAGAACAGTGACTCGTACATATTGCTGAGGGGAAAATATCCCGCCTCCAGCCAGCGAGCGCCCAAGAGCCCCGCAATGCAAAGGTTGGCGATCGCCATCCCTGCTGTACTCAAGCTATTGAGGTAGGGCAGTCTGGGAAAAGCTGCACCTCCCCAATACAGCAGCATTGTGACAAACAACACTGCAAAGGACGTATTATCCAAAATGCTCTGGAGCGCGACCAGATCCATGCGGTTAGTTCTCCAAGGTCTGATTTACTAAGGTTCGGATTGAAGTTCGGATCGAAGTTCGGATTGAAGGGATTTTGTCCTTATGATAACGCTGTTAGGGTATGGCCTATTTCTAGAGAAAGCATTTCAAAGGCTGCTTTTGCCGCTGCTTTTTCAGCCGCCTTCCGAGAGGTGCCTGTACCCGACCCTAGCGATCGCCCCGCGAGCCAAACCTCTGCCCTAAATCGGGCGGCTGTAGGCTGATCCGTCTGTTCTTCAACGCGATAGAGCGGAAGCTGATGGTGGTGGGCTTGGGTCCACTGCTGAAGGGCGGCTTTGTAGTTTTGGTAGGTTGGGTCTTGGCGGATGGTCTCGGCGTAGCGCTCTAGCTCTGGCCTAAGCCACGGGTCAAGGAGCGTAAAGTTCTGGGTACTTAAGTACAACGCCCCAATCACGGCCTCTAGAGCATTGGCTAATCGGGCAGGTTTGCCTTTGATATCGCGTTCAGCACCGGGAGACACCAGTAAAAATCGCTCTAGCCCAAAGGTACTGGCAATCTCTGAGAGGATGCGATCGCTCACTAAAATAGAGCGTACTGCTGTCCACTGCCCCACAGTGCCTTCGGGATCTTGATGCCAAAGCATCTGCGCGACAAAAAGCCTGAGAACCGCATCCCCCACCAGCTCTAGCCGCTCATAG
The DNA here is from genome assembly GCA_022402525.1 of Thermosynechococcaceae cyanobacterium MS004. Taxonomy (GTDB): domain Bacteria; phylum Cyanobacteriota; class Cyanobacteriia; order Thermosynechococcales; family Thermosynechococcaceae; genus JAAURS01. The sequence continues at coordinate 29,143 of JAKRSB010000144.1, forward strand.
TTGTGGGTGGCAGACAAACTAATATGCGTCAGAGCAAGGTCTAGAAGTTCCCACCGAACGGCGGATTGAGTTAACCCCAACCGGACTAAAAACTTTTCTAGCTGCTGTTGTCGCCCAGGCGGTACGGTCATGCTCAAACTAAAATAATCAAAGGCTAAATCAAGGCCGAATCACAAGCGAAAAAAGAGAGCTAAAAAAGAGAAAGAGCCGGACATAAGCCGGGTTCTGTTCTCCAGCTACAGTGCAGCCGGAGGGAAGTTATCTATCTGGGATGCCTGTTACCAGACACCTCAAGCGGCTTCAAAATCGGAACAGGAAAAAGACCAACCCTCGCTCCATTGCCTTGCTCCCAACCGGGGTTTACCGAGCCAGCACCTCTCAATGCTGCTGGTGCGCTCTTACCGCACCCTTGCACCCTTACCTGTGGGTTCTGACTCAAGAGCCAAAACCCCATCGGCGGTATGTTTCTGTGGCACTCTCCTCACGGTCACCCGCACTGGGCGTTACCCAGCAAGTCTGGCCTTTCGGGAGCCCGGACTTTCCTCAGCAGAATGGACGAACCAGTTTGCTGCAACCTCCTCGCCTGCTCTTTCCCACTCCTAGCTTAAGGGAAGATCGCTTAAGGAGCGATAGATCCCGCCAAACAGCCTCAATCCGCCAGATCAAAGCGCCACAACCCTTATTTCTTGGTTATATCTTGGTCATATTGACTCAGATTAGGTGTACTAGAGCTGATTTATCTTTTCCGCGAACGCTTCCGTGAGAGAAGCTGGGAATGCTGCTTTCAATAAGGGGGAGCCGTTACTTTTAGTGTTTATAATATTTGTTTGGATTGATCTGGGTTGATGTCTGAGCCGTCATGAAACATACGTTGTCTGTCTTAGTTGAAGATGAAGCTGGGGTTCTCACCCGCATTGCCGGACTGTTTGCGCGGCGCGGGTTTAACATTGAGAGCCTCGCGGTTGGGCCAGCCGAGCAGATGGGCGTTTCGCGAATTACGATGGTGGTTCCTGGAGACGATCAGATCATTGAGCAGCTGACAAAGCAGCTTTATAAGCTGATCAATGTTCTTAAGGTGCAGGATATTACTGAAATTCCCTGTGTTGAGCGTGAGTTGATGCTGGTGAAGGTGAATGCCTTGGCATCCATGCGCTCCGAGATTATTGAAATTGTGCAGATTTTTCGGGCAAAAGTTGTTGATGTGTCTGAAGACTCGCTGACGGTTGAGGTGGCCGGTGATCCTGGCAAAATGGTGGCGATCGTCAGAATGCTGAATAAGTTCGGCATCCGCGAAATTGCTCGCACTGGAAAGGTCGCCCTTACCCGTGAGTCAGGGGTCAATACGGAATATCTCAAGTCCCTCGAAGCGAAGCTTCAGTAAGGCACTTACTTTTCGCAAGCGGGGGACAACGGGCTGAACGCTACTGGCCTTTGAGGGCATAGAGCGCTTTGAGGGCTTCTTCAATGTGACCTTCAAAGTTAAGCTGGGAGTCAAAAATTTGGGTAATGATGCCCTGCTGATTCAGGATATAGGTCACGCGCCCCGGCAAGACCCATAGGGTTGAGGGCACGCCAAACGCAGTGCGCACCCGATCACCTTCATCACTCACCAGCGTAAAGGGCAGGCGATGAGCATTAGCAAACTGCTGGTGGGAATCCACTGAGTCCCCACTGATGCCGACAACCTCAGCACCGATCTCTTGGAACACACTGTAGCGATCGCGGAACGCACAGGCTTCTTTGGTGCAGCCAGGAGTATTGTCTTTGGGATAAAAAAACAGCACCACAGGCTTTTTTGCCAGCAGGTCATACAGACGGACAGAAGCGCCATCCTGGGACTTGAGGGTAAAGTCAGGGGCGCGATCGCCAATTTTAAGGCCCATAGTTAACGCTCGTTGTTAAGACTCATCATGGTTAAAACACGTCATGGGTAAGACTCATCATGTCAAACCCGCTGGAGAATTTTTTTATTGGATCTTTGTACTGGATCTTGGTGCTGGATAGTCGCACTAGATCTCCTAGCCAGATTCTCTCAAAGAGATGCTCATGGATGAATGATACCGATTTTCAAGGATTGTTGACTTCCCCCTGAACCCGTTGTGAAGCTCAGGGTTGAAATTTAGTTCTAAGACTAGTTCTAAATTGAGTTCTAAAAGCGTCAAACAGCGCAGCGGCGAGATTTTTGCTCAAGCCGCCCACCCCAGAGACTTCTCTTCCGGAGATTTACGCTCAAACGTGAGGGAGAATTGGGGCACTATGGACTTTCCCCAAGGACTTGTCCCAGTGCCGGGGGTTTGTAAGTTAGATGACATAAAAGTGCCCACCCGTATCGGCTTGGGGGACTCTCAAATAATCCAAAAGTTGTAAAAAAGGGACTTCATTGAGCGGCACCATCTAGGATATGATCATGGGGGTCATAAATGGCTTGCTGAATTTTATATAAACGAGGATAAGACGCAGTGATTAGAGTAGCGATCAACGGGTTTGGGCGCATTGGGCGTAACTTCATGCGCTGCTGGCTTCTGCGACCAAGCAGCAATATTGAGATCGTTGCTATTAATGACACCTCTGACCCCAAAACCAATGCACATCTCCTGCGCTACGACTCCATGCTAGGGGTGCTGGATGCAGATATCAGCGCAGATGATAACTCGATTACGGCGAATGGCCACGTCGTTAAATGCGTCTCTGACCGCAACCCCGAAAACTTGCCCTGGAAAGACTGGAATATTGACCTCGTCATTGAGTCGACTGGGGTCTTCATTTCCAAAGAAGGTGCAGGCAAACACATTAATGCAGGTGCTAAAAAGGTTTTGATCACGGCTCCCGGCAAAGGTGCCGTACCAATGTATGTCGTTGGCGTGAATCACGAAGACTATGACCCCAGCGAAGACATCGTGAGCAACGCCAGCTGTACCACCAACTGTCTTGCGCCCTTGGTCAAGGTTCTCCATGAAGAATTTGGCATCATTCAGGGCATGATGACCACCACCCACAGCTATACGGGTGACCAGCGAATTCTAGACGCCAGCCACCGCGATCTGCGTCGGGCACGGGCGGCGGCAGTCAATATTGTGCCAACTTCAACGGGTGCAGCGAAAGCAGTAGGCCTTGTGATTCCATCGCTTCAGGGCAAGCTCAACGGAATTGCATTGCGGGTGCCGACGCCTAACGTTTCGGTGGTTGACTTTGTGGCCCAAGTTGAAAAGCCCACGATCGCAGAACAGGTTAACCAATCCCTCAAGAATGCAGCCGACGGTTCCCTGAAGGGCATCATTCACTACAGCGACATTGAGCTCGTTTCCAGCGACTATCGCGGTCATTCTGCCTCTTCCATCGTAGATGCGGCATTGACGATGGTGATGGGCGGCAACTTGGTGAAGGTTGTGGCTTGGTATGACAATGAATGGGGCTATAGTCAACGGGTTCTAGACCTTGCTGAGTACATGGTTGCTCATTGGTAAGCTGCTCATTGGCAAGCTGCTCACCAGGAACAGTTGCTCATTGCAAATGGTGAGAGACTGGCAAACTGAAGAGCCAATAGGGTTAGAGCTGCTTTAGAATAAGTGCCTGCTTTTGACTCTTATCCCGTAATAGACCTCGCCAGTGAAAGACAAACTTATGCTGATGATTCCGGGCCCTACTCCGGTACCGGAATCAGTTCTATCTGCATTGAGTCGCCATCCGATCGGACATCGGAGTGCCGACTTTAGCCAAATTCTGGCTCAGGTGTTTACTGACCTCAGGTGGCTGCATCAAACCAGTCACGATCTGCTGGTGCTTTGCGCCAGCGGGACAGGCACAATGGAGGCCGGCATTATTAACTGCCTAAGCCCTGGCGATCGCGTGGTGGTTTGCACCAACGGCAAGTTTGGCGAGCGCTGGGCGGAGATGTGCGACGCCTTTGGCCTCAAGGCCGAGCGCATTTCGGCACCCTGGGGGGAAGCGCTGAATCCAGAACTTTTGCGAGCACACTTGGAAGCCGATTCTCAAACGCCCGCCAATCAAAAAATTAAGGCCGTCATTCTGACCCACAGCGAAACTTCAACGGGCGTCATTAATGACCTAGAAACCTTAAGCCGCCATATCAAAGCCCACGGTGCCCTAAGTATTGTAGATGCCGTTACAAGCTTGGGCGCAACCCAGGTTCCGGTGGATGCCTGGGGCTTAGACATTGTGGCCTCCGCCTCGCAGAAGGGCTATATGATGCCCCCTGGACTGGGGTTTATCACGATGAGTCCCAAGGCTTGGGATGCATACAAAACGGCCAAACTCCCAAAATTTTATTTGGATCTGGGCAAGTATCGAGCAGATGCCGCCCAAAATACAACGCCCTTTACCCCAGCCATTAACCTAATTTTTGGCCTCCAAGCGGCTCTGACGATGATGCGTGAAGAAGGGCTAGACCAGATCTTTGCTCGCCATGCGCGCCTTAAGGCAGCGACTCGTGCTGCAATGCGGGCCTTAGACCTGCCGCTCTATGTTGAAGACGACGCGATCGCAAGTCCTGCCATCACGGCAGTCATGCCCCAAGGAGTCGGTGCTGAGCAGTTGAGAGCGCACCTTAAGCAGTGGTTTGATATTGCCCTTGCTGGCGGACAGGATGACCTTGAGGGCAAAATTTTTAGGCTGGGACACCTGGGGTTTGTGTCAGAACGCGATATCTTAACGGCGATCGCGGCGTTGGAGGCATCTCTCTCAAAGCTGGGACATTCCGTTAAGCCCGGAGCGGGTATAACAGCAGCGGCACAAATCTTCTTACACAGTCTTTCCTAACGTCGTTGCTGGGTTTAGGTTGAGGCCGTCAGAAAATTGACGGTAATTGTTTTGACGGTCTCAAACCTAAACCCCAAAGACTTGATGGCACTAAAGACCTAGCCTTAGGCTGTCTCTTGCCAGTCATAGATTTTGCTGAGCTGGTCTAGAGAAATGAGGCCATACTGCCAAAGAATAATAGGCAGCGGGCCTGAGTCTTGTGCTTCGTGGCGCAGCGCTAGGTCAATCGAATCTTTTGGAAGAAGCAACTCGTCTTTGAGAAATTTCAGTAGCTTGTTCTGTGCTGTGGCAATCATCTTATTTCACCCCCGTTGAAACATGTTTTTGTTAAATTCTGTATTTATGATTTTGCGTTAGCCAAGGATCTTGGGCAGCGCTTCTCAACTTATCTTGAATTGAGTATGCCGTGGCATACTTTATCAAACCACTATCCAATGGAATAACCCACTGGGTCTAAAATTCCAGGCAAAGAGCCTTGAGCATTCTTAAGCTCTAATTCTTAGGATCTAGCGCTTAAGCTCTAGCACTTGAGTTCTAGCGTTTAGACTCTAACGCTAGAGCCCCATTGAAGCTGAGAGCGTAACTTTCAGCAGACTGAATCTTAAACTTTGATTTAAGCGCGTTCTGGGGCAGTAGTCATCCATGAAAATACGGAACTTTACCCTTGCACCCTAAAAACTTAATGCAGTCATTGCTTAAGGCGCACTACGTTCCGTGCAGCACCAAAGCCCTTCTTGCGCTTAAGGCCCTCACACTAGTCAAAAAAATATAGCATGCTTCATAAAAATATGATTTTTCTTAAGAAAGGCTTCATAAGTTCAATTTTTCAATTCCAAACTGCCCGTTGCACGGGTTGAATAGCTTAATCGAAGAGATTCTCTCTTCGATGCCGTAAGCGTTTCAAAAACCGACTCTGTTTAGCCTGGAATTTCTACCCTTTGCGTGAGGTCTTCCAGCCCAAAAGCTGCGTGGGCAGCCTTCAAGGCATCTGCTCCTTGATCTTTAGAGACGACGCAGCTCACCCGAATTTCGGAGGTGGCAATCATTTGAATATTGATACTTTGGGCGGCTAGTGCTTCAAAGAGCCGGGCTGCAACGCCTGGTCTTCCCAGCATTCCTGTCCCAACGATGCTGACTTTAGCAACATCGGAGTCGGCGGTGACTTCTGCGTTGTCTAAGGTTTGAGCGATCGCCTCTAGGGTTTGCTGGGCGATCGCTAAATCGATTTGGGGCACCGTAAACGCAATATCGCGAGTCATCTCACCACGGATTGGCCGCGATCGCTGGGATTGAATAATCATGTCCACGCTGATATTGGCAGCCGCCAATTCCTGAAAAATTTGAGCTGCCATCCCTGGGCGATCGGGCACTCGCAGAATGGCCAGCCGCGCCTGCTTTAGATCTAAAGCCACGCCGCGCACGGGCGGACTTTCTGGATCTGGCGTGCTGACTTGATTCGGAGAGCTATCTACGGCAAAGGTTTTGCAAAGAATAGCTAGAGCGCGATCGCAATGCTCGGCAGCGATCGTGCAGCTCACATTGACCTCCGAGGTTGAAATCATCTGGAGATTAATGCCAGCCTCTGCCAATACCTGAAACATTTGCGCCGCAATGCCGGGACGGCCAATCATTCCCGCCCCCACAATGCTGACCTTTACAATATCTCGATCTAAAATTACCTCAACTTCATCTTCTGGCCTGGTATCTTCCGGTCTGGCACTTTCCGGTCTGGCACCTTCTCTTCTAGAGTCTTCTTTTCCGGCAGCCCCTTTTGCCGCGTCACCCTTCAAAGGCTGGTGCAGCATTACGCTGAACGCAGTAGCAACCGCTTCGGCCTGATTGAGGGAGGGGCGATCAACGGTAAAGGCAATGTCATTAGTATTGCCGTCATGGATGGACTGGATGATTAAATCCACCGTCACACCCTGCCTTGCCATAGCGCTGAATAACCCTGCTGCAATACCGGGGCGGTCTGCAACCCGCAGCATGGCGACCTTGGCCTGATCTAGATCAAACCGCACCCCATCGACTGGACGTCCTAGCTCTAGATTATGGAGCGGACGGGGAGACCCCCCTGGAGCAATGACCTTGGTGCCCGGTGCATCCGACCAGCTAGAGCGCACCACCATCTGTACCCCGTAGTTGCGGGCAATTTCTACCGCCCGTGGATGCAGCACTTTTGCCCCTAAGCTGGCCAGCTCTAGCATTTCATCACAGGTAATTTCGGTGAGCAGGCTGGCATTTTCAACCAGGCGTGGATCGGTGGTAAAAACGCCAGGGACGTCCGTATAAATTTCACAGAGATCCGCCTTGAGCGCTGCGGCTAGGGCAACGGCTGACGTGTCAGATCCGCCCCGCCCCAGGGTTGTTACTTCTAGATCTGCACCCTGTAGTCCCTGGGTAATACCCTGAAATCCAGCCACAACGACAACCTTTCCTTCCTTGAGGTGTCGCTCCAGCCGCTCAGTTTGGATATTAATAATGCGGGCGCGGGTGTGGGCGGGTTCGGTTTCAATGCCTACTTGGGCACCGGTCAGCGAAATGGCCGACTGCCCTAACGCTTGGAGCGCCATACTTAGGAGCGCGATGGTTTGCTGTTCGCCAGTGGAGAGTAGCACGTCCATTTCTCGACGGCAGGGGTTGCTAGAGATATCGTGGGCAAGCTTCACAAGCTTATCGGTTTCTTTGGCCATGGCAGAAACCACCACCACCAGGGTATGACCTGCATCAACGGTCGCCTTGACCCGAGCCGCTACGGCCTTGATGCGCTCCACTGACCCGACCGAGGTGCCACCGTATTTTTGGACGATGAGTGCCATGAACCTTTTCCTAAAATATCCCGACTGCACTGATCCGTAGCTTAACGCCCGTGAAGAAGACAAGATCTACCCGTTTCCAGATAGTGCCTTATCTAGACCCATCAGCGTCATGATCTAGCAGCACCTCTACCTGGCAAAAAATCTATAAAGACTATCCCGAAGAGTAGATGCGCTGGGCTAAGGTGAGCGCTTCTTGAGCGGTTGAAATTTTGCCTTCGGCTTGGGCAAGCTCTAGGGCTAAGAGCAACTTACCCACCATGGGGCCAGAGGGAAGGGCGAGAGCCCCCATGAGAGCTTGCCCAGTCACCAGGGGTTTGGGATGGGCAATGGGGCTTTGGGGGTTGAGATATTCGTCAATGAGGGGCGCGACGGAGACAAGGGACAGTCCCGATGCGATCGCCACCACCACGACAGCCGGAAAAGCCTCGCGCATTTGGCGAAACAGGCTGTATTGCTGCCGCTTACTGAGGAAGCTGTTGAAGCTTCCGCTATTTGGGCGCAACTCCTGCTGAAGCTGGGCCAGTCCTGTGAGTACCATCAGCACAAAGTTAATTTCGGCACGGCTATACTTCATGGATTGGAGCGTGAGCTTTGCGATCGCTACATCTGCGGGCAATAGCCCCACCAGTTTCGCCGTAGCAAAAACGGTTCGTCGGACGCCTTCGCCACTTTTAGGGCGATCGCTCAGGGTACGATGCAGCAGCACCTCCATCTGCGGCCAGCGGGTTATGATTTCGGCTTCAGCATCATCCATTTTCTCAATCAGCACCATGCCCGATGCTGTGGCTTGGGGGAAAGAATGCTCTAGCAGCCCATCCTGGCAGAGTGCTTTGAGCCAGGGTGTGCCAGCCGTATGGCTCAGTAAATAACTCATTTCTACGCGAATTCGCTCCGCTGCAACCCTGGACAGCAGTGGTGCTAAGTCATGAAGCTGGGCGCGCGTCTTGGCTTCCACGGAAAAGCTGAGCTGAGCCGCCTGACGAAAGGCGCGCATCAGCCGGAGCGGATCATCCTGTAGGTTTTCGGCAGAAATCATCCGCAGTAGACGGTGCTTGAGGTCGGCTTGGCCGTTGAGCGGGTCTACAAAGGTTTGGGTATGCGGTGAATAGGCGATCGCATTCACCGTGAAGTCTCGGCGCTGGAGGTCTTCAGTTAGCGTAGAGCCGACCTGGAGCGCGAAATCTGCCGTTGCTCCGTCAAAGACCACCCGCGCAATCTGTCGCGCTTCATCTAGCACCACAAACCCCGCCCGATAGTGACGGGCGATCGCCTGGGCGGTCTGCACCGGATTTTCGGGAAGGACAAAATCTAAGTCCAGGTAGGGGGACGCATAGCCCAAAAGCGCATCCCGGACACATCCCCCCACAAGATAGGCTGACTTTGGCAGCCACTCCAGGCTAAACGGCCAATGCTGGGGAGACAGAACCGAAGCGTGCAATAGCGGCGATTTCAACAACAATAGCTTGCAACTGGATAAAAAGACTCGGCAACAAAAAGACTAAGCAGCCCCATTTGTGAGGAATTAGATCCGAGAAACCCAACCCTAGCAATCAAACACTGGGCGGTAACAGGGGCATCAACTCACAAACTGACTTGCTGTGGAATGGGCGAGGAGAGACTCGAACTCTCACGACCGAAGCCGCCACATTTTGAGTGTGGTGCGTCTACCATTCCGCCACTCGCCCTTGGATGAAGCTTTCCCAATATACAGCAGCATTGAGAGGTTACGCTAGCCTCTGGATAGAAATCATTCCCTATTCAGCTTTCCTGAAAGGGGTAAGTTTTGCTGAAAGGGTAAGTTTTGCTAAAAGGTTAAGTTTTGCTGAAAGGTTAAGTCGTGAATGATTGTGAGGCTTTATCCCTAGCCATCTGGGAAATGACGCCTTTTTCGGCGTCGATGGCGGACTAAAAGTCCGAGAAAAAGCCCTAGTGGAAAGAAAATGAGACTCAGGGTTATGATCCAGTCACTTGCCACGGATTTTTAGCTCCAAGCGTTTTTCAGCTCAACTGCTTGTTCTCTGTATGATATATCGCCAATTTTCGCGCAAGTTCCAGAGCGTCCTTCTGGGTTTTCTGGCGGTTTTTCTCGGAATATTCTATGCCCATAGCGTTGAGCCAAACTGGATTGAGGTCAAGGCGATCGCGATGCCCCTCCCTCACCTATCCCCTGAATTTTCGGGGTATCGGGTGGTGCAGATCTCGGATATCCATGCAGATCGCTGGATGACGGCTCAGCGTCTTGCCAGGGTTGTGCAGCGGGTCAATCAGCTCAAGCCAGACTTAGTGGTGCTTACGGGTGACTTTGTGACCCGCTCTGCGGAGAAGTACGCGCCTCAGCTTTCTGTGCTGAGCAAGCTGCATCCCGTGGATAAGACCTTAGCGGTGATGGGGAATCACGATGCTGCAACGAATTCAACTCTGATTCAAGCTGTACTGGAGACAGCGGGGGTGCAGGTCTTAAATAACCAGGTGGCAACTCTGGCGCGCCAGTCCTCTCACCTATTTGTTGCGGGAGTGGATGATGTCTGGGCAAATCGCGATCGCCTGGATCAGGTGCTGGCCGTCTTGCCGTCCACAGGTGCCGCGATTCTGCTGGCCCATGAGCCGGACTTTGCCGAGCAGAGCGCCGCAACGGGGCGGTTTGACTTAGAGCTATCTGGACATTCTCATGGGGGTCAGGTCAAGCTCCCGTTTGTGAAGCGGTTTTTGCCGCCATTGGCTCATAACTACCCCATAGGACAGTACCAAGTAGGCACCATGATTCAGTACACCAATCGGGGCCTCGGAATGTCAGTCCTCCCTGTTCGGTTTAACTGTCGTCCTGAAATTACGGTTTTGACCCTTACAACGGTGGGTTAGCCTCTGGGCCAGAGTAAGCGGGTTCAATCAACGGGCTTTAAGAAGCGGGCTTTAAGAAGCGGGCTTCAATTCCAAAAAACACTAAAAACGCTAGAACCCTTGAGGTCAATTGTGCAAACTGAATTTCAACAATCCTATGGCCTTGTGGTCGGTGCAACCCAAGGCATCGGCCTTGGCTTTGTGAAGCGGATGCTACAGGAAGCGGCGATCGCCACGATCTTTGCCACTTACCGCACCCGCGAAGCCGCAGGTGAGCTGCTAACGTTGGCCGAGCAATACCCAGAACGGCTGATCTGCACCGCATTGGACATCACCCAAGAAGACCAAATCGCTCAGCTACCTGAGATGATTCAAACTCAGACCCAACAGCTTCACTGGGTCATCAACTGCGTGGGGGTGCTTCATGATGGGCATCTTCAGCCTGAAAAAAGCCTCCAGCAGCTCAAGACAGACCAGCTTCTGCACTACTTTCAGGTCAACAGCATCAGCGCCGCTCTCCTGGCAAGGTTCCTGTTTCCACTGCTGAAACATAAAGACCGCAGCATTTTTGCCCATATTTCAGCCAAGGTAGGCAGCATTGGCGACAACCAGCTTGGCGGCTGGTATGGATATCGTGCTTCTAAGGCTGCCCTCAATATGTTTATCAAAACCGCCGCCCTAGAGTACAGTCGCAAAAGCCCCAACACCATTCTGGCGTTGCTCCATCCCGGCACAACAGATACCCGCCTGTCCGCACCCTTTCAGCGCAACGTGCCCCCAGAAAAATTATTTTCCATTGAGCGCACCGTGGAGCAGCTTTGGACAGTGTTAGGCGATCTAGAGCCTCAGGACAGCGGACAGTTTTTCTCCTGGGACGGGACTTCGCTGCCCTGGTAAGCTACGGATAAATCCAGACATAATTAAATCCAGACAGAATAAATTCACCGATCTATTAAGTCCGCTATGCAGAGGAGACAGGGCAATGAGTGAAGCTGAAAACGTATTGGGGACTAAGCTCCAAGTCTGTTGTACCGACCCGATGACGGGCTTCTATCGAGATGGCTTCTGCAATACGGGCGCTGGGGATGTGGGTGCCCATACGGTCTGCGCGCGAATGACGCCTGCTTTTTTGGTATTTTCTAAATCTCGCGGCAACGATCTGAGTACGCCTGTTCCGGCCTATCGGTTTCCTGGGCTAAAGGCTGGAGACTGCTGGTGTCTTTGTGCAGCGCGTTGGAAAGAGGCGTTCGATGCGGGGGTGGCACCGCCTGTGGTGCTGGAGGCAACCCACGCCTCAACCTTGGAGTATGTGACTTTGGAAGAGCTAAAGCAGCACGAGCTTAAAAAAGCCTAGATCAAGAAAATCTAGCTTAAGAAAGAAAGCCTAAGCAATCATGGGAAACATCCACCAGCCTGGAAAAGAGCCGGAATTAAGGCGCATTAAAGCAGCCTGCTGTTCTGAGGGGACACGACAAACTTAAATAAAAGGAGTGCAGCCAAAGAGGCACCAAAGCTATCAATCAAAACATCGGTAAGTAGGGAGGTTCGCCCTGGCTCAAAGGATTGATGCCATTCGTCTGAGATGGCAAACAAAATGGAAGTCAGGAGCGCATACCTTAGGGCAGCCAAAGGGGCCTGCTTAAAGGTGCTTGACCAAGCCCAATAGCCCAAGGCTGTAAGAATGGCGTACTCCGTGAAGTGGGCAAGCTTGCGCACCATAAAGTTAAGCGTATCCAGGTCAGTATGGGAAAGCTGCGCCCTAATAGGTGGAAGGTAATCGGTCAATAGCTCATCCAAAAAAGATTGGGTTTCATGGCCACCCCACCCTCTAGTAGATAGGTAAAACACAAGCCCCATCCATCCTAGCCAAGCGACTAATGCCCCAATTCGCTGCAGGGACAGTTGAAATACTGTAAGTTCGCCCAAGATTCGATTCCCTTGCCTTGCTAAAGTTTTGTGGCCTAAGGTTTTGTGGCCTAAGGTTTTGAAGCCTAAAATTCGGGGGCTTAAAATTCTGCGATTAATCCTAGCAAATTTCTCTGGGCACACTCTCTGGGCACACTCTCTGGGCGGCAAGAGTCGCCGAAAGTGGGGCAGATCTACAGAATATGCCACATTAAAAGAAGCGCTGTTTGCGATCGCACAAATGCCAATTTTTTTGACGAGTTTGTTGTCTCAATGTGTATCAATGCCAGCCAGACCTTTAAGAATCAGGCTTTTCAAGAACTTGCCCAAGGACTTATTCAAGGACTTATTCAAGAACTTGCCCAAAAATTTGCCCAAAAACTTACTCAAGAACTTTGGCTGGCTCAACCTTAGCTGGCTCAAGCTTAAGATTCTAGGCTTCAGCCTCCTTTGGGGGCTGAGTGCTGCTCCTGCGATCGCCGTTTCTCTACAGCCCGCGCCGAACCCCGAAATCACCCCTCAAGAGGTTGGTCAAGCGGTCAATACGCTCTTTGACAAAGCCTTTGAGGCCACCAGCCACGGTGACTTTGCTACTGCCGAGGGACTCTGGACTGAAATTCTAGCGCGATACCCTAAAAATGCTGCCGTATGGAGCAATCGTGGGAATGCCAAGGTAAGCCAACGCAAGCTTCAGGAAGCCATTGAAGACTATAACCAATCCATTGCCCTTGCCCCAGACCAGCCTGACCCTTATCTCAATCGCGGGACGGCCTTAGAAGGACTACAGGACTGGGATGCGGCGATCGCAGACTATAATCGCGTTCTCGCCCTCGACCCCATAGACCCCGCTGCTTTTAATAATCGCGGCAATGCCAAGGCGGGGGCAGGGGACTGGGATGCGGCATTGCAGGACTACCAAACCGCCGTAGAGCTTAAGCCTGGTTTTGCGATGGCTCAGGCGAACTGTGCCTTAGCCCTCTATCAGCTGGGTGAAACCGACGCTTCAATGCAGCGGTTCCGTAACCTCGTGCGCAAGTACCCCCAGTTTGCAGACGTGAGAGCGGCCTTCACCGCAGCACTCTGGGCGCAGGGACAGCGAGGAGAAGCCGAAAGTCAGTGGGTATCGGTCGTGGGGCTTGACTCTCGCTATCGAGATTTAGACTGGGTTCGCACCATTCGCCGCTGGCCTCCTCGCTTAGTTGAAGCGCTGGGTCAGTTTCTGTCGCTGCAAAGCAATGGCTAAGCGGAAACTTCTACCTCTAGATAAGCTTTTCCCTCGGCACTGGGTCTGTCCACTGCGGAAAGTCGTGCGAAATCCATCGGCGCGATCGCTTCATTTCTAGCATGATGATGACAGATGATTTAGCGTAAACCTGGCCCGCCCCTAGGGTTGTCTAGCGCCCACAAATCGCTGTAGCGAAGCCAAGGAGCGATTGTAGTCCACGATCGCCTGGAGGTAGTTGTTTTCAGCCTGGGCGAGATCTGTGGTGGCATTGCTTACTTCTAAGCTCGTCCCCACACCGTTGTCCCGACGCAGTTCAGCTAAGCGTAGCCCCTGCCTTGCCTGCTCAATTGCGCAGCGGGTGGTCAGAATGCGTTCCCTGCTCGACTGAAGCAGCGCATAGTTTTGCTCAATCTGGAATCGAATCACATTCTTAAAGCTGGCAAACTGGGTTTCAGCGATCGCCGTATTGGTTTGCTGCTGAGCAGCGATCGCCTTTGCTGAACCGCCATCAAAGATGGTTTTGTTGACCTGTGCACCCAAGCCATAGCCATAAGCGCCAAGCGGGTCATCGTCCAAGGCATCTGCCAAGGTGATGTTGGCGTTAAACCCAACTTGTGGCCCTAAACTTCCCAGGGCAACTCGGCGGTTTTGCTGAGAAATTTGCCGCTGCTCCAGCACCTGAGCCAGTTCTGAACGGTTTTGGAGGGCGCTCACAATGCTGTTTTCAAGGGCTGGAGACCATTCGCCCGCCATCGCAACAGGGTCAGCCGCCGTGACGGTTGTTGTATCCGGCAGGCTGAGGCGCTGGGCAATTTGGCGCTGGGCAATTTTCTGCTGACTGGCCGCCTGGGTCTGCTGCTGTCTGAGGTCGGCTAAGGATACCTCCGCCTGCAGCACTTCAAAGCGTGTGCCAATCCCTGCGGCCTCTCTTGCCCTCGTGACGCGCAGGTTCTCCTCAGCACTGGCAACGGACTGTCGCGCAATGCGGATCAGCTCTCCCGCTTGCTGAAGATCGTAGTAGTCGTTGGCAACGTCCAGCCGGAGCTGCTGAAACTGGGTTTGGTACGCCTGCTCTGTGCTGCGCAGGGCAGCCTCGGCCGCGCGAATACTGGCCGGACGCTGGCCGGAGGTAAACACATCGTAGTTGAGGTTCAGGCTGCTGTTGAAGTTGTTGCTGGCGTTGGGTCGGTTGGGTAGGCCAGCCTGTTTTGCCGCGATCGCTGCCTGGGCTGAGTCGGTACGGGTGATGCCGCCCTGAACGTCTAGCGCCGGATAAATGGAGGCTCTCACTTCCCGAAGGGCTTCCCGCTGCTGGTCAATCTGGAGCGCTGCAATTTGTAAGTCACGGTTCCGACGACGGGCCAGCTCAATCGACTGCTCTAGAGTGAGGGGTGTACTGGTGGTGATGGCAACCTCGGCTGGCACTTTAGGCAGCGCGAGGGCAGCAGCAGGTGCAGGAATTTGGTCTAAGGCGGCGGTGGCAGCAGGGTCTGGCGATCGCGTTGGAGCTAAGGGCAGAGCGGTCGCATCACAAGTCACGGGAGAAAAGTTGCCGGGTGGCGCGGTGAATGTGGGTATTGGCGCTGTCCTGGGCGTGGATGGCGGCGCTGCTGGAACATTGAGTGGTGGCAAGGTGCGCTGACCCCAAGCGGGAAAGCCGCTGCTCATCACCCAGCTCGTGAGGGTCAGCAACCCACAGAGGGCCAGCCAGCGGGGACGAGTGGGCGAAACCTGTACAGGAGACGGCAAGTTAAGGGCTTGCACAGGGTTACGATGGGGTGAGCCTAGTCGATTCATCATGTCTCAGCGTAAAAATTGAACTGGGGTCAGGAACGGGTCTAAACCGAAGGTAAAAAGAAATCTACATCGAAAGCCGCTCGGTTGGCCTCAGTCTACCTGCCGCCCTGCCTGCCGCCCTTAGTGTAGAACGCCTCTATCCTAGCGGACAAACTCTAGGGAAACATCCTAGTGGGCAAATCCTAGCGGGCGAATCCTAATGGGCAAATATACCGAGAAGAATCAGCGGAATAAAAAGCGCTGCTAAACAGATCGCAAACACGGTGGCCGGATCCATTGAAATCACTTTAGGGTCTGGAGGCTCAGGTTGTTTCATGGTTGTTCTGTTTTTAAGTTGTTCTGTTTTTAAGACACCCTAGAGCAGAACGGAAGCCAGTTTAGAACAGCGCTATGCAGTAGAGCCACGAATGCAACAGCCACAGAATGCAACAGCCGTAAAATGGAACGACTCTTAAAAGCGCTCTATCCATGACGATATTGCAAGATTTTGACTGCAAGATTTTGACTGCAAGATTTACAGTCATCACTCGTACATCAGCTATAGCAAATCATCATCCCCCAGCCCCTGTACATCTTTGACAATCCGGGCCAGCTCCATTTTTTCATCTACCGAGACACGAGTAGGGGTGCCGCTAATGATGCCTTCAAAGTTCCGAAATGAATCTCGAATGTCTGGCCCTTGGTCGCTGATGGAATATTCGCGAATGCCCTTGTCATGCCAAGACCCGCGCATCTTAAAGACGTTGATGGCGCGCGACATTTCACCCCGAATTTCAACATACTGCAGCATCAAAATAGTATCGGTGATGGTAGAGATATGAGACTCCGTAATGGAGTGCGAACCGAGGAAGTGATCCGTGGTGTTGGTAAAAAATCCGGTAATTTCTTCCTGCTTGGCAAACCCCGTCACCCCAATCACAAACTGCCGAAAGGCGTTGTTGCTCACCCCTCGCGCTAAGGCCGATAGGGAATCAATGGAGATTCGGGACGGCTTGAACTCGGCAATTTCGGTTTTGATCATCTGCAGATGATCTTCTAGCCCCGCCGACTCCGGGTAGGCACACAGGATTTTGAGCAGCCCCTTGCGCTCCATTTCCTCGAAGTCAATGCCCCAGGATGATGCATTCCGCGAGAGCTGGGCGCGGGATTCTTCATAGGCAAACAGAATAGCGCGATCGCCTTTGCTACAGGCATTTTCAATAAATTTGCTCACCAGCAGCGTCTTGCCGGTTCCGGTAGCACCCGTAACCAGAATAATCGAGTCCTTAAAGAAGCCACCCCCACACATCTCGTCTAGAGTTTTAACGCCCGAAGAAACCCGCACATTAGAAGAGCGCTGAGTCAAGCGCATGGCACCCAGCGGAAAGATATTAATCCCCTGCCCCGTAATCGTGAAGGGATACTCACCCTTCATGTGGCTCGTGCCGCGTAGCTTAAGAATTTCTAGCGTGCGCCGCCGTCGTTCACCATCTAGCACATTGCGAACAATCACCACGTTATCCGAGACAAATTCTTCCACCCCAAAGCGGGCCACTGCACCGTATTCATCGATGCGCTCCGTGGTCATGACCGTGGTGACGCCAATTTGCTTCAGCCGTGCCGTAAGCCGAAAAATTTCGCGACGCACCACGCCTGCTGCGTCGTACTGCTGAAAAATAGCCGTCACCGAATCGATCGCCACGCGGGACGCCTTATATTTACGAATCGCGTACTGAATCCGCTCAATCAGGGCCGACAGGTCAAAATCTCCCGTAATATCTTGTCCCTCAGGATCAGGAGAGGCGTCTAGAATAAAAAGCTTTCCGTCATCAATGAGGTGCTGCAAATTCCAGCCAAAACTCAGCGCATTCTGAATAATGTCTGTGGGAGACTCCTCAAAGGTCACAAACACTGCATGCTCATCAAAATTGATGATGCCGTTATACAGAAACTGAATGGCAAACAGCGTCTTACCGGTTCCCGATGTACCGCTGACCAACGTTGTCCGGCCTTGGGGGAGCCCGCCGTGGCTAATATCATCAAACCCCTCGATTGTGGTGCGAATTTTACGCACCTCTACCCGCAGCGGCGAACTTTCACTCTCTGGGGTAGGTACACTATCCGTTTTTTTCATATCCTGGCTGAAGGCTGGCTCCAAAAAAATTAATTAAAAAAGAAAAATCAACCTTTAAGTCTACCGCAGACTAAAGCTGGCAGGGCAATTTAACGGCATTGACGATTGGCTTATGGGAGTTTGTGGATTCGCACAATTACGAAAAGTTACCTGCCTAAAAGCCATAGAGTCCAAATACTCCTGGGGCACTTCAGTCCACTCATTGGTTTTCTTATTCCTCATCTCCAAACGTCTCATCCCCTTCTAGGAGTTCTTCATAGAGCAAGTCGAGTCCAATCAACACTTTCTCTCGGTCGGAAAGATCTCCAATAATTTTGCGCACAGGTGGCGGCAAGACCCTTGCAAGGGTTGGCGTTGCCAAAATTTTATCTTCTTCGGCAAGCTGCGGATTTTTCAGCACATCAATCACTTTCAGGGCATACACCCCCTGAAAATCCTTTTCTAAAATGGTGTTGAGGGTCTTTAAGGCGCGCACTGAATTGGGTGTATTGCCAGCGACATACAGCTTGAGGACGTAGGTTTTGCGGCGGGCACTCATAGTATTTTCTCTTAAGGCTGCGATCTAAACGCAATGGTTAATCAAAGAAACGAGTCAAGAAAGTAACGAGCCAAGAAAGTAACAGGTCAAGATTCTGGGTCAAGGTTTATCGTAAGGGGAAAGCGCGATTCTGCGAATCGTTCTGCGGCTTGCGGGGAATAGAGCGCCGATACATTTCGCACAGATGGGCGATCGTATCAATTAAGGTCAAGCGATAGTCGAGCAAAATATCCTCATTGCGGCCCTCTAGCTTTAGCTTTTTTGCAAGGAGATCCATAAATTCCATATGAATTTCTAAGACTTGGGAAACAGAAAGGTCTGCAAAAAAAACTTTATTAACAAAGGCATCTATTTGTTGATTAACATCACTTCCTTCTTGAAAATAGTCCAATATAATATCTCGATAGTCAGCCTGAAGTTCCTTTAGAAAATCTTCTCGTTCTGATCTGGGTAGATTTCTAAAAAAGAGTTGGGGATCACGCTTATAAAAAATACCGAGGTAGCCCAATCGCTCCTTGAGTTTTTCGGAGAGTCTTTGCTGCTGGGCGTAAAGCTTCGCTGGGAAAGACTCAGGCAAAACCTCTAGGGAAACTTCTGCACTGTCGGTACTGGGGATTCGGCACTGAGGAGAGAGCTTCAGAAATTGGGTGATCGCAGCATCAATAGCTTGGGGCAGATTGGGTAGCGTTTCAATCCCCACGCGTTCTTCAGCAGTGTGATAGTAAATGTTCGCACGCGACTCATGATCCAGGGTCAGGAGTCCCTCCTCCTCTGGTTCTCCTAAACCCCCATCTCGTAATCCGTCGAAGCTTTTGGGTGCAGGTTTCAGATGAGCGTTTTTGGGAGTCAAAAAAATAGCCGGCAGCAGGATTGCGGATTGATGCAGACGACTGATAACCTGAACCAGCTTAGAATCCGTCTCTGCGGGAGGATTTATCGGGGAAACTTGCTCAAAAACCAAACAATCGATCGTTGAAGACTCAGCTTCAACCGCAATCAGAAAAGCTTCTAAATCTTGAAAAAAAAGTGTTGTGTAGAGATCGGCAGATAGGGCCTGAGCCAACGCATCCCTAACCACCTCAGACTGTACGAGAGCGCAAACTGAGATCTTAGGGCGCGCGACCGTATCTAAAGGAGAGACCATAGCGCCTTTCTGCGGATGTTACGGCTATCCTAGCATTGAAGCCCGTCACCACTAAACCAGCGATAAATTAGGTCTTTAAAACTAAGCAATGAAGGACGTTTCTATGAAATCATAGTAGAAACAGAATCATAAAGGAAATCTTAAGATAAGAGACATAAGCCAAGCCTCGGCTCGAACACTCTCGTGCTCAATCCCCTGAAGCTTTCCCCCTTATACTGGCCCCTTCTGCTGCTGACTGAATTTAGACAGCAACAGCCAGCCAGCATCTCCCAGTTAACCTATCCATTTATGAATCTCTCAATTTAGTCTTTCAGTTCAGCTGAAGAGTTCAATTCAGCCCCAATCCCCCTTCTATCATAACGTTCGGATGTATGAGTCTTAGACGGTCACAGATCCGGCTGCTTTACTTGCAAATCCGCCAGGATAGCCTAACCCGTGCAGAAGAGTTTCAAGAATTTGTGGTCTATAGCGGACTCGACCCGTCGCAGTTCACTGTCCTGAACGTTTTTGATACGCCAACGTTTCAGCCAGCGTGCGTAGATAACTATGATGCGCTTTTTGTGGGAGGGTCCAGTGATGCTTCTGTGCTGAATCCTCAGCGCTATCCGTTTGTGCAGTCCGCAAAAGAGCTGATGGTCTACTGTGAACGCCAGGGCATTCCGGTCTTTGCCTCTTGTTTTGGCTTTCAACTGGCGGTGGAGGCCTTGGACGGAAAGGTCATTGCAGACCCTGACCAGATGGAAATGGGCGTGTACCCAATGCAGCTTACTGCGATCGCCCAAAATGACCTGCTGCTGCATGATCTACCCAATCCCTTCCTGGCTATTTCGGGCCATAAGGAACGGGCGCTTACCCTACCGCCTCTGGCCAGTTGCCTTGCCTCAACGGAGCGGTGCCCTTACCATGCCTTTAGAATGGGGGACAAACCATTCTATGGATTCCAGTTCCATCCAGAGCTAAACCCTCAGGATCTCACAGTCCGAATTCAGCGCTATAAAGCCCACTATCTCGAAGATGACGCTCATCTTGAGCAGGTGCTGGCAACCTTGCGTGAAACACCGGAGTCCAATCAGCTCATTGCTAAATTTGTGGATCGCATTTTGCTTGCGTCCTAACTCCTCGCCGTTTTAATCAACTGACCTTCATCAACTGACTTTCAATTGACTTGAGTTTTAATTTTTTGTCTCTTTAGCATTACTGTATTAAGCCTTGGATATTAAATCTTGGATATTAAACCTTGGATCAAGTCTTTTCTATATTTTTAGAGACTTTCAGACTCATGCTCCCCTTCCCTTGAAGGTGTCAGTCAGGGTTCTATCCAATTTTTAAGCAGCGATTTATTTTTTTAACATTAGGTACTTGAATACATGGCCTCTTCCATCACCGCTGACCAAGTGCAAAGCATTGTTGCCAACCAGCACCAAGACCCCTTTGACATTTTAGGTCCCCATCCCATCCAGCAAGAGGGGAAAGCTGCTTGGGCAATTCGAGCCTACCTCCCGAATGCAGAATCTGCCACCGTGATCTGTCCAGGGCTGCGGTCTGAGTACCCAATGGAAGCCGCTCACCATCCTCATTTTTTTGAGTGCGTCATTGAGGGGGCAGAACCCCCAACCTATCAGCTGCGTATCCAGGAATCGGGCCATGAGCGGGTGATGTATGACCCCTATGCCTTTAAGTCCCCGCTGTTGACGGAATTTGACGAGTATCTGTTTGCCGAGGGCACCCATCACCGTATCTACGAAAAGCTAGGGGCGCATCTAACCACCATTGAAGGGGTGCAGGGCGTCTACTTTGCAGTGTGGGCTCCCAATGCTCGAAATGTATCGGTGATTGGTGACTTTAACTACTGGGATGGCCGCAAACACCAGATGAGCAAAGGCTCAACCGGAATCTGGGTGTTGTTCATTCCAGAGCTAGGCGCGGGCGTCAGCTACAAGTACGAAATTAAAAACTCTGAAGGGCACATTTACGAAAAATCTGACCCCTACGGCTTTTATCAAGAAGTGAGGCCCAAAACAGCCTCCATTGTGGCCGATCTTGATGCCTATGACTGGCATGACTCCAACTGGCTGGAGGCCCGCCGAAAGACAGATCCGCTCACCCAACCCATTTCGGTTTATGAGATGCATCTCGGCTCTTGGATGCATGGCGCAACGGACAACCCACCACGCCTTGAAAATGGGGAGACGGGCACCCCCGTCACGGTGTCTGAACTTAAGCCGTTTGCGCGATTTTTGACCTATCGGGAATTGGCCGATCGCCTCATTCCCTACGTCAAAGAGCTAGGCTTTACCCACATTGAAATGCTGCCCGTTGCCGAGCATCCCTTTGATGGGTCTTGGGGGTACCAGGTGACGGGCTACTACGCCTCCACCTCTCGCTACGGCACGCCTCAAGACTTCATGTACTTTGTGGATCAGTGCCACCAAAACGGGATTGGGGTAATTGTGGACTGGGTTCCGGCTCACTTCCCCAAGGATGGTCATGGCCTGCCCTTTTTTGACGGGACGCATCTTTACGAGCACGCAGACCCGCGCAAGGGGGAACACAAAGAGTGGGGGACGCTGATCTTCAACTACAGCCGCAATGAAGTTAAGAACTTCATGATCGCAAACGCGCTGTTTTGGTTTGACAAGTACCACATTGACGGAATTCGCGTGGATGCAGTGGCGTCGATGCTGTATCTCGACTACAACCGCGACCCTGGCACCTGGATAGCCAATGAGTATGGCGGTCGGGAAAATATTGAAGCGGCAGACTTTTTGCGGCAGCTCAATAACGCCATTTTTAACTACTTTCCTGGAGTGTTGGCGATCGCAGAGGAATCTACCACCTGGCCAATGGTGTCCTGGCCCACCTACGTGGGGGGACTCGGCTTCAACCTCAAGTGGAACATGGGCTGGATGCACGACATGCTGGATTACTTCCATATGGATCCGTGGTTTCGCCAGTTCCATCAAAACAACGTCACCTTCAGCATCATGTATGCCTTCACCGAAAACTTCATGCTGGCGCTCTCCCATGATGAAGTGGTGCATGGCAAGAGCAACATCATTGGCAAAATACCGGGAGACACCTGGCAAAAGATGGCGAATATGCGCTGTCTCTACACCTTCATGTTTACCCATCCCGGCAAAAAGACTCTCTTTATGGGCATGGAATTTGGACAGTGGAGCGAGTGGAATGTGTGGGGCGACTTAGAGTGGCACCTCCTAGAATACGAACCCCATCGGCAGCTCAAGCGCTTTATGGCCGATCTCAACAAGGTCTATCGGAGCCAGCCTGCGCTGTACACCCAAGACTTTTCTAACGCTGGGTTTGAGTGGGTGGACTGTAGCGACAACCGCCACAGCGTCATTTCGTTTTTACGCTGGGCAAAAGAAAGCGGTGAACTCATTTTGACGGTCTGCAACTTTACGCCCCAGCCCCACAGCCACTACCGCGTCGGCGTGCCAAAGCCTGGATTTTATACAGAGGTGCTTAACAGCGACGCCCGTGAGTATGGGGGCAGCAATATGGGCAATCTGGGCGGCAAATGGACAGAAGAATGGTCTTTCCACAACCGACCCTATTCCCTAGATCTATGCCTGCCTCCTTTAGCTGCGGTGGTGTTTAAGCTAGATGTCCAAAAAAGTCAGGCGGCTTTAGATCAGGCGGCTGAAGCTTAGGCTTTTGGGGTTGGACTCTTTGGGGTTGAACCTGCCGAGGTGGCGGTTTGAGGATTGGCCTCACAGATCCGCTCTACATCGATCCGACGATAGGATGGATTGCTGCGATACCTCGAAGACCGGGGCCTCGCGCCCTGGGCTTCAAGAAGTTTTCGGGCTTCGGCTGCGCTACGGTTCATGAGGGTGGCGGCCTCTGAGAGCTGAAGCCACTGGTTTCCCAACCGATTCACCAGGGTTTCATCATCCTCACTATTGAGTTCGCTCAGGAGCCGCTGCGCCAGAAGCCAGCAGGCTAGGGTGTCCGCCTCTGCTCGGTGCGATCGCCCCACCTCAAACCCAAAGTGCTGCACCAGATCGCTCAGCTTTCGGGAGGGTAGGTCTGCCAGCATCAGCCGCGCCAGCTTGACCGTACAGAGCTGTTGGCTGGCCGGGCGCTCAAAGACCTGCCCCAGTCGTCCATACTCTGCCTTCAAAAATCCGTAGTCAAACGTGAGGTTATGGGCAGTCAGCACATGGCTGGACAGGGGTTCCCAGTAATGGGGTAGCACCTCAGCGGTAGAGGGGGCAGGCTGCACCATCGTTGAAGTGATGCCTGTAAAGCGTGTGATCTCAGGGGGAATGGGCACCCCAGGATTAATTAGATCCGTTTTCTGAAAAAGGATACCGTCCTTGAGGCTAGCGTGCAGGACAGCAATTTCAATAATGCGGCTAGTTTGAGCCGACCCGCCCGTGGTTTCGACATCCACAATTGTGAGGGGAAGCTGGCTGATCTGGCGGTAGTGGGCAATCAGCTTGGCAGAGGAGGGTGAGGCGGAAGAGGACAACGTCTTTTAGGCTCAAATAGTAGGGTCGAGTCGTCGACGAGAATGCTTAGGAAGGAAAAGGCTCAGAAAGCAAAGGGTTCAGAAAGCAAAAAACTCAGGAAGAAGGAGACTTAAAGAAAGGCTACGCATCTATCTAGCAGAGCTTGCCGTGCTGGTGCAGTAGCGATCGCATTCTGCTAGGTGTTTGTTCTGATAGGAGTGCCACAGGGGGAGATGCTACCCTGCTGAAAGCATTATATCTCCGCCGATCGCCTCTGCCTGCTCGGCACCGTTTACCCTTTTACCCTCTGCCTTACTAAACCATGGCGTTTTATCAGCACGATAGTCAGCTTGCCGCTCAAGCCCAGACCGTTCTGGATCAGACTTGGGCAAAGTTTCCCTGGCTGGCGCGCAACCAGCTTGCCCTAACTTGGCTGGTTTACGATCCACCCTTTCTGACCAATACAGGGGGCGCACTGACGGCGGCGGAATTTTGGAAACATCCGGTGCGAGGCTTTGACTATCGAGGAGTAGAGCCTATCTATCCGGCGAGCGTGGTGAAACTGTTTTACTTAGTCGCTAGCCATGAGTGGCTAGAGAAAGGCATGATTCAGCCGTCACGAGAGCTGAATCGCGCCCTACAGGACATGATTGTGGATTCCAGTAATGACGCGACAGCCTACGTGGTGGATGTCCTCACGGGCACAACGGGTGGCCCGGAACTCCCGTCTGCCCCCTTTGAAACCTGGAAAGTGCAGCGCAATATTGTCAATCGCTACTTTCAGGGGCTGAATTGGGTGGAGCTAGAAAGTATCAACGTGAATCAGAAGACCTGGGGCGATGGCCCCTACGGCCGAGAAGATGAGTTTGTAGGCAAAAATCGCGAGAATCGTAATATCCTGACGACGGATGCGACAGCCCGTCTTCTGCACAGCATTGTGGGAGGCGTTGCGGTCACACCAGGGCGATCGCAGGCCATGATGGAGCTGACATACCGCAGTCTAGACCCAGAACTGCTAGAGTCTGACCCCGAAAATCAAGTGGTGGGGTTTATTGGGGGCGGTTTACCCGTAAACGCTCAGGTCTGGTCAAAGGCAGGCTGGACCAGCACAGTACGTCATGATGCAGCCTATGTAGAGCTTCCTGGCAAGCATCCCTATCTGTTGGTCGTCTTTACGGAGGGGAAACAGGCCAGCATCAGCGAAGAGGTGATTCCTTTTGTCTCCGCCAAGATTGCGGAAGCAGCACCCTTGAATTTAGCGGGCTAACGCATCAAACTAACCCATCGGGAATACTCGATAAGACTGAATTTATTTCACTGTGTTAAGGGAGCGAGCGCAGCCGTCCATGATTATCGTGAGTTCGATGATCTGCTTGAAGCCCCTCACCCCAAACCCCTCTCCCGAAGGCGAGGGGCTTAAAATTCTTGATTCTTCATTACTCCTCCTTCTTTCAGAGGAGAAGGAGGCCGGAAAGACGAGGGGCAGTTGATTTTTGTCGAATTCACTTGTGATGAGATCCGACCGCTCCCAAAATCGAGGCTATAGACCCCCTGATGCCCGCAAGCCTAGAATCATCCCTGCGCCCAAAATATGACCAAAGCTTGTAGTGGCCAAGAGTTCCGGCACGCCAAACCCTTGTAAAATTCCGGGCAGATCAGCGGGAAGGTTTGGCCCTTGCCCTTTATGCTGAATTGCATAGCGACCAATAAAAAAAGCAAAGGTATTGCATAAAATCATGATAATACCCACCTGAATCGTCCAGTTTTGTAAGGATGGAGCGACGGTCATCAAGGTAGTGTGCATAAACAGCATCTCCTAAAATTTTATAAAACAAAGAACTTAAGGACGATCAGCACCATGAGTATGAGCACTACGAGGTTCCCATACCGTGACCTAATCCATGATCCGGTTCAGAACAATGTCAGGATTATAAAAATCCATTGTCCCTAAATGACGTTTGTTTGAAAGAGTTAACATTACCGCTGACCTGAAGAACGCCTGTGTTAAACGCTCCTGCTACGCCTCCTCAAGCGATTTCCCATCCCCTGCGCATCAAGATTTGTGGACTGATGCAGAAGGAGCAGGCCAAGGCGATCGCCCTATCCGGTGCGGATGCGCTGGGCTTTATCTGTGTGCCTGACTCGCCTCGATACCTTGAGGCTTCAGCCATCCGTACAATTGTGCAGGAGTTGCCTGCCCAAACCCTTCAGGGTAAACCCCTTGCAACTCTGGGAGTCTTTGCCAATGCAGCCCTAGAGGACATTGTGAAATCGGTCAAAGTGGCTGGCCTGACTGGGGTTCAGCTTCATGGACAGGAATCCCCAGCGTTTTGTCAGGCGCTCCGTCAGGCGCTCCGTCACGCATTGCCAACCGTTGAGCTGATTAAAGCCTTTCGGGTGAGAAGTGCAGAAACGCTCCAAGAAACCGCTGCCTATGGGGATACGGTGGACGGCCTTTTACTAGATGCCTATGCTCACAGCGCATTAGGCGGCACTGGAGAAGCCTGGGACTGGTCTTTAGTCAAAAATTTTCAGCCTGAACTGCCCTGGTTTTTGGCGGGTGGACTGACGCCGTTTAACGTTCGGATCGCCTTGCAGCAAGCGAACCCTTCTGGCATTGACCTGTCGAGCGGGGTGGAGCGATCGCCAGGAGATAAGGATTTAACCTTGGTGCAGGCGCTATTTCAAGCGTGCCGTCTGGAGCCGCGCCCTTCCTAGCTGCACTATTCCCGCACAAAAAATCCCCTGTGCTAAAAGTCAGGGGATTTGAAAGTATGAATGAACCCAGCGAAGGAAAATCTTAGCGATAGCTCACTTCAAAGTCTCGACTGAGGCGAAGGTCTAGATCTCGGTTGGGATAAATGACGACCAAATCTCGTCGTGCCCTCGTATCTCGATCAAAGAGCCCACCGAGGATGCCTGAATCGGTTCGCCCCGATCGACCCAGCAACGTACCCAAGATAACCAAGGCCGCAGGGGAAAGATTGGGATTTCCGAAGATTTGATCATCGCGATCATAGCGATCGCGGGTATCCACCAAATCAGAAACCGCATCGATATTTTGGCGACCACCGTTCCGCAGCGTCACGTACTGAGACTCAAATCGATACCCTCGTCTGTAGGGCACCAGTTCCCCATAGATGGTGCTGCCCCGTGGTATGACGATGCGATCGCCCCGATCAGAGCGCAAATTTTGTGACGTAATTAGCTGGTAAGCATACTGTTCTCCTCGGCGCAGAACCAGGCGACCTCGGCGCTCAGCACGGGTCGGGATTGCAGTTCCCGAAGAGAGGCGCAGTCTGCCGCGTCGTCCGTCTCGGTCATTTCTCCAGCCTCGGTCATCTCTCCAGTCTCGGTCATTCTTCCAGTCTCGGTCATTTCTCCAGTCTCGATCATCAACTCTAATCGGCCAACTTTGAGCAATGGTCTCGCGACCTTTGTATTGACTGGCTTGATTGGCGGTGGCCATTGATGCGCTCATCGTCAGCGTGGACAATACGCTGCTGATTGCCAACCCTGCCGCCATCGTAGATTGAAAAATGTTTCGGCGACTCATGGTTTTCTTCCTATTCTGATTCCGATTCAATAGATGTCTAAATGATGTCAACTCGTGCATAAAAAATTTGAAGCACCAGCACCTTAAATCCAGGAATATATCTGGATAAGTCAATGCAGATGTTCCGAGAAGCTGAAGCCCTTCCTTTCTTTCACCTGACGCAAGATTGAGTCATGATGTTTCCAGCCTCATGTCCAGGGCATTCGGGGTTTATGTAACGCTTTATTGCAAGTCTATCGATGGAGTGCGCGCTCTAGGCAGGCGCATGAACAGGACTTCTATGGATTGCTCTATCTATGCTCTATATATAGATCAAGACCCAGTAAAAGTATCGCTCTTAAAACTTTTGTGCGGCCCTTTACTTGTTCCCAAAGATGCAGTCAGCAACTCAGACCAAGCCTAAACTCTGAACTGTAAAGCGAGGTTGACTTCTTGATGTCTAGCTCTCGAATCAAAACCAATGCTTTCGGTTGATATTGTCTTGTAATCAGATTTTCTTGTAATCAGATTTTAAATTGCTAAGTAAGTGTTTTTATACAATGATTCTTTTAAAGCATTTCTTGCCTACAGTATTACTTTCTATTCTTTTGCCCACCGTGGGCGTCAATGCCCAGACTCAGCCAACCATTGCTCCTCAGGCGATCGCTGAAGTTCAGGAAAAAGAAGAACCCCATCCCATCCCATCCCTTGGCCCGCAGGAGAAGAAAGCGCCAGAGACAACAGCACTAGAGACGACCACACTAGAAACAACAACACCAGAGACGACAGAAGCGGTGGCGGCTGACTTACTCCCCAATGGACAGCAGGCCGTGACAGATCCGACTCAAGCACTTTCCAGCCTGCCGTTAGGGTTGGATGGCGCGAGCTTTAATGTGCAGAGCTTTAATGAGCCTCGTGCTGATGCAACAGACTCTGCAACGCTAGGCCCCCTAGAGCCTTTTGGCCAAAGTCCTGCAATTATTGCACAAGGCGCAGATACCCCTTCCGAGCCAGCGGGACTAGCGCCTAGCTTACAAACAGAGCCTTCCACACCCGACCAAAAGCCGTTTATTCCCGCCATTCAGCTCACTCGGCGCTCCGTTCGCTACAGTCCCAGCATCACCTTACTCACGCCGTCTGGCTACGGAAAGTCCTGGGGACAGGTTTCAATTGGCGGCAGTTTTCAGAGTCGGGCACGGTTTGTGACCGAACCTGATGGTGCCTTTGGGGTAGGGTTTGGCCTTGGAGATAGCCGCAAGTGGGTTGGCCTGGACGTGGGCATTTTTGTGGCCGATGTCACGAACTTCAGTCGAGGGGGCGTTGGGTTTAAGCTCCATCGCCAATTTCCCAATCAGCTCGCGATCGCTGTGGGGGTGAACAATGCTTTAACCTGGGGCAACATTGATGGCGGCATTAGCCCCTATGGCGTGGTCAGCAAAGGATTTCAGCTCCGAGAAAACACTCGACTGCCCCTGAGTCAGCTCTATATTTCTGCTGGAGCCGGAACCGGACGCTATCGCTCAGAAGATGATGTGGCCAATCAGCGAAATGCCGTGGGTGCCTTTGGCAGCGTGGCGCTTCGGCTGGTGCAGCCCGTTAATTTAATTGCGGAGTGGTCTGGACAGGATCTCAGCCTTGGCTTCTCAATTTTGCCGTTCCCTAGACTTCCCATCGTCATTTCCCCCTTTGTGACGGATATTACCGGTAGCGCTGGAGACGGCCCCCGATTTGCCTTTAGCGTAGGGATGGGGTTTACCTTCTAAGCCTTTTTTCCGTCTATCTCTGGGCGATACCCATTACGCCCATTTGAACGTTTTCCTACTTAAATAAACTGCCCATTTAAACGCTTTAGCACTAAAAACTTCTATGAAATGCTCAAAATACTCAAGCAGTAAAGCATCAAAATCTTGCCTTGGTCTGCTGGCCGCCCTAAGCCTGGGTTTATTTTCAACGGTGGCGATCGCCCAAACTGAAGGCGGCGAAGGCTCTCCCCCCCCTGTCCCACCCTCCCTACAGCACGATATCTCTACCCCATCGGACTATGGCCCTCAGCACGACAACTCCAACCCTTCGGATCTGGGGCCATCCAGCCCCGATAGAGGGAGTGGAGACAGAAATTTACAGTCAACCATTGACTCTGGCAACCCAGCAGAAATCATTACCCAGGTAGAAGTCAGCCAGTCCACGGAATATGCAAACCACTTTGGCTTCAACCTTTATGGCGAAAACGCCAGCGCCGAAACCATCGCCAATACGCTACAACAGCTCGCCAGTAAAACGGGTGTTAAAGCGGCACTGATATACGTGGTGGAAACCCCCAAGGGCCTTGGCCTGACCCTAGTTTTGCCCAGCGGCTCTGTCCAAACCTCAAGCTCACAGGTGATTCCTCAGAACCTGAAGCTGGCTGCGAACCCATTTGCTGCGAACCAATTTGCTGCGAGCCCATTTGCCGCGAACCCTTCCGCCACTAACCTATTGAGGACTAATCCCTTCAACCTCGTGGCGCTTATTGCGTCCCTTCGGCCAAACCTCCAGCTTGCGCAGCAAACATCTCCCCCCACGGGTAACAGCAACCTCGCTTACCGCCTGATTCCAGACGCAACACCCAGCGCAGTAAAGCGCGTGGTGAGGAACTTCCGGCGCGAGCTTTCTGACCCAACAAAAGTTGCGAGAAACAACTATCAAGCTCCGGCCAAGACCCTTTACGACTGGATTATTGCACCCCTCAAGCCTGCGCTAGAGGCCAACAATATTGAAACCATTGTCTTTAGCCTAGACAGGGGCTTTCGCTCGGTACCTGTCGCCGCACTGTTTGACGGACAGAAATTTCTGGTGGAGCAGTATAACCTCGCGCTCATTCCCAGCTTTAGCCTGACGGATACCCGCTACCAGAGGCTGCAAGAGAGCAAAATGCTGGGCATGGGTATTTCCCAAGCAACTGGAGGGCAGACCCCATTACCGTCCGTGGCCGTTGAGGTGCCCACCCTCACGTCTAAAATTTGGGGCGGCACGGGCTATCTGGATCAGCAGTCAACCATTGCCCAATTTCAGGCCCTTACTCAGCAAGAGCGGTTTGGCATCATCCATCTTGCAACCCACGCACTTTTTAATCCAGGAAAGGTGGAGCAGTCTTACATTCAGTTTTGGAATGAGCGGCTCACATTGCCGCAGCTTCGGGAAATTTCTCTGAATCAAAAGTGGACCTCTGCACCCAATATTGAACTGCTGGTGCTCAGCGCTTGCCAGAGCGCCTTGGGCAATGACCAGGCTGAGCTTGGCTTTACGGGGCTGGCGGTGCAGTCTGGGGTTAAAACAGCGGTGGGTAGCCTCTGGTCGGTCAGCGATGAGGGCACCTTGGGGCTGATGAGTGAATTTTACCGAGGGCTGAAGACGGCTCCAGTACGGGCAGCAGCACTGCGGCAGGCTCAGTTGGGGCTACTTCAGGGGCAGGTGAAGGTGGTGGATGGCCAACTTCAGCTCAAGGATGGAACTTTGGTGCCCTTGCCCGCTGCGGCTGCACAGCAGAAAAATGTGAGTTTCACCCATCCTTACTACTGGTCAGCCTTTACGATGATTGGCAACTGGAATTAGTGGAGTTGAGCCGGAACTAAGGTGCGGTGGATAGCTGGTGGCGCTTGGTGCCTAAGCTGTTGGCTTCCAAGATAGGGCAAAATGACTAACGGACGTTTCATAAATAGGCCGGATGCCAACTCTGCCCCATTGGAAATTTATACCCCCCAAGAACCTTCGTAAGCGCCTTTCCCAGCCGCGCTTTTTGTGGACACTCTCTCTGGGCTGGATTTTAGCGATCGCAGGTCTGACCCTATTCTGGGGCATCGGTGACATTGGCCTCATCGACGAAACCGAACCGCTGTTTGTGGAAGCCTCTCGCCAGATGCTGCTCACGGGAGACTGGGTGACGCCCTACTTTGACGGGGAAACCCGCTTTGATAAGCCCCCGCTCATTTATTGGCTGATGGTGCTGTGCTTTAAGCTATTTGGCGTCAGCGAGTGGGCGGCGCGTCTCCCTTCAGCGATCGCGGCGGTGGGTATTGTGGTGTTCTGCTATTGGGTACTGAAGAATCACCATCCGTTGCTGAGTCCCATCATAGGGGCCACAAATGGGGCAAAAAATACATACACCTTTAAGCGTCCTTGGCTGGCAGCTTGGCTGGGGGCATCGGCGCTGCTGCTTAACCTCAACACTTACTTTTGGGGGCGGACGGGCTATGCCGACATGCTGCTGCTGGCCTGTCTGGGGGGAGCTTTACTGGCGTTTTTTATGGGCTACGCCCAGCCAAACCCCACGCTTCAGGGACGATGGTATACCGCGTTCTATGGACTGACGGGCCTTGCAATTCTGACCAAAGGGCCAATCGCGCTGCTGCTGCCGGTCGCCATTATTTTCTGCTTTACGCTTTATTTGGGCAATATGCGTCAGGTTTGTCAGGAACTGCGGCTGCTGCGCGGGGGACTGATTGTCGGAGCCTTAGCCGTGCCCTGGTATGTGCTGGTGACGATCGCCCACGGGGATGACTTTTTGGGGTCATTTTTTGGCTATCACAACCTAGTGCGCTTTTCGAGCGTGGTCAATCAGCATTCTGGGCCTTGGTATTTTCACTTCCTCGTTATTTTGGCGGGATTTTTTCCTTGGTCTGCCTATCTTCCCGCAGCGCTGTATCGGGTCAAGCCTTGGCAAAGGCAGCGGTGGCAGGCGCGATCGCGTTCTGAACAGCTAGGACTGTATGCATTGATTTGGTTTGTGGTCATCCTCGGCTTTTTTACCGTTGCCGTGACCAAGTACTTTAGCTACACCCTGCCCCTAATGCCAGCGGCAGCCATTCTGGTCAGCTTGCTGTGGACAGAAGATATCTGCGATTTGCCTGTTCCGCAGAGCCGATGGAGTCTAAACGGCTGGAATCTAAACCTCTGGGACTTGAGTCGCTGGTTCAATGTAGCCTTGCTGGGAGTAATGGCCTGGGCACTGTTTTCCTGTGCCCCTTGGCTGTCTAGCGACCCTTGGATGCCAACTCTGGGCAGTCGGATGGCAGCGGCGGGTCTGCCGCTGATGGGGGGGCTGGTTTGGGCCCTAGCCGCCTTTGCAGCAGTCCTCTGTATTCTGCTGCGGCGCAATAGTCTATGGCTGGTGAATGCGATCGCATTTTTGCTGTTTCTTGTTGTCTTCTTGCATCCGACGGTTAGCCTCGT
The DNA here is from genome assembly GCA_022402525.1 of Thermosynechococcaceae cyanobacterium MS004. Lineage (GTDB taxonomy): Bacteria > Cyanobacteriota > Cyanobacteriia > Thermosynechococcales > Thermosynechococcaceae > JAAURS01. Next base: position 61,516 of record JAKRSB010000144.1, read on the forward strand.
TGATGAAGTGCGACAGCTCCCCCTACGGGATATGGCTAAAGCAGCGATCGCAAATCAATCCCCTCCAGCAGCAGATCAATCCGAACCTCAACCAGAAATCCTGATGATTGGGTTTCGCAAGCCTAGTCTCGTGTTTTATACCCAACAGCATGTGGAGTATCTAGAACAGCCTCAGCAGCTCCAGCCCTATCTCAATGGCTCAGCCGCCAAGAGTCAACTCATCATCACCACACCGCAGCTTCTGGCTGAAACGGGCCTCCAGCCAGCCCAGTACGAAACCATTCAAAACGCTGGCGTCTATACCCTCATCCGGACACCCATCCGGACACCCATTCATACACCCACCCGCCTCTAGCCCTAGCCCTAGCCCTTGGCATAGGCATAAGCAAAATTCACGGCAGAGTAAGGCAGCACAACTCCGCTGCCGTAGATTTTATCGTCATAAATTCCGCTGCAATCAGCCCCTAGTGCCGCAACCACGCACCATCGTTTCAATGTGAGTTGTCTGGGAAAAGCGCAATTTAGTATTTTCTGATACGGAAAGAAAACCTCTGCCCTGTGCAATCTGTTCATCATAGAAATGTTTCTGCAGCCTTCTGCATATGAGGTCTTACGGTGTCTTCTGCGCAAGGAGGGGGGGCCTTGCAGAAGATAGCTCTGGCGCTCGAATCTCAGCGTTTAGAGGATTTGACCTCTTGAGGTAGTCTTTATAGGGCAGTTGTCCAAGGAACGAATGTGGTGTCTACTCGACAAACAATGAAACAAATAACTTTTTTTAAGCAGCGATCATCATTCCTGACCTGGGTGGCCTGCATTCCGGTTGTGGCCCTATTGGTCGTGGGCTGGGGAATTGCGGCTAAGGCTCAGGCTACTGGCCCCTCTACAGCCGATCTGAAAGTTGCTCTGGATACCGTGTGGGTATTGTTTTCAGCTTTTCTGGTGTTCTTCATGAATGCTGGCTTTTGTATGCTGGAGACGGGTTTTTGCCGTCAGAAGAATGCAGTCAACATTCTTGCCAAAAACCTGATCGTGTTTTCTCTGGCGACCATTGGCTACTGGATCATTGGGTTCGGCCTCATGTTTTCTGATGGGACGCCTTTTTTTGGGACAGGAGGCTGGTTCCTGACTGGGGCGGACAATAGTCCTGCTGTTGGGGATGCCTACAAGGGTATTTTTGGCTCCCTCAACTGGACAGGCATTCCCCTACAGGCCAAGTTTTTGTTCCAGCTTGTGTTTGCCGGAACCGCTGCAACTATCGTTTCTGGCGCGGTCGCTGAGCGAATTAAGTTCACTTCATTCTTAATTTTTAGCGTAATTTTGACGGCGATTCTTTACCCCATCACCGGACACTGGATCTGGGGCGGTGGATGGCTTTACTCCTTCAATTTTTGGGACTTTGCTGGCTCTACGGTAGTACACTCCATGGGCGGCTGGGCGGCACTGATGGGTGCTGCGATTCTTGGCCCCCGGATTAATCGCTATTCTGGGCAATCTGCAACAGCAATGCCGGGGCACAACATGAGCATTGCAACCCTCGGCTGCTTGATTTTGTGGCTGGGCTGGTTTGGGTTTAACCCTGGCTCTACGATGGCGGCTGACCCTGTAGCGATTTCTCACATTGCGGTCACAACTAACACTGCGGCAGCTTTTGGCGGTGCGGCAGCAACCTTTACGGCCTGGGTCTATCTAGGCAAGCCAGATCTCTCAATGATTATTAATGGCGTCCTGGCCGGGTTGGTCGGTGTGACAGCCTCTTGTGCATGGGTGACGGTTCCGATGTCTGCGGTCATTGGTGTACTGTCGGGCATTATTGTGGTCTTCTCTGTAACGCTGGTGGACAAGCTCAAAATTGATGACCCTGTGGGTGCTGTGTCTGTGCACTTGGTTTGCGGTGTCTTTGGGACGCTCTGCGTTGGCCTATTTTCAGCGGGCGCGAGTGATGCTGAAGGTGCGCTTTATGCCGCAGGGCCTGCGGCTGGTCTATTGATGGGTGGTGGCTTTACGCAGCTCTGGCCTCAAATTGTGGGCATTGTGAGCGTGGGTGGCTTTACCGTTTTGGGCTCAACCATTTCTTGGTATATCGTGAAGGCGATCGCTGGGCTGCGGGTTCACAACGAAGAGGAAGTCATTGGCCTCGACATCAGCGAACACGGCATGGAAGCTTACTCTGGCTTTATGAAAGAGGAAATGCGCTAGAAGCAAAAGGCCGAATCAATCATGGATGAATGGATATGACACACCACAATCCTTGGATGGCCAGCGCAATATAGCAACTCATTAGAAACTGCCCGCGAGTAACGAGTCGCAGGCTTTGCTTCTTACAGATAACCCCTCTCCTGAATAGCAGGAGAGGGGTTATTTTCTGGGTAGAGACTTGTTCGAGACTTGTTCGCTATTATTCGAGGGAAGCGTCTGCCGACGGCTCAGATTCAGCCTCAATGGATTCAGCTCCGTCTGCGGCTTCAGAATCGGAGGCTTCCGCAGTGTCCGAGGCCGGCACCACCGTTACCGCTGCGATCGCGTCATCTTCGTCTAGGCGCTGCACCCTTACTCCCGTGGCCGCACGGGACTGGGAAGAAATAGCCTTAACCGCCTGCCGAATCACAATGCCCCGCACCGTGATCAGCATCAGCTCATCTTCACTTGTGACAATGCGCAGGGCTGCGACCTGATCCGGTGGCGTGACGGACTTGAACTTGGTGGAGGTAATCCCCTGTCCGGCTCGGTTTTGGAGACGGAACTGGTTAACAGGGACGCGCTTACCAAAACCGTGGGTGGTAATGACCAGCACCCACGGGCCGCTGCTGGCGGCATCTTCAATCACGTCTTCAATGGCTTCCACATCCAGATCATCTGGTTCATCTTCGTTCTGTTCTTCCAGGCTGGCGGTAATAGCGCTGGGGAGAATATCCATCCCAATGAGTTCGTCTCCTGGGCGCAACCGCATGGAGCGCACGCCACGAGTTGCGCGACCCAGAGGACGCAACTGGTCGTGGCTGGCCCTAAAGTGAATGGCGCGACCCAGCCGCGAACCAATAATAATGCTGTCCTCAGCGCGGGCAAGGCGCACCCACCGCAGCTCGTCCCCTTCTTCAAGGGAAATGGCAATCAGTCCGTTGGAGCGGATATGGCTAAAGGCCGCTAGCGCCGTTTTTTTGATGAACCCTTGGGTGGTCATCATCACCAGGTACTCATCTTCGCTAAATTCACTCACCTGAAGAATAGAGGTAAGCTTTTCCTCACGGGTGATGGGCAAGAGCTGCACCACCGGCACGCCCCGCGAGGTGCGCGACCCTAAGGGAATTTGAAACGCCCGCAGCGAAAAGACTACGCCGCGATCGCTAAAGAACAAAATACTGTCATGATCGCAGCAGGCGAAGAAATGCTCCACCGCGTCGTCGTCCTTAATCCGCGCCCCAGCACGGCCACGGGTTGCGCGGTTTTGGGCTTCAAAGGTGGCCAGGGGCATCCGCTTGATGTAGCCCTGTTCCGTCACCAGCACAACGGACTGCTCATTGGCAATGAGGTCAATGTCGCCAAGATCGCCTTCTGCGGCCTCAATAAGTGTCCGGCGCGGGGACGCGAACTTCACCTTAATCTGGGTAACTTCTGCTTCAATAATGTCAAGCAACCGCTCCCGCCGATTCAGAATGTCCTGAAGATCCGTAATTTGCGCCTCAAGGTCTTCATGCTCCCGCTGAATTTTTTCAGCTTCTAGGGCGGTCAGACGGCGAAGCTGCATTTGTAAAATGGCATCGGCCTGCGCCTCAGAAAAGCTGTAGCCCTCCATTAGCCCCTGACGGGCCACGCCAGCATCGGCAGCGCTCCGAATCAGATGAATAATGGCGTCTAGGTTATCGAGGGCAATGAGGAGTCCCTGTAGTAAATGATCGCGCTCTTGGGCTTTGCGGAGCTGATACTGCGTCCGCCGAATGATACATTCTTCCCGAAACGCCAGGAAAACGCTCAAAAAGCGCTTGATGCTCAGGAGCTGGGGTTCACTATTTACGAGCGCCAGCATGTTGGCCCCAAAGTTGCTCTGGATGGGGGTGAGCTTATACAGGTTGTTCAGCACCACCTGGGGATAGGCATCGCGCTTTAGCTCGATGACAATCCGCATTCCATCGCGATCGCTCTCATCCCGAATGTCGGAAATGCCCTCAAGTCGGCGATCGTTCACCAGCTCCGCAATTTTTTCAATGAGGGAGGCTTTGTTGGTCTGGTAGGGCAGCTCCGTGATAATAATCGATTCGCGATCAGGACGGCCCCGCTGCTCTAGCGTCTCAATGCTGGCTACCCCGCGCATGGTAATGGAGCCGCGTCCCGTGGTGTAGGCTTCCCGAATGCCGCTAGTGCCCAGAATGCGGCCTCCCGTAGGAAAATCTGGCCCCGGAATGTACCGTGTCAGCTCCAGGTCTGTAATCTCCGGATTGTGGATCAGCGCCACCAGCCCATCCACCAGCTCGCCAAGGTTGTGGGGCGGAATGTTGGTGGCCATGCCCACCGCAATCCCAGACGACCCGTTCAGCAGAAGCTGGGGGATGCGGGCGGGCATCACCACTGGCTCCTGCTGCGAAGCATCGTAGTTATCGGCAAAGTCTACGGTTTCTTGCTCAATATCCTGAAGCAAGGCATCGGTGGTGAGTGCCTGAAGTCGACATTCCGTGTACCGCATTGCAGCGGGCGGGTCATTGTCTACGGACCCAAAGTTGCCGTGGCCGTTGATGAGCGGCATCCGCATGGAAAAGTCCTGCGCCATACGTACCAAGGCGTCATAGACCGCCGTATCGCCGTGGGGGTGGTACTTACCAATCACGTCCCCCACCACACGGGCACATTTCCGAAACGGGCGATCGGGCGATAGCCCTAGCTCGTGCATAGCGTACAGAATGCGACGATGGACGGGCTTAAGGCCGTCTCTTGCATCCGGGAGAGCGCGTCCCACAATGACGCTCATCGCATATTCCAGGTAAGACCGGGACATCTCATCCCTCAAATCCGTGGGGATAATGCGTTCCTGTGGAGATTCCTGGGCAAAGGTCATACGCGAAAAAACTCCAAAAATGAATACAATTGACCTAAAGAAGTCAATTCAGCAATATTGAGCTGATTTCTGTAAAGATTGCTCAAGATTTACAGCAAACACTATTAAATTCTACCACGCCAGGCAGAGCTCTTGGAAGACTGCATCGGGAGGCAGAACTGGACGTCCCCCAAAGCTCAAAATCATGGCTACGCCATGATTTACACTTAACTGGCTAGAAAAGCAGGTTCCTCGTGCAGTTATGGTGGAGTTTGCCAGACTCTGGCGGGGTGGCGCTGCCGCTGGAAATAGACAGCCCATCCAGCTGGCGAATGCTGGGAAGTTTTACAAGGGGTTGCCTAACCAAGATCAGACGCTGGAATGGCTGAAAAGCAAGTTGACGAAACATGCTCTGAGCCTTTTTGCAAAGCGCTGGAATTAATCGCCTGCCACTGACCGCTATTGCCACTGGCCTAACTCTGTCACCCAATATTGCAATAAGGCTGTGACCTGGGCACGGCGGGCTTCAAAGGTGGCTGCAACCCAGATCAGCAGTAGTCCTAGGGCAATCCCTAACGCCCACAGCACTAAGGATTCATCCGCAATAAAGAGCCAGACCAGCCGCAGAATCTTTGCCAGAAAGGTTAATGTCCCCACGTATAAAAAGGCTCTAACCCGCAGGAATAGGCCTAGGAGGATCAACCCTAGACTGAGGCCAATGGCGAATAGTCCGGCACCGAAGTATGGGTCGGATTCGTAGAGAACGGTGGTGCTTATGAGTCCTACGGCAAAGCAGCGCAGCCAGTGGCGTAATGTTTTGCGAGATGAAGCTCTAAACGCTGGGTCAATCTGGGCAATAAACAGCACTGAAAGCCCCACTAGGCTGACCTGCCAAATCCGAGCGGTTAGGTTAAGTTCGGCCAGGAGGCGGATTGCTGCCCAGTTTGCTGCGATGAGTCCTACGTAGCTGAGGCGCACGGTTTGGGAGGCAAAGGCCATCCAGCCATAAAAGCCGCCGGTGATCAATAAGCTGCTGGTGTTGGGGCCGGGGCTGAAGGCGGCGAGGAGGGTAATGACCAGTGGTGCGATGATCGCCATATGGTAGAAGGGCGATCGCACCCAGCCCCAGCGCACCCAGGGCAGGCTATAAACCCCTAAAGAAACCCCGCTGGCGATCGCGCTGGCCCAAGGCAAAAGCTGAGCAGCAGGAATTTGAGCATAGAGTCCCTGGGCGATCGCGGCGAAGATTTGGCTTACCGCCCCATAAATCCAGAGGGGCTGAAGCCCATGAGAAAGGGCAGGCTGTGGGCTGTCCTCTTGTGCCCGACTCTGGGGCGATTTTTCCTGTTGAGATCGGCCTTGAATTAAGGCATAGCCGCCCAGCGCCAGTGCCTCTGCACTCCAGAGATATTCTCCAGTGGAGCTGAGCGGAAGGCTCAGGGCGATCGCTAAAAAGATGGAACCTAAACCCCAGTGCAGATGGGCAAAGAGGTTGAAGCTTTTGGGCGGTAAGTTGAGTGCAGGGATTACCCAGCGATCTAGCAAACGAGACGCGATCGCCAGGGCAATGGCCAGTGCCCCCAGCGCCAGCACGCCATCTCCGGCCTGTCCCCCTTGAGCGCGGAGCAATGGATGCAGCAATAGCTGAAACGCGCCCACCGAAACACCCAAAAGCCCTAGTCCGGTAATGGGCATCCAGGAGGGCTGCCGCCGACCCACGCTCAGAGCAATCGCCGCAAAGGCGAGGGTAAATAGGCCAGAGGTTGCCGTCCATTCCGAATTGGACAGCAGCCAGCCTAAAGCCCCATAGCCCAGAGGAATTAAATTCCAGCTCCAGCGGTAGGGCTGGCCCGTCCGTCTCGTCCAGCCTTCTCCCGCCAGCACCGTGAGAAACCCCAAGGCTAAGGTGGCGATCGCAATGGTTCCCAGGGGCTGAAGCCCATAGACAAGGCAGCAGATCAGCGCCACTTCCGCCAGCCACGCCACCCCCAGCAGCCAGCCTTGGTTGGGATTTTGCCACAGCCGATAGAGGAAGGCCAACCCCAGAACAAGGCTTGAGGCAGGATACAGCCAACTCAAGGCAAAAAAGCCAGGGAACAGCCTCACAAGCGTCAGTACGCTATAGACAGCCAAGGGTAGACTCGTCCAGAGCATTACGGCGATCGCCCAGCCATCTAGCGCACGAGACAAGGGCACCCCCACGGGCCATCCGCTGCGAGACAGGCCGTGCCGCAGCGTGACCAACAGCAGCAATAAACCGGAAGACACCGCAAGCCAGAGTTCAAACCGATGGGGGAAGGTTTCCCATCCCACCGCATAGCCAAAGGTTAGCCCAAACCCCACGCTGAATGCTGCCGTCCAGAGGCTCAAGCTTTTCTGGGTGAGGAGCATCATTAAAACAGTTCCTAGTCCTAACCCCACCAAACGGGACGTCACCGCGTCAAAGGTCAGTACCTGTACCGCTATCATGCTGACGGTTCCCAGAATGAGCGCTCCCTTTGGCCACCGAAACTGAGGTGTATAGAGCAGAGCCGTCAGGCCAAGCGGAATGGCTAGACTTGCGCTTCCCCAGTACCAAGGGGCAAGACTACTCTCAGGTGCCTTACTGACTGCCCCACTGACTGGCTCACTGGCTGACCAACTGGCAAAGAGAAGGCAATAGCCCAGCCCTGCCGTCGTAAGTCCTGCAAACCAAGTGCTTTCTTGCCAGACTGGATATCGAGACAAGCCTAAAAGCAGTGCCCATTCCAGCACCATCAAGCCTAATGCCACAACGCCCCAGTGGTGAAAGGACTGAAGTCCAAGCTGAGGGGCCAGCACATCTAAGGAGGAGAACACGGTCGCTAACCCTAACCCCTGGGCGATCGCCACCAGCCCCCGTTCCCCCACCAGCCCCCTTGGTCGCTCCGTTGGCTGGCGGAGACCAACCATTAAGGTGCCAAAGGCCAGTCCCAAAGATAAAGACCTCAGGGTCGGGTTAGCCAAGCTCGCCAGCACTAAACCTGCCCCCAAAGCCCAGACTAATCCGTAGGCCGTCTGCACTAGCCGAGGAGACTGCCAGCGGCGCAGCCGAACTGCGAGGAAAGCCCACCCCCATAGGTAGGGATACAGCCCCACAGACCAGAGGACGTCAGGCATTCCAGCCGCACCCGCCCAATCAGTACAGGCCCTGACGATCGCCTCTCGTAATGGGGACGGGACAAGCTGCACAGCAACCCCAAGCGACACCAGCCCCACCATTGCAAGGCCCACCAAATCCGCTGCCCGCCGAAAGCGTACCAGGCGATCGCCCAGGAGCCATAGGCCCAAGCCACCCACCAGCAGGGATTGCCAGGGCACTTCAGCGCTTATCCCCGCAGCCCAGCCCAGCACCAACAGCCCAGCGCCAATCACGCTCCAAATCCGCTGAGCCGCATTGTTCCGCGCCAGCCAGCACAGCAGCCAACCGCTCATGCCAAAGGCTAGCCCTAGCTGTTCTAGCGGGACTGCTACCACCACACAGGCACGAAACAGGAGCAGCAACACAGCAAAGGGCAGCAAAATATCGGCAGGCGATCGCTGACTCAGCCAAGCCGGTGGATGGGCGGCGCGATCTGGTTCTGCAGGATCTTCAGCAATTGGATGTTCCGGATTTGGATGTTCCGGATTTGGATGTTCAGTATTTGGGCGTTCAGGAGTCTCTATGGAGCGCTGCTGAGAGTGCTGCTGCTTCAGCAACACCAGACTGGTTCCAATACAGCCGGCATAGGTGGCCAGCAGCGGCATCGGTGCGTTCCCCCAGCCCCAGTGCAGCCAGCTTAAGCCCAAGACATTGGCGATCGCCCAGACCGAAGTTTGGGGTTGGGGCAGCAAGCGCACGGTTGCCAGAGACAGCAGAATGCCGGAGACAATGGCCATCCCCACCCCGACGGGCGTATTGAGGAGGCGAAAGCCGTCCATCATCCAGAAATTGACTGGAATAATGAGCAGACTGGTTATTTTTAGCATGCCGCTGGTGAGCTGAAGCTGGGGCTGGGTGCCCGTCCACAGACCCACCCATACAAAGGCGATCGTGTAGCCCAGTAAAATGCCGTACTGCCCCACGGGCGAAAAATTCTGCCACTGGGTTGCAGCCAATACCCCAGACGAGATCACGACTAAAAACACGCCCAGGCACAGCAGCCAGATCACGCTGACTTCATTAATCAGCCGCTGGAGCCCCTGGCTCACCCAGTTTTGCTGAGCCGCTGGTGCAGGAGAAACCGGAGCCTGAGGGGGTACAGCAGCGATCGCATCGGGAACCAAGGCATTCGGGAGAGCCTGTAGCCCATGTAACCCATCGGCGGCTGCCCTTGAGTCAGCACCTTCTGGTCGGATCGCCGATGGCGCTGGGACAGAAGAAACCAGGTACTGCTGACACAGTTCACGCACCTCACGCTCAGAGATAAGACCCAACCGGAGCCAAGTCTCTAGTCCTTCTAGCAGTGCTGGATGGCTGATCGGCAACCTAACCTGAATCGGAATGTAGCGCTCAGGAGACGGCATAAGTCATTTGACCTCAGAGATTAGTCTCAATTCTTGGCCTTAATTCTTGACTTCAATTCTTGGCCTATGGGCCCCAGCGACCCTCATGGAGCAAACCGCAAAGCAGGAACACTTCTCTAGGCTACAGGGGCGATCGCTTTTGTTCTGGGGCTAATGTGCCAATTTTTAGAACGCGCTAAGGAGGCTTGGAAGGCAAAATAGTGCTAAAAATCGACTCAGGGGGCTACTCAAGGGCCAAAGATACGCGATCGCCGCCTAAACTGCGCAGTTTTTCGAGGAGTTGGGCCACCTGCTGATACGGAACCTGCTGATCCACCTGAAGCATGACGACCCCCGCCGGATTTTGGACAAGATAGGCCGAGACCGCTGCATCAAGCTGGGCGGTATCACTCAGGGAAGGCGCGATCGCAACGCCATTCAGCAACACCTGCCCTTGATTATTGAGCCCTACTACAAGGCGATCGCCTGGGGCGAGGGGCGCTGCATTTTCGCCTGGTTCTGACCCCGCACCCTGGGGTAAACGGATATCAAGGGAGCGGGTATTGGTGAGGGTATTGGTGAGGGTCATGGACACAAGAATGAAAAACGTCAGAATCACCATGATCACGTCCATTAACGGAATCAGGTTGAGGTCTGGCATGGGCGATCGCTGTTGTGCCCGAAATTTCATAGTGTTTTGCCCTGTGATGGGTCGAGACGAGATTCTTTCAGCTTATGGTAGGAAAGATGACAGCGTCATGGCTTTTGCGTAGAGGATGAACCCAAAAAGTTGGCCCAAGTTTATCTCCAGAAATATCCCCAAGTTTATCTCCAGAAATATCCCCAGAAATATCCCCAGAAATATCTCCAGAAATATTCCCAGAAAGTTGTGTTTTAGAAATGCGCGCAGGCAATAGACTTCGGACTCAGATGACCCAGGTGCTGCATCTGCTGCCGGCCTTCAAGCTCGCCTGGCAAAGCTCGCCGCGCTGGATGAGTGCGCGGGTTGTGATTTTAGTGCTTCAGGGCGTGCTGCCCCTCGTCTCCCTTTTCTTGCTGAAGCTCATTATTGATCAAATCGCCCTCAGCGCAGTCTCCACAGATAAAGCCGCAGCCTTTCAGCAGGCCCTGACGCTATTGCTGGGACTGGGGGGCGTGATGCTCTTTTCGAGCGCCGTGGCTTCGCTCTCGGAGCTAGTGAATACAGCCCAGACCCAGCGGGTGACGGATTTTATGCAAAATCTGCTGCTGGAAAAGTCGGTGGCCGCCGATCTGGAATATTACGAAAATGCTCAGTACTACGACACCCTTCAGCGAGCGCAGCAGGAAGCCCCCTTCCGCCCGAACCAAATCCTGAGCCGGGTGGCGCTCATTCTGCAAAATGGCATTTCCCTAGTGGGTATTCTGGGGCTGCTGGTGTCGCTGTACTGGGGGCTGGCGGCTGTTTTGCTGGTGGCTGCGTTCCCTGCGCTCCTGGTGCGGCTGAAGTTTTCTCAGGTGCTTTACCAATGGCAGCGACGGCGCACGGTGCTAGACCGCAAGTCGATGTATTTCAGCATTATGCTCACCCATGAGCAGTACGCCAAGGAAGTGCGTCTTTTTCGCTTGGGTTCACTCTTTCGTCAGCAGTTTCGGGAACTGCGTCAGCTTATTTATCGAGAGAACCTGAAGATAACCACACGACGGGCGATCGCAAGCCTGTCGGCAGAAGCCTTTGCTGAAGTGTTGACGGTGGGGGTCTTTATTTATATTGCCTACCAAACCATTCAGGGCAACCTTAAAATTGGCGACTTGGTGCTGTATCAGCAGGCACTTCAGCGGGGCGAAGCGGCTCTCCAGGCGCTGCTGAGCGGACTGTCTGGCCTCTATGAAGACAATCTCTTTCTCAATAACCTCTACGAATTTCTTAACCTTCAGCCAAAGCTCCGCGATGCGGAATATCCCAAGGCATTTCCGCGACCCGTGCAGGAGGGTATTGTCCTAGATCGGGTGAATTTCCAGTACGGCAATACGCCCCGCCAGGCGCTGCACGATATTTCGCTTACCATTCACCCCCAAGAAACGATCGCCTTAGTGGGCGAAAATGGTTCCGGTAAAACCACCCTCGTTAAGCTTCTCTGTCGGCTCTATGACCCTACTTCTGGCCGCATTACCGTAGACGGGATTGACCTCCAGGATATTGCGATCGCCGATTTGCGTCAGCAGGTCAGCGTGATTTTTCAGGACTACGCCAAGTACCATTTCACAGCAGGAGAAAATATCCGGCTGGGGAATGTTGAGGATGGGTCTGAACCAGAAAAGATTGAGCAGGCTGCGCGGCGCTCCGGTGCCCATGAGGTAATCACCAGTCTGCCAAAGGGCTATGACACCATCCTGGGCAAATTTTTTGAGAACGGGGAGGAACTTAGCGTCGGGCAGTGGCAAAAAGTCGCCCTTGCCCGCGCCTTTCTGCGGGAGTCTCAGCTCATCGTCCTAGACGAGCCCACCAGCGCCATGGACCCCAAGGCCGAGTATGAAGTCTTTCAAAAGTTTCGTGACCTAACGCGCGACCAGATGGCCGTCATCGTCACCCATCGGCTCTCTACGGTCAAAATGGCAGACCGCATTTTTGTCCTAGACAAAGGCCGCATCATTGAGCAGGGCACCCACCTAGAGCTGGTTCAGTTGGGCGGCACCTACGCCCGTCTCTTTGAAGTTCAGGCGCAAAGCTATCGCTAAGGCAATCGGCTCAAAAAAATCAGCCCAGAAACCTCGGCCCAGAAACCTCGGCCCAGAAACCTCGGCAAAAAAAAGGGGTCAGGGTTAGGCAAAGCAAACCCTGACCGCCAAACCCTACGTCCCTAGACTACGCTTCATCAAGGGCTGCGATACCGGGCAATATCTTGCCTTCGAGCAGTTCTAAGCTAGCGCCGCCGCCCGTTGAAATATGGCTCATCTGATCCGCCACGCCCACCTTCTCAACGGCCGCCACGGAATCACCCCCGCCAATGATGGTGGTGGTTCCTTTTCCAGTCAGGGTCGCCAAACTGCGGGCGATCGCCTCGGTGCCCACGGCAAACTTATCAAACTCAAATACCCCCATCGGGCCGTTCCAGATCACGCTCTTGACATCTTCCAGAGCGGTCAAAAACTCTTTCACAGATTCTGGCCCAATATCTAGACCCATCCAGCCATCCGGAATATTCTCAATGCTGACCGTCTGGGCATTGGCGTCCGGCGCAAAGTTGTCTGCCACCACCACATCCACCGGCAGCAATAGCTGCACGCCTCTTTCTTTAGCCTTCAGCTCCAGCGATCGCGCCAGATCCAGCTTATCTTCTTCGACCAAAGACTTGCCCACACTGAGTCCGCGAGCCTTATAAAACGTAAAAATCATCCCGCCGCCGATAAACAGCTTGTCAACTTTGTCTAGGAGGGTTTCAATGACGCCAATTTTGCTCGATACCTTGGAGCCCCCCACGATCGCCGCCAAGGGACGCTGAGGATGCTCGATCGCATTTTGCAAATACTTCAGCTCTTTTTCGACCAGATACCCAGCGACAGAAGGGCTAAGATAGTGCGTAACGCCTTCTGTAGAGGCATGGGCTCGGTGTGCTGTGCCAAAAGCATCATTCACGTAGAGGTCGGCCAGAGAGGCCAGCTTTTTGGCAAATTCTGGGTCGTTCTTTTCTTCTTCAGGATAGAAGCGCACGTTCTCTAGTAAGGCAACCTGACCAGACTCTAAAGTACTCAGCTGAGCCGCCACCGCGTCCCCAATGCAGTCATCCGTTTTCAGCACAGGCTGACCCAACAGTTCCGAGAGTCTGACCGCAACAGGCGTGAGGCGACTGGCCTCTTCAACCCCCTTGGGACGGCCAAAATGACTGACTAAAATCACCTTTGCGCCCTTAGATGTGAGATCTTGGATCGTAGGGAGCGCGGCTCGAATTCGAGTGTCATCGGTAATCGCGCCCGTTACCTTATCGAGCGGAACATTAAAGTCAACCCGAACTAAGACGCGCTTGTTGGCTAAATCGGCGGATGATAAATTTGCTAGCGTTTTTTTTGACACAATCTGTCTGCTCCTAATGCGGCTGTCTTTATGTTAAAAATGGCGGCGATCGTGGGCGGCTCGCTCAGCGTAAACTGGCCTCCTATCGCCCATAATTTTACCGGAGTCGGTGTCTTTAGAGGTGCATTCCATGTTTAAGAGCGTTTTGTTTCCAGTCGACCAAAGTCGTGACTCACGGGAGGCCGCAGAAACGGTTGCCTCTCTCGTCAAGCTCTGCAGCGCTCAGCTCACCATTCTTTCCGTGGAAGAAGAGGCAGCAGATTCCAGTGCGCCCCGCCTTTCTACGGAGGCCATTGATCAGCTCCTAGAATCCGCAAAAGCGATCTTTGCAGAATGGGGAATTACTGCCCAGACTATGCACCGCACAGGGAAAGTTGCGTTCTGCATCTGTGACGTGGCGGACGAAATTAATGCAGAAGTTATCGTGATGGGCTGTCGCGGCATTGGCTTGACGGAGGAGGGTGCTAATGAAAGCATCAGCAATCGCGTGATTAATCTCTCGCCCTGTCCAGTTTTAATCGTGCCGTAGCGCATTACACCTAAAAGCCTAGTTGGGGATCATGCCCTGGAATTCTGCATCAAAATGCTCAAATAATAGCTACACTGAAGCCCAGAAGCAGAAAGTATTCTTATGTCAAAGTATTCTTATGGCAAGGATATGGCGTGGCCGCTATTGCCCTTGAAGTTTAGCTCTAAGGGATAGAGATGGTGTAAGGCACAGTCTTAGCGCTGGTTTTAGATTTTAGCGCTGATTCTAGATCTCGGCCTATTCCTGCTGTCTACAACATCATTCCCGATTCCTCGTAAATCCCCACTGTCAATCAATCTTGAAATAGCCCATGACAAACCTGACCAGCACGCTCTTAATGAGCCCTTTATTCTCTTCACCGCCGTTCTTTGCGGCGGTGGAATCTGCCAATGCCCCCATTATTTTGGCTGGAGTTTTGCTCAGCCTTATCGCCATTTATGTGGCAAGCAAGATTGGTGGAGAACTCTCCAGATTGCTAGACTTACCTCCCGTCCTGGGGGAACTGGTGGCAGGTGTTGTCCTAGGCGTCTCTGCCCTACATCTTGTGGTGTTTCCCGATAGTGGCGGAACGATTGATACTTCCAGCATTATGAGCTTTCTAGGCGTGCTGAATAGCCTTACGCCAGCGGCGGCTGAAGCCATTTTTGAAAGTCAAAGCGAAGTCATTTCTGTCCTAGCAGAGCTGGGCGTTATTATTTTGCTGTTTGAAATTGGCCTAGAGTCTGAAGTACGGGAACTACAAAAGGTTGGCTATCAAGCTGCTGTTGTAGCAGTGGTGGGCGTTGTGGCTCCCTTTGCTGCGGGGACAGCGGGGCTCATGTATTTCTTTAATGCCCCTGCTATTCCAGCGATTTTTGCAGGAGCTGCGCTAACGGCGACCAGCATTGGTATCACTTCTAAGGTGCTGTCTGAAATTGGTCAGCTCAAGTCCAAGGAAGGGCAAATCATTGTGGGAGCTGCCGTCATTGACGATATTTTGGGGATTATTGTCCTGGCAGTAGTGGCCAGCCTTGCAAAGACGGGCGAGGTGGATATTCTTAATGTTGTCTACTTGGTCGTGAGCGCTACGGTCTTTTTGTTGGGGGCTATTTTGCTTGGCAAGGTCTTCAACAAAAGCTTTGTGACTGCCGCTAATGTACTAAAAACACGGGGTAATTTAATCATTCCAGCCTTTATCTTTGCCTTCATCATGGCTTTTCTTGGCAACGCCATTCACTTAGAGGCTATTTTGGGAGCCTTTGCGGCTGGCTTGGTGCTAGAAGAAACGGATGAGCGAAAGGAGCTAGATGAACAGGTTAAGCCTGTGGCTGATATTTTTGTTCCTATTTTCTTCGTGACGGTGGGTGCAAGGGTTGATGTGAGCGTCCTGAATCCGATTCTGCCCGAAAACCGTGAAGGGTTGATTATTGCGGCATTTCTGATTGGCGTTGCCATCATTGGTAAGCTGATCACCGGCTGGGTGGTGTTTGGCCAGCCCGGTATTAATCGCTTGGCCATCGGGATTGGAATGATTCCCCGTGGTGAGGTGGGGCTGGTTTTTGCCTCCATTGGTGCTGCGAGCGGTGCTCTCGATAAGTCGCTCCAGGCCGCTATTATTATCATGGTGATCTTGACAACATTCTTAGCGCCCCCATTTTTGCGGCTCGCGTTTGCAAAATCAACTCCTGCCGCCGAGGAGTCTGTGGATTTAACGCCCTAGGTTTACCCGACACGCTGGAACATCCATCGGCGCACCTGAGCATCACGGGAAACCGTAAGGGAGCGTTCAAAGATATGCTGGGTAAGTGCATCTGCTGCACAGCGCATTTCTGTGCAGCAGATGGCGATCGCCCCGTGGTGGGGCAGCTAAGCAGTCTAGGGATGGGAATCAATGCAGCGTCAATTGTTGCGAGTCTTTCAGAAGCTGAACCAGGATGACTTCTTTCTGAACGGCGTCCATTACTTTGAAAAAGCACTCGCAAAGATTCTTTCATTGTTTATGATTGGGGTCGTTCTGGCCTCTGCCATAGACCTAGGGCTGGTGCTCTTTCGGGTTATTGCATCTCCCCCCGAAAACTTCCTCAACCGCATTCTTATCGATATTTTTGGATTTTTCCTGAATATCCTCATCGCCCTTGAAATTTTAGAAAATATTACGGCCTATCTCCGCAAAAACGTGATTCATGTGGAGCTAGTGATCGTCACCTCCATTATCGCGGTGGCTCGTAAAATTATTATTCTGGACTTTGAAAAAGTGGAGGGGATTGACGTTATTGGCCTCGGCATTGCGGTCTTTGCCCTTTCGGTCAGCTACTGGATTGTTCGCAATACCAAGCCATCAACCGATTGAGCTTATGAAGGTTTGAACGCCTAATCGAGTAGGAAAACTGAACGGACGAATTGAAGCCGTTAGAATCTGGGGCTGAAGCTATGGGGCTGAAGTGCATCTAGAGAAATGTGTCTAGAGCAGACCACAACCCAGAGGAAGATTCTAGGGCAACTGATTCAGACCACCAAGGAATGTTTGGCGTGGCAGCAGGAGGCACGAATCTATATCGCATAGCGCGATCAAGAGAGGGGTGAGCAGATGCGCCAGTACCGAGACATTCCCAAGCTAGAGCCAGTGCAGAAGCGCATAGCTCAAATCCGCCAAGCTCAGGAGCAGGTTCGTCTAGCCCAAGGAAAGGGGCGTCAGAAGCTGGAAACGCTGGAAACGTTGGGGAACTGGAAGCAGATTGCTATCAATCTAGAGCGCTCAGATGGTTATGGGCAGCGGATCCAAGAAATCACCGATGACTATCGTAGAAGCAAGCCCTTAAAAGAAAATCAGATTAAAGCTATCAATTATGACTTTTCTGCCTATCGAGAGCAGCGAAGGGAAGCACAAGTCCAGAGGCAACGACAGCAGGAATTTAGCCTATGAGCTATTGCCTTAACGGGATTTAGAGGCTCTCGACACAGGGAACTCTTTTGTTGAAGGTTGATAGCGCAAGCACTTAGCTATCTAGAAACAATGATGCTAGCTCGAACTTGCTGTCTCAAGTTGTTGGCGGATACTGTACCCGACTGTCTCGGCCAGCTTTACAGGTACAGCATTTCCAATTTGTCTCATGCCTTCTGTCCAACTGCCACTTATATAAAATTCATCAGGAAATGTTTGAATTCGACAACTTTCACGTACTGAAAAATAGCGGACAGAGTTGTCGTAGTAGCGCACCATATTTTCTCCGCCTGGGACGCCATGATCACCCGCCTTCAGTGTTTTAGAAGGCTGATCAATCTCACTACCTGTATGGCCAGGATAAAGTCTCGCACCATCTCTTAATTCATGATTCATTACCTTTTTAGGGAGATAGGAAATTGCATCGCGCACGGTGCGCCATCGTTCCATAATAGGGCTAAACATGCCATATTTTTCGACAAGACGTTCGACTTGAATTAATTCAGTTGAGGTTGGCTTAGGCTGATCTTTTTTTAATATTTGATGTTCTTCCCAGTATTTACCCGTCACCCACTTAGCCCAAATTAGTGAATCTTCAGAATGTGTAGGTTTTGGAAAACTCCATTCAGCACATAAGTCATTTCGAAAGCCGACTATAAAAATACGTTCTCTTTTTTGAGGAACACCATAATCAGCAGCATTCAATAAACGAATAACGGTTCGATATCCTTCTTTTGAAAAATGACCAGCCGTATGATGATCTTCTAATCGTGATAAATGTTCTTCCCACTTCTCATTCTCTTTTTTCTTCAAATATGGATAGCTAAGCTGAAGCGAAATGTATTGAAGATAGCTTTTAAAAGAAGATCTTAATAGCCCTTTTACATTCTCAAAAATGAATATTTTAGGATGCAAAATTCGCACGGCTTCAATAGCCACAGGAAACATATCTCTTTTGTCGTCGTATCCTTTGTGTTTTCCACCTAGCGAGAAAGGTTGACAAGGGGGGCCACCCGCCACTAAATCTATTTCCTTCTCAATAGAACTAAATTCAAAATCGCGGGCATCAGCTTGCACGATGTTCCAAGATTTGACTGGTCGAAAATTCGCGCGTTTATTATGGAGTAATGTTTGATAAGCGGTGGAATTCCATTCAACTAAAACTTCATGATGAAATCCAGCCGCAGCCAATCCTAATGCTAAACCCCCTGCACCGGAAAAAAGTTCGACAGACCTATACATCTGACCCTCTTACTTTCAGTGCCTCGACATAATCTTGAATATTTTTCAGGATTACATTGAGGTCGTTTTCACCTTTCACCCCTTTTAATTTCTCTGCCCACCTCCGCCCTGGATGAATTAAGTCCGATTGTGCATCAAAGAATAGTGGGGTAAATCGCAATATCATGCCAACTCCAGGC
>JAKRSB010000145.1 GCA_022402525.1 Thermosynechococcaceae cyanobacterium MS004
GACAAGGCTCAAGCCCTGCGGACTCCCACAAATAAATATTCAGTTGTGAAAATTTCGCACATAGCAAAGAGAGCGTTCACCGACTACCAATCTGTTCCGCTCTCTTTGCTGGTTCACCCCCTACAAAGAGGCTGAAAACATTATGACCTATGAGATGTCATTGGATTTTGAACAAGAGCAGCGGGAACGTCAAAACCAACTGGCCGAAGATGTCCGTGAGTACGAGCAATGGCTAGAGGATACAAAAGCTTTTGGTCGAGGCAAAACTTGCCCAGGCTGTCTACGCATGGCTCATGACTGTAACTGCAAAAAGTTTCGAGAGTTTTAACCGCTAGTCCTAAGCTTCAGTCCCTCCACTCGCTATAGGAGCAACACAAATGACCACAGCAGCAGCAACGAAGATCGCAGAACTCAACGACCGCTTTCGCAAGGGTGATCGCACCCTCGGCAAGACCGTAGGCAGCGAAATTTTTAGTAATCATAATCCTGACCAGCAATTGGCCTTAGTGCGCTTGGTAAGGACTTTTGATGACTTCACAGAGGCAAACGATCCTTATGGAGAGCATGACTTTGTGCGATTCGTTCCTACACGAAAGGCTGAAAAGCTAATAAGGTAGGGCTTCTGAGGGATAACCCACACTGGGTTGAGTTCGCACTTTTAATCCCCCTCGGAAGATAACTTGATGTTCTTATAGGTGACTGCCTCTGACCAAGACCAGACAGCTAATCCTATCCGCCAGGTATAAGGCGTGAAAGCGTAACCCCCATTTCAACGGTTTAGCGCCAATGGGATGAAGCGGGGTTAAATGTCGGTATCTGGGAGCCTAACCTGGAAACTCCGGCTAGCAAGTGTGCATGGGTAAAGCTCAATGAGCCTGAACGTACGTCTGAACCATCGTGACCTTTAACCAGTGAAAAGGCTGGAGTGAATCTAAGGAATACCTCACGGCAATTCCTGAATCATCACAACACTGGAAACAAAAGTTATCGGCTTTGGAACCTTTCTCTCCCTCGTGGAAAGGTTTTATACCCAAATAAAGCTCGGTGGAGAGTACGACCCTAAACACACGACCAATGAACATCTGGAACGAAGTAACATGACTAGTTTTCACTCTGAACGGTCGAATACTCAGAGCAGGTACTAAACCGAAAGGACTGGCGTGGAGGATGGTCTAAGAAGCCAACGCCTGGGGTAATGCCCAGGATATGCAGACGTAGACCCGATAGTACGGAATGAAGACCCTTTAGTCAGAGTAGAGACGATGACACACTCAGCAATGGGTAGTGATGAATGGAAAGACATCGACTGGAAACAAATCCAGAAAAATGTCTATCGACTCCAAACCAGAATCTTCAAAGCCAAACGTCGTGGTGATACCAAGCAAGTCCATAGGCTCCAGAAATTATTGATGAAGTCTAGGTCTGCCAAACTCCTATCAGTCAGAAAGGTGACTCAGGATAACACCGGAAAATCCACGGCTGGAGTAGACGGAATAAAATCCTTGACTCCATCCCAAAGATTTGACCTCGTAAATTCCTTAGAACTAACGGGAAAATCCAAGCCAACGAGAAGGGTGATGATACCAAAGCCTGGAACGTCGGAGGAACGACCGTTAGGGATTCCTTGCATGATTGAAAGAGCAAAACAGATGCTAGTCAAACTAGCCCTTGAAGCCGAATGGGAGGCGGTTTTTGAAACCAATACCTATGGCTTCAGGACAGGACGGGGCGCTCATGATGCTATCGAAGCTATTTTTAATAGTATCCGCTACAAAAGCAAATATGTTTTAGATGCCGATCTTTTGAAATGCTTCGATAAAATCAATCAGGAAAAGCTGTTAGAGAAGCTAAATACTTTCCCTAAATTAAACAGGCAAATCAAAGCTTGGTTAAAGTCAGGGGTTGTAATGGACGGCAAATTATTTCCAACCAATGAGGGTACACCACAGGGGGGTGTTCTATCACCATGCCTCGCTTTGATAGCCCTACAGGGTCTGGAAACAGCGATAAGAGGATGCTTAAGCCAAAGCTATGACTCGCAAAAGGAATTAACCGTTGCGTTCTACGCCGATGACTTTGTCATCCTCCACAAATCGCTTGATGTCATCCTAAACTGCAAGTCGGCAGCAGAAAACTGGCTAAAAGAGATATCCCTAGAATTGAAACCTAGTAAAACCCGTATCTCTCATACGTTAATCCCGTATGAAGGAAATGTTGGATTCGATTTTCTCGGATTTAACATTAGACAATATCCAGTTGGCAAACACCAATCTGGATGTAATGCTCATGGTATAAAACTAGGTTTCAAAACTATCATCAAGCCTAGCAAAAAGAAAATTGCTCTACATATCGAGTCAATCAAAAACATCATCGATAGTCACAAAACAGCACCTCAAGAGGCGTTGATTAGTAAACTAAACCCGATTATTCGGGGATGGGGTAATTATTACTCAACCGTAAGTAGCAAAAAGGTCTTTAGCAATTGCGACTATACTTTTTGGTCACAGTTACGAGCATGGGCAAGATATCGAACCGGAAATTTTGGCTTTAAAACCTTAAACAAATACTGGCATTACATTGAGGATAGGTTGACATTCTCAACCAAAGGCGGAATAAGGTTGACAAACCACTCCGACACTCCAATCAAACGCCATGTAAAAGTTAGAGGTAACAAGAGCTATTTCGATGGGGATGTACTCTACTGGAGCACCAGAAAGGGGACTCATCCTGAACTACCTAACCGAGTAGCATTTCTACTCAAAAAGTACAAAGGACGATGCCAAGAATGTGGACTTATGTTTGTCGGAGACGACTTGATTGAGGTTGACCACACCATTTCTAAACAAGATGGTGGGAAGGATAAATTCGACAATCTACAACCACTTCATCGTCATTGCCACGATGCTAAAACCGCCCGTGATAATGCCAACAGGAAAATCCTGAAGCAGGAAGCTGTTTTAGAACCACTTGAAGGCTACATCAACGAACAAGGTGAATGGTGCTGCTGACAACAGCCGTATTGTTGAGGAGCCGTGTGAGCGCGAAAGTCTCACGCACGGTTTTGAACGGGAGGGCGACAGGGCGACCTGTCGCTCGACCCTAACGGCAGCGTTGAGTTCGAGGGCGATCAGTGGTTTTGGAAGATTGACTATTACGACAAAAGCTTTAGGTTCGGCTCCGAAAACCCCAGCGACCCCACAGTTACGCAACGGGTTCTGACCATCATGCACCGCTCTGAATACTAAAGCCCCCACAGCCAAGGCTAGAGAAATGCATAGCCTTGGTTGGCGCTTCCGCTCTAAACCTACCGGAGTAATTAAGTATGAACGTGACTACCGCACCGACAAAGTGGGCAGATCAACCACCACCTCAAGCGCCATCTCAAACGCATTCTGAGGGTATACGGACAAAAGGATTCCGGCGCTCAATCTTAGAAATTTTGAAGGACTTTAGAGAGCCTATTCCAGAGCGATTTATCAAGACTAAGATACTTAAAGGCAATAAAATCTACTTTGTGCCCTGGTATAACTACATCAAACTACTGGAATATTTTGCCCCTGGTTTTCAGTGGGAAGTCCGCACTCACTACAACGGTGATCGAACAGTCGTTGAGGGCAAGTTAACCGTTCTTGCCCTTGAGGGTGATTTTGTGCGGGAAGCAACGGGTACGGAAGAAAACGATATTGATGCTTGGGGCGACCCTTCGAGTAATGCCGAAGCAATGGCGCTAAGGCGCTGCTGTGCAAAGTTTGTAATTACCCCAGCAATTACAACCCCGTCTCTCGCAGAAGCAATGGCGCTAAGGCGCTGCTGTGCAAAGTTTGGCTTAGGTCTGTATCTCTGGGTGAAATAGCAGTAGTTTAGAAAGCAAGGAAAAAAAATGAACTCAGCAAATTTGATTGGCAGACTAACCGTAGATCCAGAAATTCGGTATTTTGAATCGGGCAAATCGGTTGCAAAATTCAGCATTGCGGTAGATCGTAACAAGGAGGAGACAGACTTTTTTGAGCTTGAGGCTTGGGAGAAGACCGCTGAAGTGGTTGCCCAGTATTGCAAAAAAGGCTCACAGGTTGGGGTGTCTGGGTCACTGATACAAGAGCGCTGGAAAGACAAGACCACCGGAACAGGTCGCTCGAAGGTTGTGATCCGTTGCAGTCGAATCGAACTACTTGGAGCAAGGCCGGACGGGGAAGGCCAGGGTACTGCTGTTCCTTCCTCGGTGCCCCAGCCAGCTTATGCAGCCCAGGA
>JAKRSB010000146.1 GCA_022402525.1 Thermosynechococcaceae cyanobacterium MS004
AAAAGGATATGCTTTACAGGCGTTCTAGACCTTTTTATAAAGCAACAACTCTATTAGCGCCTTGCAAAAGGATTTGTACGTTCAAACACTTTGCCTTCCGGAGAGGGGGTGAGCAGCTCGTATTACGGACTAGGTGATTTTGACAATGCTGCGGTTAACGGCCTTCAGGTAGCTACGGCACTGGGGACAGCGCTTACCCATAGGCGGTACCACGAGCGATCGCCCACAGGTGGGACAAGCACCACGGGCGATCGACCACTGAAGGCCAATGCCAACTGCAATCAAAGTCACCCAGGCGGGCAAAATTCCCCAGAGCCAAGGGCGCGGCACCTGGGGCAGCACGATCAGAATAGAGGCTAGGGTGAGCGTGGTTAGGGTTCCCCAAGCCACACCGCCAAAAATCCGCATCCCTGTGGTGAAGGGCAGATCTTGTTCTGAATGGTTTTGCTCTGGATGGTCTTGTTCCACAGGGTCTGCTTTGGGATATTTTTTGCGGGAAGGCTTGGAGGAGGGCATCACAAAACTCTGAACGCTGAATCTGAAGGGAGACGCGCACCAGCGCGTTATAAATCTGGGGGACTACAAATCTAGGGTGCTTTTCTAGGGCGCAATAAATCCTAGAGAGCGATAAATCTGGGGCTATATAAATTCTGTACTATCATATCGGTGCAGATCGACGGTTTGACAAATATGGTGCGGCTACTGGCAGGAGACATTGGCGGAACAAGTACGCGGCTTCGCTTAGTAGCATTTGAAGAGGAGTCTTATACTGCACCAGAGTCTGGGCTACTTTACGAACAGCAATACCCCAGCGCCGACGCCGAACACCTCAATTTAATTGTGAAGCAGTTTTTGCAGGAGGCCAATAGCCCGCTGCCCATTGCTGCCTGCTTTGCGATCGCAGGCCCCGTCAAAAACGACACCGCTCAAGTCACCAACCTGCCCTGGGAGCTAGATGCACGGCAAATGGAAGCTGATCTGGGCATCAAAACCATTCGGTTGATTAATGATTTTGCTGGCATTGGCTACGGTATTCCCGCACTCCAGCCAGCAGATCTCGTTGTGCTGCAAGATCGGCCTGCAGTGGCCAACGCAACGATCGCCGTTTTGGGGGCTGGCACGGGGCTGGGCGAAGCCTTACTGGTGTGGCAAAAAAAACGCTACGAGGTACTCGCCACGGAGGGCGGCCACACAGACTATGCGCCGCGCACCGACCTAGAAATTGGTCTGCTTCAATTTTTGCGATCGCGCCACAGACGGGTTTCAGTGGAGCGAGTAGTGTCTGGTCAGGGCATTTTTGCGATCTACGAATATTTACGCTCCATTCCTGGGGCTTCCCCCTCTCCTGTAGTCGAGGCCCAGATCCTCAAAGAAGATCCCTCCGCCGTGATTGCTCAGCAGGCACTAGCCGATGGCGACCCACTCTGTGTACAGGCACTCGATTTATTTGTGGCCAACTATGGGGCAGAGGCAGGGAACCTTGCCCTCAAAAGCTTGCCCTACGGCGGGCTATATCTGGCAGGTGGGGTGGGCACTAAAATTTTGCCGAAGCTACAAAATGGACTGTTTCTCGAACATTTTTTAGAGAAGGGTCGGATGCGCCCCATCCTTGAGAGCCTTCCCGTCTCGCTGATTACCAATACCAATGTGGGTCTGATTGGCGCAGAGCGCTACGCCCAAACCCTTATCCAGCCGGACTAGTGCCTTTGATACGGTCAAGACGGGACTGTACCCTGTGTCGTAGGCTGCTCCGGACACTACACAGCGTCTGAAACTCTGCACACAGCTCGGCTTTATGAGCCCAGAGCGGCTCCAGCGGCACCTTGAATACCCATGATGCAGAGTAGCTGCTTGAAACATTAACCCCCAGCGCTGTTTTGAGCAAATAGGCTCCATAGAAAAGAACCAAAGCACTCATGAATGCTGGAGTGATGTGACGGAACCCTAATCGTTTGGTTGGCAGTTTCATGGGCGATCGCTCAGAATTTTGAGTAGTTTACTTGAGTCGCTGCATCTGAGATGTCCATTCTGGATCAATTCTTCTAAAACTGCCATTATCTCCAGCGATCGCTGCCCCATAGAGGAAAAACCTATAGGCCACACACATGAACTACGAAGCCCATTGCCGATGGATGAGACAGGCGATCACCCTCGCTAACACTGCGGGAGTGGCAAAGGAAGTTCCGGTTGGGGCTGTCGTGGTAGACGCTCAGGGCAACCTTGTGGGAGCCGCTGAAAATCGACGAGAGCGCGACCAAGACCCTACGGGGCACGCGGAAATATTGGCGCTACGGCAGGCCGCCCAGACCCTAGGCCGATGGCAGCTCCAGGACTGCACCCTCTACGTCACCCTAGAACCTTGTCCCATGTGCAGTGGAGCCATCATTCAGGCACGCATCGGCCTGGTGGTCTACGGCGCTGATGACCCCAAGACGGGCGCAGTTCGTACCGTCCTGAACCTGCCGGACAGCGCGGCTTCCTTTCATCGACTTAAAGTGCTGGGCGGCATCTTAGAAGCAGACTGTCGGCAGCAGCTTCAGACATGGTTTGTGCAGCATCGTCAAGGCTCTGCTAGTCAAGGTTCTGTGGGTCAAAGCTCTGCTAGTCAAGAGTCTGCTAATCATCCTTCCCAAACAGCCCATTCAGGAATCCGGACACCACGGACAGCACCAAGGAGCCCAGCAAAGCAGGCAGAAAACCCTCAATCTCAAAACCAGGACTAAAGGCACTGGCCACCCAGATTGTGAGGGCATTGACGACAAAGGAAAACAGCCCCAGGGTCAAAATGGTGATCGGCAGGGTGAGCAAAAACAGCACCGGACGAACAATGGCGCTCACCAGTCCAATGACGACCGCTGCAATCACGGCGGCGGCCACGCTCTCAACCTTAAAGCCTGGGATGATGTAGGTGGTGATTAAAAGCGAGACGGCTGTAATCAGCCAGGTGGTAATAAACCGAGGCATCGCATTATCCCTCAAGATAGGTTCCTAGAATGGGTTCATAAAAGACGCTGATCAAAAAGAGGCCGATAAAATTGATCGAACACGATCGCGCTGAACCCCTGAGATCTGTACTAGGGTAAAGAAGTCAGACAAATTTTGTGCCTGAATTCATTAGCCGACCCTCTCTTACAGGCCATGATTTTACAGGCCATGATGTATAGGTCTATGTTTAGTCTATTCTTTCTGGCCGAGCCTTTTGGCCAATGGACTAAGCTGGACTTGGATTTTTCCCCGCCCTGAATTTTGATAAAAGCGTGAGAAGTGGAGTGCCTCAATCGGTAAGCGTAAACACTGGGGAGAAAACTACTGAGGATGTAGCCTCAGGAGTGTTACAAGTCTCCCCAGTTCAAGACCTGTTATTAAAAGTTCTGCCCGCCCAGCAAATCCTGCCCATTGAGCACTGGCCTGCGGGGCTGGACTCACAGGTGAAGGCTGTCTGCTTAGACCAGATTCCCGCTCATCTGGCGCTCCCTCAGACAACTCAGGAGCTTGCTGCCGTCATGGCTTTAGCCCATCAGCAGCAATGGCGGATATTGGTTGTGGGTCAGGGCTCAAAGTTAAGCTGGGGGGCATTGGCTCACAAGATTGATCTGGTGGTCAGCACCCAGGAGCTGAATCGCCTCGTTGACCATGCCGTTGGGGATATGACCGTGACGGTTGAGGCGGGAATGCGGTTTGCTAAGCTACAAGCGCTGCTTGCCCAGCACAACCAGTGGCTCCCCCTTGACCCCACCTATCCAGACCAAGCCACTTTGGGGGGTATTTTGTCCACCCGCGATGCAGGCTCCTTGCGGCATCGGTATGGCAGCCTGCGGGATCTGTGCTTGGGACTGAGCTTCGTCCGCTCTGACGGTCAAATTGCTAAAGCCGGCGGGCGGGTGGTCAAAAACGTGGCTGGGTATGACCTCATGAAGCTCTTTTCAGGTGCTTACGGCACTTTGGGCATTGTGACGGAAATCACGCTGCGGGTCTATCCGCTCTTAGAAAAGACCGATACGGTTCTGGTTTCGGGCAGTCCAGCGACGATCTCAGCGCTGGCCCAGGAACTTCTCCAGTCGACCCTAACGCCCGTCATTCTAGATATCCAAGCAAACAGTCAAACCGAGGAGATGACGCTTAAGGCTCAGTTTCAAAGCCTGCCGGAGAGCGTTTCTGCCCAAATTGAACGGGTTCAGGCAATGGCGAAGGGGCGATCGCTTAGGGTTGTAGCGCCAGAGGATGATGCTCAGGAGACAGCCTTGCCGAATTCAATCCGGTGTCAGGTGGGTGTTTTGAGTGCAGAGGCTGTTTCTAGCTTGGCGTGGTTTCGGCAGGTTGCGGCGGAGCAAAATCTCTCTATGCAGGGCAAAATCTATGCAGGGAGTGGATTAGGGCAACTGCACCTAACGGGACATCTGACGGGAGATGAAGCTGCGTTAGACGAAGCTGCTTTAAAAGATGTCTTGCGGAAATGGCGATCGCACTGTAAGGCATCCAGCGGGTTTTTGTCAATTTTAGAAGCGCCGATCACGCTCAAGCAAACTCTCGATGCTTGGGGATATTCAGGCAACGCCTTGGGCGCTATGCGTAAACTCAAAGAACAGTTTGACCCCCAGGGGTTACTCAATCCAGGTCGTTTTGTAGGGGGCATTTGATGGCGCTATCTAGCTCAAATTCGCTGGGTTCAAATTCACTGGATTCAAATTCACTGGATTCAAATTCACTGGGTTCAAATTCACCGGGGCTTGAAGGGTTTGAGAATCCGGCAGATCCTCTAGAGGCTGGCCTACCCTTTGATAGCCAGCATCCCCCTGAGGTCAGCGTGATGGATAGCTGTGTGCACTGTGGATTTTGCCTCTCCACCTGTCCTAGCTACCGCGTCATCGGCAAAGAAACCGATTCCCCACGCGGACGCATCTACATGATGCACGACATCAGCGTGGGCAAAACAACCCTGAACCAAGCTACCGTGCAGCATTTTGACTCTTGCCTGGGCTGCTTGGCCTGCGTGACCACCTGTCCATCAGGGGTGGAGTACGACAAGCTCATTGCCGATATGCGCCCTCAAATTGAGCGCAACTACCCTCGGAGCGCCTCTGAGAAGCTTCTGCGGCAGCTCATTTTTTCGATTTTCCCCTATCCCCAGCGGCTGCGCCTGCTGCTGCGTCCGCTGCGGGTTTACCAGCAGATTGGGCTGCAGGGCTGGCTGCGGAAAACACCGCTTTTTAAGCAGCTTATGCCCAAAACCCTCGCGGCGATGGAGTCTGTTTTAGCGCCACTCTCCCCTGAAGCGTTTCGAGATTCACTCCCCGCGTTGATTCCGGCGCAAGGGACAAAACGCTACCGCGTAGGCATGATTTTAGGCTGTGTGCAGCGCATCTTTTTGCCAGAGGTGAATGCGGCAACGGTGCGGGTACTGACGGCTAACGGGTGTGAAGTGGCCATTCCTCCAGGGCAGGGCTGCTGTGCGGCGCTCTCCCATCACCAAGGCCAGGAAGAACAGGCCAAAACCCTAGCGCGACAAATGATAGAGACGTTTGAGGATTCCAATCTGGATGCCATTCTAGTCAATGCGTCTGGCTGCGGCCATACGCTGAAGGAGTACGGCCATCTGCTAGAAGATGACCCAGCGTACCGCGATCGCGCGATCGCCTTTGCCGCAAAGGTCAAGGATGTGCAGGAGTTTTTGGACGAGGTGGGGTTAACCGCAGATCTTTCACCATTACAGGGCGATATCCCCCTGAGCCTGGTCTATCAAGACGCCTGCCACATGCTGCACGGCCAAAAAATTCAGCAGCAGCCCCGCCGCCTGCTTAAAAAAATCCCCAACGTGAAGCTCCGCGAGCCTGTGGATGCGGCGCTTTGCTGCGGCAGTGCCGGCATTTACAACATTTTGCAGCCAGAGGTGGGAGATGAACTGGGGCGTCAAAAGGTGCAAAATCTCACCAACACCAAAGCCCAGGTCATTGTCTCGGCCAATGTGGGCTGCACAATTCAGCTCCGGAAGCACCTAGACCTACAGGAACAGCAAACTCCTGTATTTCACCCCATGCAGTTGCTGGACTACGCCATTCGCGGGGAAGCGCTGCCGCTCCAGAAACCCTAAGAAGGTGCGATCGCTCCTATCATCAGGCTCAAAATTCGAGCCTCACGATTAGAGAGTCTTAGATACTATAGGCTGATCGATTCACGAGATAGACAGCCTCAATGAGGCTTTCGTCTGGGATAGTGCCTAATAGCTCAGGACTGGTGGGCATCAAGAACGATCGCAACTG
Organism: Thermosynechococcaceae cyanobacterium MS004; assembly: GCA_022402525.1. GTDB lineage: Bacteria > Cyanobacteriota > Cyanobacteriia > Thermosynechococcales > Thermosynechococcaceae > JAAURS01. The sequence goes on from JAKRSB010000146.1 coordinate 6,258, forward strand.
CTGTGCAAGCCGCTGGGTGACTTGGGCGCGATCACGGGCAGAGAGCTGATCTCGACAGCCCAGAAAATTACGCACCGTCAGGTACTGATTCACGGACAGAAGGGTTGGATCGGTCTGCTGGGTCAAGACTTCAACCGTATCTTCCGTGAGTCGGCTAAAGCGGGTGGGGATGGCTAAGGTCTGCTGCTGCTTGGCAATCTGCTCATCCTGAATCACCAGGGTGCCAGCAGCAAAATCCCCTAAGCGCTTTTCAGAGCGGTTGAGCATAATGAGCATGAGGCCAATGACAAAAAAGCCTAAATCGATCCAGCCCACAAAGCTGCGCAGGGTCGCCTCGCGAACGCCAATGGGTTGGCCATCGTCCCGCACCACGCGAATGTGGGAAATCTGTTTACCGGGGGTTTGGCCGCGCCGGAAGGTTTCGCAGTAGATAAAGTAGCCGTTGGCCACTACAAACCCGATCAGGGTGGCGATCGCCCCTGCCCAAAGGTTGAGGTCGTCGGTGGCAGAATCAGGGAACTGATCGGTCAGGAAGGGGAACAGCACGTAGCCGTAAATCAGCGCCCCAATAAAGACAAGCGCCGTTAACAGCAGGTACAAAATCACCTGATCAATCATCCAGGCTAGGGCACGACTGCCAGGGCCAGCCAAGGCAAAGTCCAGGGCAATTCCCTCTGGGGTTTGGATGGCAACCCGTCGCAGCCATTGACGCGGGTTGGGGGGGGGAGTGCCGAGGTCAAAGATCAGCCCTGACTTGGCGGCAGCGAGGTCGTAGTAGTTGGCGGCTTTGACGGCCTGCCAGAGCGGAAAAAAGAGCACCCCGATCAAAAAGCTCACAAAGGGCACGACGACATTAACCAGGGAGGCAATAACGGACAGAGGCAGGGTCAGCAAACTGGTTGCAAACATGACCGTGGTAACGCTCCAGCCTTTTCCCTGAGTCAGTTCCCAGCTTCTCAAGAGCGCTTCTAGGGGCGATCGCTCCGGCTCTAGAACCAGCACGGCATCAAAAAACCAAAGCCGCGCGGCGAGGTAATAGCCGGTCATCCCTAGTCCCAAAAATAACAGGAGTCCGGCAATCACAGCGCCCAAGGCCAGCGTACCCTGAAGCTGCGGGGTGGCGGCACCATAGAAGCCTTCCCAGCTCGGCAGAATAACCACAACGGCTAAAGCCGCCACCGCCAGAATGAGGCCGTAGGTCAGCAGCAGCGAAACGCTAAAGAGCATCACGGCGATCGCGTAGGCCCAGATGCGCCGCTGGATAGTCTGTTTATAGAGTTCGCCCGGTTCGTAGCGGTGGCGTAGGGTATTGACGCCCATGCGCGTCATGATGCCGCCCGTTGCCGTCATCCACCCCACCGCATAGAGAATAATGGCGATCGCCAGCACACCGCCCACGCCCACCCCAGCCACCACAAAAAAACTTTGGGTGGATAAGAGCGCATCTAGGCCAAACCCAAAGGCAAGCCCCAGCCCCAAGAGCAGCACACTACCCACCAGCCCTAGCCCTAGCCAGAGGTGCGCTAGAAAACTGCGGTTAAAGTAATCACCGAAGTGAAGGCGGGCAAGCTGTATGCCAATGCTGACAATATTGCCAGGACTGAGAACCGAGATAGGGCTATCTAATGGGATGAAGGATTTGGGGCTAGGGGACTCGTACTCGCTCACCTACTCTGCTTCGCCTCGCACTTTTTTCTGATAGCGCTCTGCCCGCTGTTCAGCGTCTGCCATGACCTCAGCCAGCTCCTCTAATACCTCGCCGGGGCGATTCTCTAGCACACTGGTTGAGAGCGAAATTCGCCCGCGCTGCTGATCCAGATCCACCACAATGGCTTTGAGTGCCGTACCGTTGGGCAACAGGGCACTGACGGAAGAGACGTAGTTTTGGCTAATGTTATTGATGTGCAGCAGTCCACTCACGCCGCCGAGATCGACAAAAGCCCCAAAGGGTCGGGTATCGGCCACGGTGCCGCTCACAAGCTGGCCAATTTCTAGCTCGGTGATGCGCTGGGCGCGTTTTGCCTGTCGCTGGGAGAGCACCAGTTTCTTGCGGTCTGGATCGGCTTCTAGAATCACTACCGTGAGCTGCTGGCCAATCAGTTCTTCTTGATTTTCGCGCTGCACCACATGCGATCGCGGGATGAAGGCTTTGATCGACTTAAAGTTAGCCGTTAGGCCGCCCTTATTGGTGCCCGTCACGCGAACCGTCAGGGTGTGACCAGGTTCGTAGGTTTGAATTTCTTCCCACAGCGCCTTAATTTCGATCTGGCGGAGCGAGAGCGTCACCTGACCGTCGGCATCCTGGCCGCGAATGATGACCAAATCCAGTTCGGTCTGGAGGGGCAGCAGATCTTCAAACTTTTGGCCTGCTGCGAGGGTAATTTCCCGCTCCGGCAAAAACGCAGGGGATTTACCGCCAATATCGATGTAGGCACCATCGCTCTCGTAGCCGGAAACCTTGCCCCGAACCGTTTGGCCTACTTCAAAGGCAAAGTCTTGCTGCTCTAGGGCAAGTAAAAAGTCGTCGTGTGAAAAACTCAAGCTCGTAATCCTAATGTGCTGTGAATAGTGTCCAATGAAACTTGTTGTGATGAAACTTGTGCTGGGAAACTTGTGCTGGGAAACCGTAATGACATGATTCTACCCAAGGCGATGGCAGCACTCCAACTCTAGAGACAAGATTTAGGAGACAAATTGATCGGTTCGGGTTGCGCGACCTCAGTTTCCGGCGTTTATAAATCTGAAGTCTATAGAATAAATAAACGAGAATAGATAAACGAGAGAATCACTGAGTAAAAGAATCACTGAGCAAGATTGTATCGATAACCCGCAAGAATCGCGATCAAGCGTGAACCATTGCATCTATATCTAGAGATATCAGAGCATCTATCCAGGAATGCACGCACCAGAAATGCACGCAGAACAATCACGCCGCTTCTCCATACCTTGCACTACCCATTGCGTTACCCATTGCGCTATCGGCTGCGCTTTCAACCTTACCTTAAACAACCCTACAATCTTTGACGCTGAGAGTTTATGACCATCACGACCCCCACCCTAACCCAATCCAATCCTTTGTTAATTGGCAAAGGACTGCCGCCCTTTGATCAGGTCAAGCCAGAGCATGTGGTGCCAGCCATGACGCAGCTCTTGAGTGAGCTTGAAGACTCTCTTGCCCAGCTTGAAGCCACGGTTCAGCCCACATGGAAGGGCTTGGTCGAGCCCCTCCAGGCTCTAGAAGAGCGCATTCGTTGGAGCTGGGGCATCGTCGGCCATCTGCTAGGGGTTAAGAATAGCCCAGAGCTTCGGGAAGCCCATGAGGCGATTCAGCCCAAGGTGGTGGAGTTCTACAATCGCTTTAGCCAAAGCCGACCCATTTACGATGCGTTTAAGCAAATCCGCGACGGCAGCGCCTGGAGCACCCTAGAAGAAGCCCAGCAGCGCATTGTCGAAAGCGCTCTGCGCAGTGCGGAGCTATCGGGCGTAGGGCTAGACGGAGCCGATCGCGATCGCTTTAATGAGATTCAGCTAGAGCTGGCAAACCTTTCCACCCAGTTTTCCAATCACGTCCTGGACGCCACCAAAGCTTTTAGCCTCACCCTCACCACCCCAGAAGAGATTGCTGGACTGCCGAGCAGCCTCTTGGCCTTTGCCGCCCAGACCGCCCGTGAAGAAGCCCCAGAAGCCACGCCAGAATCTGGCCCTTGGCGAATTACCCTAGATTTTCCGAGCTTTGGGCCGTTTATGCAGCATAGCCAGCGCCGCGATCTGCGCGAAAAGCTGTATCGCGCCTACATTAGTCGCGCGGCCTCCGGGGAATACAGCAACCAAGAGATTATTGAGCGTATTTTACTGCTGCGCAAAGAAGAGTCTAAACTGCTGGGTTACGACACCTTTGCAGAAGTCAGCCTAGCCAGCAAAATGGCTCCCAGCGTTGCGGCGGTTGAAGACCTCTTGAGCGAACTCCGACAGCCCAGCTACCTCGCGGCGCAGCAAGAGCTAGAAGAACTCAAAGCCTTTGCGATCACTAAGGGATTTCCAGGAAGCGAACCCCTCATGAATTGGGATACAAGCTTCTGGTCAGAGCGGCTACGGGAAGAGAAGTATGCCCTCAATGACGAAGAGCTCCGCCCCTACTTTCCTTTGCCCCAAGTCCTTGAAGGACTCTTTGGCTTAGTCCACCGCATTTTTGGGATCACCGTGACCCCTGCGGACGGCCAAGCACCCGTATGGCATGAAGAGGTGCGCTATTTTCAGGTTGCCAACGACCAGGGAGAAGCGATCGCCCATTTCTATCTGGACGCCTATAGCCGACCCGCTGAGAAGCGCGGCGGGGCCTGGATGGATGACTGCTTGGGTCGCGCCAAGACAGACGCTCAGCTCCAGACCCCTGTGGCCTACCTCGTCTGCAACCAGACCCCACCCGTAGACGGCAAGCCCAGTCTCATGACCTTCCGCGAAGTAGAAACCCTCTTCCATGAGTTTGGGCACGGCCTCCAGCACATGCTGACCCAGGTCAACTACGCTGGAGCCGCTGGCATCAACAACGTGGAGTGGGACGCCGTGGAGCTACCCAGCCAGTTTATGGAAAACTGGTGCTACGACCGCGCCACCCTGATGGGGATGGCGCGCCATTACGAAACCGGCGAACCCCTTCCCGAAGTGCTGTATCAGCGTCTGCTTGCCGCCAGAACCTTCATGAGCGGTTCGGCGACCCTACGCCAAGTCTTTTTCTCCACCATTGACCTAGAGCTACACCATCGCTATCAGCCTGGAAGTGGCGAAACCATCCGTGATGTGCGCGATCGCGTGGCGCAAACCAACAGCGTTCTCAAACCGCTACCTGAAGACGCATCACTTTGTTCCTTCGGCCATATTTTTGCCGGAGGGTACGCGGCGGGCTACTACAGCTACAAATGGGCAGAAGTCCTGAGCGCCGATGCCTTTGCGGCCTTTGAAGAAGTCGGTCTAGAGCAAGAAGAGGCCATCGTGAATACTGGCCGACGGTTCCGAGATACGGTGCTGGCGCTGGGCGGCAGTAAGCACCCCATGGAGGTCTTCAAAGCCTTCCGCGATCGCGAACCCAGTACCGAAGCGCTGCTGCGCCATAGCGGACTGGTGGCGGCTTAGGCGAACAGCATAAGCGGTATGCAGTCATTGACCGATCAAGTCCGTGGATTGTGGATGGGGGCAGCACTGGGAGAGCTGTCCCTCCAGACACCGATGGCCGCACCATCAGGAAAGGCTACGCCGCTCGCGGTAAAGGACACGGTGCAGGGCACGGTGCCCAAAACCTATGGCCTCATGCTGCTCGCCACTCGACAGCTCAAGCATTTAATTCCTGAGACAGAAGCCTTTGGACTCCGCTGTGCGCGCTGGCAGGATGTCCTGCTTCGCACCCTGGCGATCGCCTTTCTCCACCCAGCCGCAACCCAGGGGTTAGCCGCCCAGCTCAGTGGATGGTGTTCAGACCCCCGCGATCGTGAACGGTTTGTAAGCGCCTTTGTGGTCGTCTGTACTCTGGAGTGGCTTCAACACCAAAGACCTCTCCAGGATTTAATTCCTGATCTTTTAAGGCATCCTGAGCTAGAGGGAACCCACGCTGCATTCCACCTAGAAAACGTGCAGCAACATCTGCTTCAGCGTGCAAGTTTACAGTCTGTGGTGCAGCTTCAGCCCATTCCCCCGCAGGAGTGGACTCCAAGCTGGGCGATCGCGCTATGTCTTTATGCAGTCTTGAGCACCCCCCAGGATTTTCAGCTCACCGTTCAGCGGGCGCGACAGATGCTGCCCCAACAGCCGGAACTGGTGATGCTCACCGCTGCACTATCTGGATTTTACAATGGGTTAGCGACGATGCCCCTAGAGGGACGCTGGACGCTAAAAACACTGAAATGGAAGGTCGCCGTACCCTTTGAAACAGGACTTTTGACCCTTGCAGACCTCTGTGCCGCTCAATGGGCAGGAAGCACAGGTTTGGATATGCCCGCTAGTGCGGTCTTTCATGCTCCAGGGCAGCTACGCCCTCGTTGATGAAGCGCCACTTGTTGGATGACTGCTGCTCAACTTTGGGAATGATGCTTTAGGAATGACCAAGTCCGGGATAACGAACAATCGCGCAAAGCTAGCGCAAACGCAGCCAATCATTAAGATCTGAGAGTTCGGAAAAATCTAGTAAAGCCTCGCCTAACTCTTCGAGCTGAGCCAATGACAGAGCGCGGATTTGGACTTCAGTTTCAGGCGCGATCACACCAATACGCCGATGGATCAGCCGTAGTACAAAATTTAAGCCTTCCTCAATTCGTCCTCTGGCCTCACCTCTGGCCTCACCTCTGGCTTCGCCTCTGGCCTCACCTCTGGCCTCAGCTTCAGCTTCAATTTCTTGGTAGATCACAGACTCTCGCATAATATCGCTCCGCAATACTCGATGAATGACTGCTTTATCCAATACTAGCCCAGCCAAAATGGCGCTTGCTGCTGCCACGTTACGCTGCGATCGCGCTTCGGCAATTGCCTCAACTCGGCGAGCGACTTCTCGCAATATCTCAATGGGTTCTGTGGTTTGGCTGAGTACCGCAAATGGTAATAACCCAGGTGATTCAAGAAATCGAGCTGTGGGCTCCTCCCATAGCCTGACCACTTCAAATTCATGACGCAGTCCTGGCAGTTCAAAATGGGTTTGATACGCTCGATCAGATTGGGTTGGCCTTAGATAAACTACAATTTGCCGCATTTGCTTTTGAGGGTAGCGACGAAACCCTCTGAGCCTATAGTCCGCCATCCTAAATCCCATCTCAGGATCAGGGTCTGTCTGAAACTCGACATGGAGCAAGATATCTTGTGACTCTAAAAAAAGAACCGCGTCGGCACGAATCGGTTCTGCAAAGAGTTCCGATGGCTCCAGCTTTGTCAGCGGAGTTGGCGTTCCCAATAACCAGCTCGCAATATCGGCGCTAAAGTTTTCGGCAATAAATTTGCAAGTGTTGTCAAAAGCCATAAAAACCGTCGGGGAAGTCTGAGGGGAAAATTTACTGTTTTGGGCTTATTTTGGGGGATTGTGCTGGTTTATTTCATCCCAAAGCTGCTTGAGCACCTTGGCAGGGTCATTTGCCTGCAATACTGCACCGCTTACCGCGATCGCCGCCACCCCTTGCCCCATCACGTCCCTCACCCGTCCTGGACGGATACCTCCCAATGCCACGAGGGGACGAACGCTGCGCTGAATGCAGCGTTGCAGCCCCAGTGCGCCCAAAGTCTCCCGCTGATCATCGGGCTTAGAAGTGGGCGAATAAATGGGACTGATGGTGGCGTAATCCGCGCCACTCAGATCGGCTTCATCAAGGGTATTAAAGCTATGCCGCGAAACGCCCAGCAGCATTTCAGGCAAAAGCTGCGATCGCACAGACATAATGTCGGACTGGGAAGCGAGATGAACGCCCTCTAACCCCCACTCCAGCGCAAGCCTGGGGTAGCTATGAATCAACAACTTTGCCCCTGAATCCCGCACAATGGGCAAGATGTCTCGAAGCGTCTGAGCGATTTCGGCCTGGGGCAGCACCTTCTCCCGCAGCAGAACCGCCACGCGATCGCTCCCAGGCTGCTTCAGCATTGCCGCCAGGGTTGACTCCACCGTGCGGCCTGCCTTCGCGCAGGAAAGGCGATCTGTAATGACTAAAATATCAAAGGGTAGATTGTCTAAGGGTAGTGCCGCCATTCGGTAGTGCCGCCATTCGTTTGATGCGGTTCCCATAAACCGCTGCTGAGTTGTTTTCTAACGTGAGTGAATCATCATGGCGACGTGGCATTGTGTCAAATATTGTGGAGCCTGCTGCCAGCTTAACCCTAGTGATCGCCCTGACCTTGCGGACTATCTCACCCCTCCAGAGCTAGCGCTTTACCTCAGTATGGTGGGGCCGGACGGCTGGTGTATTCATCTCAACCCCGACACCCGCGAGTGCCAAATCTACGACGATCGCCCAAACTTTTGCCGCGTACAGCCCGATACCTTTGAGCGGATGTTTGGCGTTGCAGCGGAGGATCTTGACGACTTTGCCATTGACTGCTGCCGCGAACATATTGAAGATGTCTATGGCGATCGCAGTCTTGAAAGCCTCCGGTTTGAACGTGAACTGGGTCTACTGTATTAAGCCCTATCCCTCGCTCTCAAGGCTAAGACGCAAGGAGAAAAGCCACTCCCCCCACCTCCGGGAACAGCATGAGCAACAAAGTTGATGAAGTATTGGCATAATAATGAAAGAAATATGAAAGCTTTCTGGGGTGCCTGTGCTGAATTCAGAACCTTCAACCACGGCTCAATCCATAGACCAACCCATCGAACTGGCTAGAAGTCAAGGCGTGGATCAGCGTCTCGGCTTCGAGAGTCCTGTCTTGGCAGACTCGCCTTTGACGGACATAGCCTTGACGGACATAGCCTTGGCGGAAACGACCGTGGCTGACCCTGTTGCTGAGCCGCCCATACCCTTTGTTCAGAAGCAAAAGCCAGGCGTGTTGCGAGAGTTTTTGACCGCATTTATCACCATTTTCTTGGCCGAGATTGGCGATAAAACCCAGCTTGCCACCTTACTCATGACGGCAGAGTCTCAGTCACCCTGGGTTGTGTTTGCCGGTGCTGCCGCTGCGCTGCTCACCACCAGTTTGTTGGGGGTGTTGATTGGCCGATGGCTCGCGCAGCGGCTCTCTGAAGAGACGCTAAAAACAGCGACTGGCGCTGGAATGTTGATTATTTCGGTGCTGCTTTTGTGGGATGTGGTGCATTTAAATTAGGAGCCCCACGCTCCGATGGGCTTTGCTGGTGCTTGCTGCCTGTTTTAAGATTTTGCTTAAAATCTTAAAAGTTAAGGATCGTCCTGCCCCTTGTCTCTAAAGATACGGACAATGAAGGGAGTAGAGGCTGTTAATTTTTTAGCCCCTTAAACTTAACCCTTCTGGGTAGGCTTTCTGAATGGGCCTAGAGGCGTGGAAGGTCTAGAGGCGTGGGAGGGAAAGCGTCTGAGTTTTTGCTTAGAGCTGTTTGTTTAGATGTGAAAGGGAGCGAGATCGCGTGAAGTACTGGATCGTGGGGTTATGCATCGTCGCCACAGGTGCTCCGGCATTGGCTGCCAGCGCTGCACCGCTCAATCCTGAGCTAAAGATTGGGATTCGGCAGCGGGTTGGTCAAAAAGCAAAAGCTGAGCTTTTGATTCAGGCGCTACCGGGCGATCGCTTAACGGTTAAGTTCCCCAGTCGGGATAAGGTTGAAACCCTCACCACCGATAAACTACAAGTCAGCATTACCCCAAAGCCACTGACCGAGCCACGCATAGAAGAGCGGGTGGTGATTAGCACCCACCGGAGTTTTGAAAGTGCGGAAGCCAGTGCTGCCTACTGGAAAGCTCAGGGCATTGAAGTTGAGGTAGCTCAGCCTGAAAACTGGCAGGTTTGGGCAAAACGCGATCGCTACGACTCGACCGTAAGCCGTCTGCTGCTGCTGCAAGATCTCAAGTCTAAGGGTCTTAAGACAGGCTACCTAGATCGCAAAACCTGGACAACTCGGCCAACCCTAAACTGGGTGGTCAATGGCTATCGCTACCATCGCGATGAAGTGGATATCACCAGCACCAGAGGCGTAATCCAGGTGGATCAAAAGCGCTATGGGGGTCGCTTGCGGTTTCAGCCCAACACCTACGGCAGCTATACCCTCGTGAATCAGGTGCCTCTGGAAACCTATCTGCGGGGCGTGGTGCCCCACGAAATTGGCCGACAGGCACCCGAAACCGCAGTTCAGGCGCAGGCAATTTTGGCAAGAACCTACGCACTTCGGAATCTTCGTCGCTTTAAGATTGACAACTACGAACTCTGTGCCGATACCCAGTGCCAGGTCTATGAGGGACTCAACGACACTGACGCCAAAGCCGACAAGGCGATCGTTGCCACTAGGGGCCAGGTCTTAACCCATAAAAACGAGCTCATTGATGCCCTGTACTCTTCCACAACTGGGGGCGTTACCGCAGCCTTTGAAGATGTGTGGGAAGGCAACCCGCGCCCTTACCTCACCGCCAAGATTGACGCCTACCCCAACCAAGTCTGGGACTTAAAAACACGGAGCCTCTCCGATGAAAAAGCCTTCCGCGCCTTTATTAATCTCAAGCAAGGGTTTAATGAAGCAGGGGGCTACTTCCGCTGGAGAACCGAAGCCCCCCTCGCCCAGCTCAACCAAAATTTCCGAGAATTTCTGAAAAAGCAGCAGCACCCCCTCGCAGGGTTTAGCAGCATTCAAAACCTAACCGTAGCCGGACGGGCGGGCGGTGGACGGGTGCAGCGGTTCCGGGTCACCACTGAGAAGGGTGCCCTAGACTTAACCAAGGACGAAATTCTGAGAGCTTTTGATGCACCGAATAGCCTGCTCTTTTATGTAGACCCAATCTTTCAGCCCGATCGCAAAACCTTAAAGGGCTTTGCGTTTGTCGGGGGCGGCTTAGGACATGGGGTAGGGCTGAGCCAGATTGGATCCTATGCGCTTAGCCAAGGGGGATGGTCAGCCCCTCAAATTTTGAGTTTTTACTATCCCAATACGGTCTTACAGCCCCTCAGCACACAGGTGTCTTACTGGACGGAAGCACCATCTCCATCCTCAGGCAGCAAAACCTCGTTAAACGGCCAAACAAGCGGCCTCTCTTCAGCCAGCCAGGGCGGGAGTGACCAGGGCGGGAGTGACCAGGGCGGAATTTGGATTTTGGGGTGGCAGTTTCCTAGCTTTCAGACCATTGTGAACTGGTTCAACTCCCTCGGCAAACCCCAAAGTGCCTCTCTGGCACTAAAGTCACCTTATCTTGACTGAAGATAGGTTCTGGGAACTACCCCATCACTTCTGTCTCAGCCTAAGATAGAGTGGAATCCAAAATCACTCCAAATCTGCCATCCAAAGCGAGTTTGAAAGTAAAGCGCCTCTAAAGGGATACTTTACGGGTCGTCGCGTCTTTCTTGTGGTGGAAAGGGTGGTTCTGGATTATTACAAACCGTTTATCCATTGGTTTTCTGCATACAAAACGAAACACAATGGAGAGTAGAAAAGCCTGTCTTGAGCCCTTTTCCTGACCCAGCGCCCTATTATCTTCAGCCGTCATGCAGAAAACCTATGACCTTCATGTCGTAGAGACCCGACCTTTGATTAGCCCAGACCTTCTTCACCATGAGCTGCCCATCTCCAGCGCAGCTTCTCTCCTTGTCGCAGAGACCCGCGATCGCATTCGCAATATCATGCGCAACGAAGACCGACGACTACTGGTCGTTGTGGGCCCTTGCTCGGTGCATGACGTAGATGCGGCCTACGTTTATGGTCAAAAGCTAGCGGCCCTGCGGCAAGAGCTGGCGGATGACCTAGAAATTGTGATGCGAGTGTATTTTGAAAAGCCCCGCACCAATATCGGCTGGAAAGGACTCATTAACGACCCGCATCTAGACGGCAGCTACGACATCAATAAAGGGCTGTGGCTGGCCCGCAAGCTTCTCCTAGACCTAGCGGCCTTGAATTTGCCCGCCGCGACGGAACTCCTAGACCCCATCACGCCCCAGTATATTGCTGATGTAATTGCCTGGACTGCGATCGGTGCGCGCACTACGGAAAGCCAAACCCACCGGGAAATGGCTTCTGGCCTATCCATGCCCATTGGGTTCAAAAACAACACGGACGGCAGCTTACAGGCCGCGATCAACGCTATGCTGTCAGCTAGCCAACCCCACCATTTCCTAGGGGTGAATCTGCACGGTCTTGCCAGTATCGTAGCCACCACGGGCAATCCAGATACTCATTTGGTATTGCGAGGCGGGAAGTCTGGGCCGAACTTTGAGGCAACCTATGTGGAGGCTGCGGCGAAGGAGCTGGTACGGCTGAACCTTAACTCGCGCATTATGGTGGACTGTAGCCACGCCAACGCGATGAAAGACCACGATCGCCAAGCCAATGTCCTAGAGAATGTGGCGGAACAGCTCCTGGCTGGGTCACGGCACCTATTGGGCGTGATGATTGAAAGTCATCTCGTGGCAGGAAATCAGCCTATTCCTGAAGATCTCTCTCAGCTTGTTTATGGTCAGAGCATCACGGATGCCTGTGTAGACTTTGAAATGACGGCTGTTATGCTCAGAAAGCTAGCTGGCTCTGTCCGCGAAGCGAAGACGGCCTCGTTGTCCTTGAGCTAGGGGATGATCTTGAGTAAGCTGTTTCCTGGCGTAGGATACGGCTTTAGATCTACCGCCACAACCACCTCATCCCAAGTCCCGCCCCAGCCAAGCGATCGCCCTCCCACTGCCAGCATCCACTCAAGCCTGCGGCCTAGCGCCGAGCGGGTTTCGTTAGCCAAGCGTAGGGACGGTTGCCTAAAAGCAGGGGCTTTGCCTCAAAAGTAAACAACGATATTTTTCCCCGCAGCACTTCATAAAGACCCTGACACATCCTACGGCGTGACGATCCCCGACCTCCTCCCAGGCTGCTTTTCTTGAGGGGATACGATTGATGAGGCGATCGCATTCTATTGCTGACAAAGCTTCAGCATGGCGCTAGGCTTCGACAGCGGCTCTTTGCTGGCGTCATAGCTGCTGATCGTGCCCACGTTGCTCTCGTTCTTATGGACTTTGCTTAAGCCCATCATCAGTCATGTATGTCATCAATCATGGGCTGTTTTGCTAAAAATCAATACCAGATAAGCTGATCTACCTTGCTGACCTACCTTAAGTTGATACTCGGTCAAATATCTTGGTTTCCCAACTTTTGAGAGATTAGTGGGTACGGGGCAAAATCCGAATTATCTTAAATTGCATAGAATGCTTGACCTGCATGAGTTTAAGCCAATTTATTCTCCAATCTAAGTTCAGATTATCTATCCAAACCTTCTTAATTTTGGATCGGTAGTTGAAGATACCGTTTTTTGATCAGAATCGAATCATTATTACATCAAGTAAATAAATCGTTCTGTTCATTTGAGTGAACCTACAGTAGCCCTAAATAGTTCGTAAGATATGCTGTCCAAGAAGTTTTAAGCAGTAAAGATCAAAAATTAGAATCAACCTAGGGTTGTCTATTATTTGCTAGCCTCGACTCAGCTGTGGCGAGTAATATCCGTAACCAAGAAGCACAGGAGGAAGGGTAGATGCAGTTTCAGCGAGTATTCGAGAGAACTTTACCCACTGAGCAGCTTTCACTTCTGAAGACTTAGCGAGCCTATCGTTGCAATTAGCCATTTTCAATGGTTCCATGATTTTCCTTCCTCTTGGACTATCCAAATTTTGAATTCCATTGTTCAATTAGATAGAACGTTCTATTCGTATACGATTTAGAGGCGAAAAATGGCTGAAACTACTATCTCCGCATCCGTCAGTTCCACCTTGGATCAGGCTCCTCTGCGCCCGATTAGCCACGAGGGTTTGGTGAACTTGGCTGAGACTGCGAAGGCGAACCCTAATGTGATCAAATCGTTGAAGGTGAAGACGGTTTGTGAAGGGCAATTTCGCAATTTAACCTATGTGAGAGATTTGGAACCCCATGTAATTGATGAGCCGCCAGGACTTTTGGGTGAAGATACCGCACCGAATCCTTCGGAGGCTGTATTGGCTTGTTTGGGTTCTTGCCTGTCGGTGGGGATTCATGCCAATGCAACGATGCGGGGCATTACATTGACTAAGTTGGAGCTGGAATTAGAGGGAGATATTAATATCACTGGGGTTTGGGGAATTGGTGATCTGTCGGAAAAGCGGCTGGGGTTCACGGATATTCGCGTTAAGGTCGATCTTGAAGGGAATGCCACTCGTGCGGAACTAGACGATTTGGTGGCGCACTCGAATACTTGGTCCCCAGTGGCGAATACGCTGCGGCTGCCAGTGAATATGGATGTTTCGCTCGCGTAATGTAATGTTGTGAAACCCAGCGTTATTCGCTGGGTTTTGAGATCGATACGACCAAGAAATTTGCACAATTTTTGGGAATTTTGGATTCATGCAGGCAGTTTCAATGTCTATTGCTAATGGCGTGTCAGATCGATCTCAGCCCCATGTTTTGCAGTCGATCCAAACAATGAGTCAGCAGTTAGGTGAAGCTGTTTTGACGATGCTGAAACCCCAGCTAAAGGCGATTGATCAGGGTCATTATCCGGCGGAGTTTATGCACTTGGCGGGTCGTTTAGGTGCATTTGGGCAGGCGGTTTCACCGGAATATGGCGGTATGGGGAATGGGTTGCGGGGGGCTCTCCAGGCGATCGAGCTGATTTCCCAAGAATGCCTTTGTACAGGTTTTATGGCCTGGTGTCAGGTGGCTTGTACTTGGTACATGCAAAACAGTGACAATCTCTATTTGAAAAAAAATATTTTACCTCAGGTAGCCACGGGGAAGTTATTGGGTGGCACGGGATTGTCGAATCCCATGAAGCACTTTGCAGGCATTGAGAAAATTGCACTGGTCGCTGAACGTCAGCCCGGTGGGTATGTCCTAAATGGCTTACTGCCGTGGGTTTCCAACATTGGCGCTGGGCATCATTTTGGCATTGCGGCGCAGATTCAGGGTTCTGATGAGTATTTGATGGCGATCGTGTCGGATGAATTGCAGGGTTTAACCTTGAGGTGCAATGCCCATTTCATTGCTTTAGAGGGAAGTAATACCTTTAGCTGTATGTTTCGGGATGTGTTTGTGCCGGACGAACTTATTCTTGCAGCACCGAGTGATGCCTACGTCAATCGGATTCGACCGGGCTTTATTTTAACCCAAGTGGGGATGGGCCTGGGTTTGGTAGCTGGTTGTTTGGAGATTATGGTGCGGTCGAACCAGCGCTATGGCCATGTTAATTGTTTCCTCGACGATTGTGTCGAAGAGCTGTCGATCGAGTTACAACAGGCTCAAAGTAAGTCCTACCAGTTAGCTGATTTGGTTGACCAGCAGACCTCAGTTGATCGGGTCTTATTCCGAGAGGTTGTTCAGATGCGTATTTTAGCCAGTGAACTATCCCTGCGAGCATCCCAATCAGCCATGCTCCATTGTGGTGCTA
This sequence comes from Thermosynechococcaceae cyanobacterium MS004, assembly GCA_022402525.1. Lineage (GTDB taxonomy): Bacteria > Cyanobacteriota > Cyanobacteriia > Thermosynechococcales > Thermosynechococcaceae > JAAURS01. The sequence goes on from JAKRSB010000146.1 coordinate 21,284, forward strand.
GGGGCTATTTGCAGGGTGCGGCGGTAGAGCGGAAGTTGCGGGAGTCTTATTTTGTGGCGATCGTTACTCCGGCGACTAAACAGTTGAAAAAGATGCTGCATGATATGCAGGTTCAGGATTTGGCGACCGTGGGATGATGTTTGTTTTTTAGATGGGGGATAGCAGTCAATGACCATCCTGCGCAGGTTAACGATTGCGTTACTGCACCCAATCTAAGAAATAAATGGTATTCATGATCGACAAAAAATGAATTGAGTTGGATCTTTGGGTGCAACTCCCTAGCCTGATTTTTAGCCTGTTATTTTTAGTGAGGAAATCCCATGGTAGTTTCTGAATACCCTTTGACGGGTCGGTTTGATTCTTTATCAGCAGCCTTTTGTGGCTGTGGTGCTGGGCATTTGCCAAAAGATCACTGGCAGGCAACGTTTGGAATGCCGGAAGATCCAATCGATCTGGTTGGCGATCTGGTACAGATGGGGCATTATTCCGGTGAATCGATCAATTTTGCTAAGTCTCTAACTCAGGCTGAATTCAAGAAAGCTTTACTGCTGCAAATGATCGATAAGGCAGAACCCAGCCAAAAAGCTATCTGTGAGCAATTGATTAAACTCGCAGGCGGTGTGGAGGAAGCTTTTGGTGCAGCATTTGGGCCAAATGCAAGTGAGTTTTTTGCCGATGGCTATCGCGTGGGTGCGTTCAATCGTCGCGATTTTTTAATTAAAGTGGCGGCTTCAGCAGCTATCGTAACCTTGGCAAGCTGCGGTGGTAATCAGTCGCAATCCCCAACGGAACCATCTCCCAGTGGCAATGCCGCGACGGATAAGTTAGAAAAAACTGATTTAACGATCGGGTTCATTCCGATCGCCTGCTCAATTCCAATTGTGATTGCAGAACCGCAGGGTATTTATAAAAAATATGGCCTGAATGTGACTCTAAAGAAAATGCCAAACTGGGCAGCAGTAAGGGATTCTGCGATCGCTGGTGAATTGGATGCTTACCATATGCTATCGCCGATGCCGATCGCAATGACTCTGGGATTAGGGTCGGGTGCGTTCCCAATCAAACTTGCCAGCATTGAAAATATCAATGGTCAATCCATTGCCGTTGCCAAGAAGCATTTAGGCAAAGTCAAAGAAGCCAAGGATTTCAAAGGTATGACGATCGGGGTACCATTCCCCTTTTCCATGCATAATTTGTTGCTGCGCTACTATTTAGCCAGTGGTGGTCTGAATCCAGACAAAGATGTATCCATTCAGATTGTCCCACCACCCGATTCAGTGGCAAAGATGGCGGCGGGGCAAATGGATGCCTTCCTAATGCCCGATAACTTTGGCCAGCGGGTCATTTTTGAAAAGATTGGTTTTATCCATATGCTGACGAAGGATCTGTGGCCAGGGCATCCCTGCTGCGCCTTTGCCGCTAGCGAGAAATGGATCGGCGCAAATCCCAACACCTTCCGCGCGGTCAATAAAGCCATCATCGATGCTGCCAGCTATGTCAACAATCCCGCCAACCGCGAATCCGCCGCTCAAACCATGAGCGATCGCAAATACCTCAACCAGCCCGAACCCGTCCTCAAAGCAGTATTGACAGGTAAATTTGAAAACGGACAGGGTCAGACTTTGGAAGTGCCCGATCGAATTCAGTTTGAGCCCTATCCTTGGAAGAGCTTTGCTTATTGGATTGCATCGCAAATGGTGGTTTGGAACTTAATGCCTACGGAAAAAGCAAAATATCAGGAAATCGCCGATCAAATTTACTTGACCGATTTGGCGCGGGAACTGGCAAAAGAGTTGGGCCAAACCCCACCGAGCGATCCAACGCGAGTTGAAAAACTCAAGTTCGGGGACTTCGATCCCGCCAATGTAGAAGGTTACATTGATGGATTGAAGAAGAAGTTTCAGGTGTAATCGTTAAACTCAATATTTAATCTATGGCAAATCCAAGCATCAACACTAATTATCACCGCCTAAAATCTTCTTCTCCCTGGTGGCAAAATACCAACCTGCAAGCATTTGCCTTATTTATCATCCTGCTTGTCACTATTCTCGGTATTTGGGAGATGGGCGCAACAACTGAGATTTTCTCGCCCGTGATGCCTTCCGCTAGTCGCACCATCAACGATTTCCTGGGGTGGATTAGCGATCCCTTTTATGACAATGGCCCTAACGACAAGGGCATTGGCATTAACATTTTAGGGAGTTTGCAGCGTGTGCTCGTTGGTTTTTTCCTGGGGAGCGCGATCGCAATTCCCTTAGGCGTTGCCGTCGGGCTTTCACCAGTGGTCTCCAAAGCCGTCGATCCCTTTATTCAACTGCTGCGTCCTGTTTCGCCCTTAGCTTGGCTACCGCTAGGCTTGGGTATTCTAAAAAGCTCCGAAGGCACGGCGCTATTTGTGATTGCCATTACCAGCATTTGGCCGACTTTGAGTAATACCAAGTTTGGCGTGAGCAATGTTTCGGCAGATTACTTAAATGTCGCCAAAACCCTGGGAGCCTCGCGCTGGCGCACAATATGGAAAATTATTTTACCATCGGCAGCGCCGCATATTGTTGCTGGATTGCGGATTAGCATTGGCATTTCTTGGTTGGTGATTGTGGCAGCAGAGATGATTGTTGGAGGAACAGGAATCGGCAGTTTTATCTGGTTTGAATGGAATAACTTGAATGTTACTAGCATTATTACAGCCATCATTGTAATTGGTGCTGTTGGAGTTTTACTTGATCGAATTTTGGCATTATTACAATCTTGGGTTTCATTTGGACAAAGGAATAACGCATGATGACTTCTAGTGCGATCAATGAATCGGCAGAGATATTCAGCAAATCCACTACTCAGCTTTCCCTGAAGGATGTTTACAAAGTCTACGCTGGTCGGCACGGCTGGCCAGACAAACTTCTCCGGCGCACTTCGCCCGATTACATTGCCCTTGCTGAAATCAATCTTGACATTGTCGCCAATCAGTTTGTCTCGATCATTGGCCCATCCGGTTGTGGTAAATCCACGTTACTCAATATTATTGCCGGTCTAGACCAACCAACTCAAGGAGCAGTATTGCTCAATGGTCAGCCAGTCAAGGCTCCTGGCCCTGATCGGGGTGTGGTTTTCCAACATTATTCCCTTATGCCTTGGATGACGGTTGAGGAAAATATTCGATTTGCGATCGAAACGGTTTTTCCAACAATGACCAGAGCAGAACAAATCGATCAGGTGCGCCAATACATCGAATTAGTCGGACTCCAATCCGCCAGCAAACGCCATCCCCACGAACTGTCGGGAGGCATGAAACAACGGGTCGGGATTGCCCGCGCCTTGGCAATCGAGCCGCAAATGCTATTAATGGACGAACCCTTTGGTGCCTTAGATGCCCTCACCCGAGGCTTTTTGCAAGATGAGGTGGCTCGGATTTGGGAGCAGCAACGCAAAACGGTGATCTTGATTACCCACAGCATTGACGAAGCGCTCCTACTCTCAGACAAGATCATCATGATGAGCCGTGGACCTGCGGCTAAAATTGTTGAAGTGCTCGATATTCCCTTCCCCCGTCCCCGAAGACGTGAGAACTTAGCTCAGTTTTCTAGTTATGCGGAATTACGGGCGGAATTAGAATTGCATCTATCGCGTGAAACCCGCGCAGTGGAGGAATCCCGGATCTAAACTAGATTTTGTCAATTTAATTAACGTTCTTGCCTAAAATGTTTTTGTACTCCGTCTTTTCTTAAAAATATGACGAATCTGCTATGGTGAACCTTAAGCGTACTCGCGATGATATCCTTGTCTCCGTGATGGATGTCATCCATCATCAGGGCTTTCAATCTACCGGATTGAAGGAGTTATTTGCGATCAGTGGTACGTCCTCCGGCAGTTTTTACAATTACTTTCAATCAAAAAACGAACTCGGCCATGCACTGATTGAGTTCAAGTGGCAACAAATTAAAGCAAATATTCTCGATCCTATGGTCGTCGTTTGTGATGATCCGATTGATGGCCTTTTTTGGATGATCGACCAACTCGAAGCCAAACACCTAGCCGAGCCTGATTGTGCCGGATGCTTCCTCGGCAATTTGATTGTCGATCTCGCTAAATACAACCCTGAATTTGAAACAGCACTTCAGCAAGTCTTTCTCGACTGGGAAAGCGCCATTGCTCAACAACTCAAAGCAGGCAAAAAACAGCTTCGCCAAGATATCCAGCCCAATCTCTTAGCCGAACAAATCATGAGCATGATCGAAGGAGTTCTTTTAACAGCAAGACTTTACAACGATTCTAATCGGCTCAAACGAGGCTTTACAGGGATTCGGCAGTTTGTACGATCATCCCTGATTGATCGCTAGAGTGCGGGCGCGCTCTGCTCCCAAGCATCATCGCTCATTCCTCATTTTTTGTCCGCCACAAACGCTTTCTAGGCACACAAAATTATTACCTTAGGGCGAAATCCCTACACTAGTTTTATTAAAGGATTCGATCACAGGAGATCTTTATGGCAAATGTCGAACTCACTCAAACTCTTCTTGCAGCGAAAAAAGCCAAAGGGTTAACTTTCGCCGATTTAGAAACCGTTATCGGCTGTGATGAAGTTTGGATTGCCTCTTTATTTTATGGTCAAGCATCTGCCTCTGAGGAACAGGCTAGCAAGCTGGTTGAGACCTTGGGTTTAAGCACCGACCTCATTCCCGAGCTGACCAAGTTCCCCACTAAAGGACTGGGCCCGGTCGTCCCCACCGATCCTTTGATCTACCGCTTCTACGAAATTATGCAGATCTATGGAATGCCGATGAAAGATGTCATTCAAGAAAAATTCGGCGACGGTATCATGAGCGCGATCGATTTCACCTTGGATATTGAGAAAATTGAAGACCCAAAGGGCGATCGAGTTCAAGTGACGATGAATGGAAAATTCCTGCCTTACAAGAAATGGTAATCTGAGGCAACTCCCATAAAATGTCGCACTACGATTGAGGTGGTGAATCGTGGCATAGACCCATTGTTGGCCATGCAGATTACCCGCCATACGTCAGCAAAGTCCTTTGAGCGATACAGTAAGCGATCGCGCTTCTGAAGCAGACTGAAGCCCAGTTTTTGCAGATGGGCGAGGGGTGAGGAGGGCGATCGCCCAGACTTAGGGGGAGCATCGTGATCCGATTGTTGCCGCCCTTGCGATCGCGCACGACAATCTGGGACTGAGCAAAATCGATACCTTCACCCGCAAAGATAGCGCCTCAGATAAGCTCAGGCCACTTCCGTAGAGGATCTGAGCGACAAGCTGATGGGTGCCAGAAAGCTTGGAGAGGACAGCGATCGCCTCTTCATGGGTGAGTACCGTAGGCAAATAGCGAGACTGCTTTGCACGAACAGCCTCAATTTGACCGCCGATCTCTTGGCGCAGGAATCAATCGATCTTCCTGAGGTTCAAGAAATGCTTCGTAAGCTATCAAAGTATAATCCTGGTGTATCCATGCTACATATGCATAATGGAGAAACGGGAGATTTTCAACCTCTTCCAAAAGAACTTGTACAAGTCGAAGCCGACCTTAAAGTTTCATTCTCACCGATTGAAGAAATTCCGGAAGAGATTCAAGGTCAAGACAGTCCGCTACGTTCCTGTAGCATGGTTTTGGCGAGATACTGAGGCTGTCCCAGTAACTGTTGTAAGTATGTGCTATTCATACTGCGAGGTTCCAGTAGGCTATACAAGTCATGTATGGAAACATCGACAGCAATAAAATTGCTCGTATATTTCTGGAATAAAAAATATTTGATATCTGAGCATGAGTTTTAATATAACTCTAAGCAGTGAAAATTGGGCTGGCTCAAAAGTTCCTGAATTGCATTTATTCCAAAACGAAGTAGATCTTAAACTTCCCTGTTTGGAACATTTCCACAACGTAGCCAGATAACTTTAGGAGGAGAGCCAAATAAACGGCTTCTCTCTGCAAAATCTGCATCTTGAGTCACGACGCAGAAGTCATTTATCTTAGCAAACTCCCATATTTCAGTATCAGTTTTCTCTTCCAAGTCATGAAACTGTACATGACTTGAAGTGGGGTAAATATCAGCCAATCGCGTCACTAATTTACGACTCAAATTTTAATCAAAAAGCAATTTCAAGTTCAAACGGTACCTGCTGAAACTGCTAAACGATGTTCTCGATCAGCCGCAAATTCAAGACAAGCTCTAATGTCCTCTTCCGTCAATTCAGGGAAGTCTTCTAAAATTTCGGCATGCGACATGCCAGCCGCCAACCAACCCAAAACATCGTACACAGTGATTCGCATTCGTCGAATACAGGGTTTACCGCCTCGTTTATCTGGCTCAATCGTAATAATACTGTGATAGCTCATAGCTGTTAGGTGCTATATGATGTTTCTCTAAGTCCAGAGCAGCCCAACAAAGGCTTGCAGCGGACGGAATCAAGACTCTGATTATAACTCAAAGACCTTTGCCGCCGATGAAGCCTGAGCCGTTATGTTGCCAGCGAAAATAGAGATTGCTGGTGAGGCGGTGTTGTTTTACACTTAATGTACAAAAAATATTCCGGAGGGCAAAAATACAGCCTTGTAAAAATACAGTAAGAAGACTATGGCAGAAGAAAAAAGTCAAACTTCTTGGACGCGACATTTGCCTGCCTGGTGGCAGGTAGTGATTGTGTTGGGATGTCTGGCCATGGCAGTTTATAAACAAAAACCTTATTGGGGCTATATAAAAACCGAGGCGGTGGTGATGGATGTGAAAGCCACCTATGCTACAAAAAATTCTACTGTAGACGGCTGTGTAGCCGTATATGAGTATGCTGTAAAATATACAGACAAAATAGGTAAGTCCTATTTGGCCCAACACCGACAATCCTTCAGAACCTGCAACCTCGAGGAAATAGAAACAGGTGACAAAACGAAGGTGTACTATAATCCTGATTCTCCAGCAGAATCATTGCAATATACCAATGACGAAATAGGGGCGGGGTTATACTTATTCGGAATAGGGGGTTTGGTTGCCCTGTTTGCACAATTTTTATGGAATTGGTGGAAAAGTCGCAAGTAATACCTTTTTAGCTGGGTAAATACTCCCCTCCGTAGTCGAAAAAATCGTCAGCAATAGCCTGATCGCAGTAAATAGCACCGCCCTACCGTGCTCATGGAATCGGCGTAACCCCACCAACAATTTGCCCAATCTCGGCAGTAACTCACGGCCAGAATTTCTGTGACTAGGCTCAGTACCAATCAACAGGCGATCGCTTTGGTGCAAGAGTTAAACAACATAACAAATCACTGCACCCGACCCTATGCTAGTTGTCCATACCATCCAAAGTCAATGACGGCAGGTGAGTTCAACCGTTATGCAGCAAATCCATGCGTGATCTAGTTTGTAGTCCAAATACCCTCGTAGGCCCAATTGATCATCGGGTCGTGAATGCGTTGTCCAAACGCTACCCTCTCGATACGAATTTCCTTGCCTATATGGCAATTTGCCACGGCGGGCAACCCATAATCGGAACAGTAAAGGTTAATGGCTATCCTTATCGCGTCGCTGAGTTCCTCACGCTGCTTGATGATAAATCAAAACTCACCGGCGACTTTCGCCCGCACTTCGATCAAATTCAAACTGATGAACGTGTGATGAAGTCAATATCTTCATTGATAAATTGCGAGTGCAACACGTCGCGAGCTCTCTTTTCTGGCTTGCTTCCCTTCGCTGCCACTCAAACAGATATGTGCCTTGATCGCGGATATGTTGATCTCTTTTGCTTCGATTACCGCGTGCGATCTACCTCACCCGCAGTTGTGATTTGGGATGCAAACAAAGCAATGGATGCATACTTTGAATGGGACTCACTACCATTTGAGCAGCAGTTCGGCGATGATGATCAATTCCTCAACGTGAATTGGGATTCGTTTCTGATTCCAGTGGCTTCATCATTCCAAGAGTTCGTCGGTATGTTGGAACGAAATTCTGAATAGGGCTGCATAACAACGGGAGCATCCCACTTTGGGTTTCCGTCGAAAGAAGCTTATGTGCTGGCTGTCGATATTGTTCAGTGGGTGCGTTGGTTGTATTTTGGAGCTTTAACTTTCCTGACCTTCTATCTATTTCAACCTCAGCGTAGTTGGCAGTAAGTGGTGTAATAGCAAACATTCACTTCAACGCTGCTATGAGAGAAGAAGAACGAGGCAAAATCTGCCTGAATACCGATCACCGATCACGATTAGCACTCTCAATGAGAGTGCAAGCTTACCTGTAACAAGCGCGGCATAACAATTCCAATGCAGGCGGACAGATGAAAGCTGCTAGTGCTGAGCCTGAGGGTGCTTGACGCCGCTGATTTGAGTCGTTAGACTCCGCCAGCGATTTCTAGTTGGCGATTTCCAATTGTTAGTTCAGTCCGTTTCTGCTTTGGTTGCGGAGTGTTAGTTTTTGGGTTTTAGCTCTAAGGTTTTGTGGTGGGGACTGAGGGGTGATCGCCTTTCATCGTAAGCGTATTAAATCGGTTAATTTGTTGTCTGGCTTGGTTGCCTATGCCTACCATCCGACGAAGCCTTCCCTAGATCTTAATGACAAAGGCTTCAAAGCCCCGCCAAAAGCGATTTTCTAATGTCGAACGCACGTTCAAATTAAAATCGCTCCTCTTTTGGTCCTTACCCTTGGGCTACAGCAGCCTCCGGTAAAGCACCCTGCATTTTACCTAGCCACTCAATCAGGCTCTCTAGCTGCTGGTCGGCTTTTAGCATTCCTAAGCCGCGTACCGTCACCTTGCCGCTGCTGTACACAAACCGCGATCGCAGATGGCTGGGGATACGCTCAGCGAGTAGATTCCAGGCAGGTTCTTCCATCGGGGTTTCGAGCTGGATGTGCTGTTTGCCTTCGGGCTTGATGCGCGAGAAGCCGAGGGATTTTGCAATCTGCTTGAGTTCGACGACGCGGATGAGCTGATGGGCAGCAGCCGGAATCGTACCGTAGCGATCGTTCCAGTCCAGGGCGATCTGGGTTAGCTCTTGCTTGGAATTGGCGGAGGCTACGGCACGGTAGGCACTCATCTTTTGGTCTAGGTCGGGAATATAGTCTGAAGGCAGAAAGGCTGTGAGGTTGAGGTCAATTTGAGTGTCGTCTACCTGCGGGATAGCCTGACCGCGAATTTCGCTGATGGCCTCTTGCAGCATCTCCATGTACAGATCAAACCCAATCACGTCCATTTGGCCAGACTGCTCTGCACCCAGAAGGTTGCCCACCCCGCGAATTTCCATATCGCGCATGGCGAGCTGATAGCCGGAGCCAAGTTGGGTAAATTCTTGCAGGGCGCGCAGCCGCTGACGGGCGGCATCGGATAGGGCATTGGCGTTGGGGTAAAAAAGCCACGCATGGGCCTGAATTCCAGCGCGGCCCACCCGCCCGCGAAGCTGGTAGAGCTGAGAGAGGCCAAACTTTTGGGCGTCTTCAATGACGATGGTGTTGACGCGGGGAATATCTAGGCCGGACTCAATGATGGTGGTGCAGACCAAAATCTCGGCGTCCCCATTGCTGAAGGTAAGCATGGTGGCTTCCAGCTCGCCCTCCTGCATCTGGCCGTGGGCGATCGCAATTCTGGCGCTGGGCACCATTTCGCGCAGCTTGGCGGCAATTTCTTCAATGCCTTCCACGCGGGGCACAACGTAAAAGACCTGCCCCCCCCGATCAATCTCTTGGCGGACGGCGCTGCGAATGGTTTCGCTATCGTAGGGGGCAAGGTGGGTTTTGATGGGGCGACGGGAAGGCGGCGGCGTGGTGATTAGGCTCATCTCGCGGACGCCGGAGAGGGACATATACAGGGTGCGCGGGATGGGGGTGGCGCTGAGGGTCAGCACATCCACCTGGGTTTTGAGGGCCTTGATTTTTTCCTTTTGGTTGACGCCAAACCGCTGCTCTTCGTCTATGACCAGCAGTCCTAAGTCCCGGATGGCAACACCCTTGCCCAAGAGCTGATGGGTGCCGACTACAATATCTAGTTCTCCGGTTTGGAGGCGCTTTTGAATGTCGCGGCGCTCTTCGGCGGTGCGGAAGCGGTTGAGGAGGCCAATTTCGATGGGGTAGGGGGCAAAACGCTCCTTCAGGGTGTGGTAGTGCTGCTGGGTCAGAATGGTGGTTGGGGCTAAAAAGGCGACCTGCTTACCTGCGGTGACGGCCTTAAAAATGGCGCGGATGGCAACCTCGGTTTTGCCAAAGCCCACGTCTCCACAGACCAGCCGATCCATCGGGCGATCGCTTTCCATATCGCGCTTTACGTCCTGTGCGGCCTTGAGCTGGTCGGGGGTGGGCTGGTAGGGGAAAGAGTCTTCCATTTCTTCCTGCCAGGGCTGATCGGCGGGGTAGGTAAATCCCTGCTGCTGCGATCGCTGGGCATAGAGCTGAAGCAGATCTACCGCCAGCTTTTTGATAGTCTTGCGCACCTTGGCCTTGGTCTTTTCCCAAGCCTTGCCAGACATTTTGTGGAGCGTGGGGGGCTGGTTATTGGTGACGCGAAACCGCGAGAGCGAGCCAAGCTGATCGGCGGCCACCCGCAGTAGGCCATCGTCGTACTGAATGACCAGATACTCACGGGTTTCCTGGTTAATGGTTAAGCGCTCTAGCTTGAGGAAGCGCCCAATGCCGTGGTTGCGATGCACCACATAGTCCCCCTGCTGTAGCTTATTGGGGTCTACCTGCTTCGAGGCGGCGCGGCGGCGCTTGCGGACGTAGCTGGGAGAAGTAAGGCTATGCTGCCCAAAAAACTCCCGATCCGTCACCAGCACCACGCGGAACGTGGGCAGCACAAACCCTTCTAGTTCCGCCAGTCCCGAATATTTGAGCGCAACGGGGGTGCGATGCTCATGAAGCTTGTCAATGGCCGGAAAGTCTTTGGGGTTGGGCACAAACTGCGCTGGACAGTCATGCTCTTGCAGCAGGGACACCGATCGCGAGGGCTGCGCCGACACCAGCCAAACCTGAAACTTGCGATCGCGCTCCTGCCTCAAGGTCTCCGCCAGCTTTGCAAACTGGTGGGGCATTGCAGGGACGGGACGACTCGCTAGGTTTAGACCCTGGTTTTCGAGGGCCAGCTCATTTAGCCAAAGGCGCTCAAAGGCGCTTAGGCAGGCAATCCCCTCCGCAAAGGACTGATGGGTTGGCGGCAGCTTGAGTCCAGCCTTGTCTAGAATCTGCCAGTGTTCTTGGGCATGCTCCACCCAGCGATTGCAGTGGGCCTTACACTGCTCCGGCTCATCCACGGCGACGACTGTGTTAGCGGGCAGGTAGTCCAGGAGGGAGGCGGGCTGGGGAAAGGCAATGCCCAGAAATCTTCGAGCGCCCTCTAGGGTGCCGTTCTCAAACTGCTCCTGCTCCTCTGGGGATAGATGAGCCTGAAGTTGCTCAGGCTTGAGCGCAGCAATCGTAATGGGCTGGAAACTGGTGGGCGTGAGGGTAAGCTGGGCAATCCCGTCCAGCGATCGCTGAGAGGCGGGGTCAAATTCGCGCAGCTTATCGAGCTCATCGCCGAACCACTCTAGGCGCACGGGCAGCTCAGCCGACACCGGAAACACATCAATAATGTCGCCTCTGCGCCCCCACTGACCCTCGGTTTCGACCAGCGAGACGCGCTCGTAGCCCAGTTTGGCGAGCTGGCGGCTCAGGGTTTCCAGGTCGTACTCCATCCCTTTGCGCAGCGTCAGGCAGAACGGCTTAAAATTCTCCATCGGAGGCAGGTGGGGCTGAAGGGCTCGCTCCGTGGCAATTACCGCCACTGGTTCATCGGAAGCCAGCAGTTCCGCCAAGACCTGAAGCTGCCCCCAGGTCATTTCGGCCTCTAGGTCAAAGGTTTCGTAGGGGGAAGATTCGGCGGTGGGGTAAAACTGCACCGTCGCCCAGCCCATCGCCTCTAGCTGCGCCGCCCAGCGTCCGGCTTCTTCGAGGGTGGCGGTAATGACGCATAGATGCTGGCTGCGGATCTGGGCGATCGCTGAGGCCACTAATCCCTTGGGCAGTCGGGCTAAACCGCTCAGGTGTAGCTCCTGGGTTTGCGTCAGTTTTGTGAGGAGTTCCTCGGATAAACGCGATCGCCCCAAAGACCGAACCAAAGCAGAAAATGTCATAGACCGTCCTAAGTCCTGGGGAATGCCCCCGTAAAGTCCACCATGAATCTACAGGGAAGGCAGTGCAGCCAAGTCTAAACTCAGGCTTACCCAACCTCAACAACGCCTGAGCGACGAAAACGCCTAAACGAAACCTTCGCAGTCTCCGAAGACCCCGCCGCTATTCTAAGAAATTTACGAGCTGTTCCACCAATCGTCTCAGTCCACCTAGTTTTTTAGACCACCCCTAACCCACGACTAGTTTCTGTCCTGAGCCGTTCATTGTCGCAAGGTTTTCAGCCCATCGCCCCTGCAATAGGCAGTAGGTGTTGCCCAACTAGGTGCTGTCTAACTAGGTGCTGCCTAACTAGCGCCACAGCCAGCCAAAAAGCCGTGAAAATAGGCCGCGCTTGGGCCGTGACTGTAGCCGCTGCAGCTCCGTTAAAACCTCTTGGTGCTCTGCCCAGTCCACCTTTGCTTCGGCCACGGTCTGCCATTCCCGCAGATCGCGTTCCTGCTGCTGGAGGGTGCGACGCATCTCGGCAATAAAGTCGTTTTTCTCTGAAACTTCCTGCTGGAGAGATTCATATCGACTGAGTTCAATCTTCTGGGTGGCGTCTGTCGTCGCTTCCTTCAGTTGCTGTTCGAGCCGCTGCACTAGGCGCTGAAGATCCTGAATTTGGATGACCTGGGCATTCGCCCGCTGCTGCACAAGGTCGTGGGCTTCAGGATCGATACTTTGCTTGGCCTTTGCTTCCCATTCCGCTGCCTGGGCTTGGGCGATCGCGAGGGTTTCCTCTAGGGCTGAAATATGACCTGTTTGTTGCTCCGCCTGCTGCTGGGCGATCGTCAACTGCTCTGCGGCCGCACGCGCCTGGCTCTGAAGCGTCTCCAATCGCTGGGACTGCTGTTCCACCTGAAGCCGCAGCCGTTCGTGAGTGCTGGGCTCAATTTTGTCAGCGAGTTCGCTCTGGAGGGTATCAACCTGAACGAGCGCTGTTCTGAGTCGATGCTCTAGCTCCGCAATTTGAACGGTCTGCTGCTCCGACTGTTTCTGGAGGGCATCGTAGCGTTCAGCAGAAACCATCGGAATCGGCTCACTTTCCACGCTGGCGTGGAGCGATGGGGACGGATCAGGGGACGGATCAGGGAACGGATCACTGGGGAGCACCTCAACGGAGGAAGTCTCAAATAGGGCGGTTGCTACTACGGGGACTTCTTGCGGTAAAGCTAGGTCTGGTGCAGATAATTCGGGCAATGCAGCGTCTAATTCTGGAGATGATTCAAGCTCTGAAGACGATTCAAGTTCTGGGGATGACTCAAGTTCTGGGGATGGTTCAAGCTCTGGAGATGGTTCAAGCTCTGGGGATGATTCAAGCTCTGAAGACGATTCAAGCTCTGGAGATGGTTCAAGTTCTAAAGATGATTCAAGTTCTGGGGATGGTTCAAGCTCTGAAGATGATTCAAGTTCTGAAGATGGTTCAAGCTCTGGAGATGATTCAAGTTCTGGAGATGATTCAAGGCTAGGGGATTCAAGAAAAGGTTCTGGTGTTGCCGATTCCTCAAGAGATTCTCTCAAAATAGTTTGTACTTGAGCATCCAGTTCTGGGTCAACAGTCTTGGTGCGGTAGGCATCCAAAGGGATCGCATTGGTGGGTTCTAGTGAGTTGAGAGATCCTCCAGTACGGTTGCTAATCTCACTTTCAATCTCGTTGCCGATGCCATCCGCAAGACCTGACTGCAGCAGTCGATAGATATCTCCTGTCGAATCAACGTAATAGGTATGGTCAACCGTTGCGTAGTATCCAGGGTCTAAGTTTCGATCTTCTTCAACGTAAAGATCAAATTGAGAGAGCACCTGCCGCACCGATGTACATTCACCCTGGGTGCCCCAAAAGACGCGGCCCTCACCAAATTCATCCCAGCGATCCGAGTCGAGGGCGGGCAGTCCCGCTTCATTAATGGCCGCAGCGACCTGCTGATACAAATTGCTCCAATGCTCGTCGTCTAGCCGCTCGCCCGCTTCTTCAGGCTCTCGATCAAAGCCAATGGCAAAAGCGTATTGCTCAGACATACGAGGTCACTCCAAAATGCAAGCGTTAGATAAAAGGTTGCAGTTAAAGGTCGCAGTTACCAGAAGCCTACATCGATAAAGTCTGGATAAAGTCTGGATGCAAACCTCAAAGTTTTTAGATCCTACATCGAATAAAAAAGTTAGTTTAATTTTTCCCAAAAATTAGGCATTTATAGCTACCAATTCTCTGTATTGAGTTTAGAGGAGGTCTAGGTCTGTAGCGGTCTGCCTGACGACAATTTAGCGGTTTGTGGGTTAGTGGCTCGGCCTATGGGGCTGGACTTATAGGACTCACAGGACTCATGGGACTAATAGCGCCAGTAAATTCGGCCCTGCCAAAATACACCAATCAGTACCCCGATGAAGTGAACTTGGGACAGATCGGCCAGTCCAAGGCCAGCAACTGGAATGTTGGATGCCAGCCACAGGACGATCAGGAGGCACAAAATTAAGCTCCAGAGAATATTGGCGTTGATAAACCGGAGATTGCCGATGCGCTCTAAGCACAGCACGCCCAGTCCACCCACGGCCAGACCGCCACAGCCAAACAGCAGTAGCCCTCCGGCTGGTGTGACCAGCAGCTTAAAGATGGCGGCGTCAGGCCCTACGATCGCGATCGCCTGTGCAATGGCAAAGTCTAGGGATTTGACGATGAGGACAGCTAGGAGTGCCGCAAGGAAAAGCGATCGCCAAGGGAGTTGTTTTAAGGCATTCATTCAGTAAGGTTTCCTCAAATCTATTCTCCAATGGATTAGCCAAGGGATTAGCCAATGAACGACAAGAGCACAGCTAGGCCAAAATCTACGGAATGACGGCGCGATCGCGATAAAATCAGCCCACTCCTCAAAAACTGTACCGCGAAGATGATCCAGACCGTTGTTCCGAATCCTGCTCCCGCTGCTTGGGGGACACCACTCCAGCCTGGCGCAAAAAGGCTAATGCTCCTGGGTTCTGGAGAACTGGGACGAGAGGTGGCTCTAGAGGCCATGCGTTTGGGTATTGAGGTGATTGCGGTGGATGCCTACCCCCATGCCCCTGCCATGCAGATGGCCCATCGCGCCCACGTCATTAATATGCTAGATGGCGCACAGCTTCGTGAGGTCATCCTTTCCGAAAAACCTGACTTAATTGTGCCGGAAGTAGAGGCGATCGCGACGGATACGCTGATTGAGCTAGAGGCAGAAGGCTGGACGGTCATCCCCACGGCCCGCGCCACCCAGCTCACCATGAATCGAGAGGGCATCCGGCGGCTGGCGGCAGAGGAGCTGGGCTTAAAAACCTCCCCCTACCGCTTTGCCACCACGAAAGAAGAGTACAAAGCGGCGATCGTTGAATTAGGTATCCCCTGCGTGGTGAAGCCCATCATGAGTTCATCGGGGAAAGGACAAAGCCTGATTCGCACCACCGATCAAATTGATGCGGCTTGGGACTATGCCCAAGCTGGAGGGCGCACCCAAGGTCAGCGGGTCATTGTGGAAGGGTTTGTGCCCTTTGAAACGGAAATTACCCTCCTCACCGTCCGCGCCGTAGATGGCACCCATTTCTGTCCACCCATCGGCCATGTGCAGATAGAGGGAGACTACCGCGAATCTTGGCAGCCCTGTCCATTATCCCCGCAAACCCTAGCCCAGTGTCAGGCGATCGCCGCCTCGGTAACGGAATCGTTGGGAGGGTGGGGGCTTTTTGGCGTGGAGCTATTCATTCAGAACAAAATTCAGGGAGAAGACGAAGAGCAGACCGTCTTGTTTAGTGAAGTCAGCCCTCGCCCCCACGATACCGGCATGGTCACGATGGTCAGCCAGACGATGTCAGAATTTGAGCTGCACGTTCGCGCTATTTTGGGATTGCCCATTGGCACCATTGCGCTAACTCAGCCCGGTGCATCCGCCGTCATTCTCGCCTCGGAGGCTGGGGCACCCTCCTTTTCAGGGATGGATGCTGCCCTTGCTGTCCCAACCAGTAAACTGCGGCTATTTGGCAAGCCCACTTGCCGCAAAAATCGACGGATGGGCGTCGCCCTCGCCACGGGAACGACTACAGATCAGGCCAGGGAACGCGCAAAAGCCTGTGCTGCCCAAGTCAGAGTTACTGTCTCTGCGGATTAGGGAGAAATAGTGCCCGTGCCAGTGCCCGTGGGGTCAAGCTCTAAACGGCTTTGGCAAAGTTTTTATAGGGCGATCGCTCATTTTCAGGAAGGGTCATGAGGTTTTCTCCTGCACGATAGGAATCATAGTCTTTGAGTAGGCTATTGACTCAAATCAAAGCCCTATACATCTTTTCACAAGCGCAAGTAATCGTGTTGCCTGATCTAAAGCACAAGAAGCGCTTAGCCCATCTGTGGAACACCAATAGACATGGGCAGACATGAGCAGACATGGGCGAACCGTGAGTATGAACGTCGAGTGCCGATGCTTTTAGCACATTGATTCAGCTTTATTCAATGGCATTGACTTGAAGTTGCCCCTGATCTCAGCGCTGCCCACAAGGATTATGCCTAATCCCTTGAAAGATTGCGGAAATCAAGCGAAGATAAAGGCGTTTGATTACTGTACAAAAATATGGGACGTGGGGGCAAACGACCAGGGGGTGGACGACCCAAGGGGAGCGGTAAGTTTGGCGCAGAGCCAACAAAGGCCATTCGCCTCCCAATTAGTCTAATTGAGCAGATCGAACAACTCCAAGCGCGATCGCAGGAGTCTACGGTTGAAGATGTCTTGCGTCCCGTCAGAACCACACGCTATGCGCTGCCGTTTTATATGGTATCCGTGGCCGCTGGGTTTCCCGCACCGGGAGAAGACTACATAGAAGGCAAAATAGATCTCAATCGCCACCTGATCAAAAATCCGGCGGCGACCTTCCTTGTGCGGGTGACGGGTGATTCCATGATTGAGGCAGGCATCCATTCGGGCGATATTTTACTGGTGGATCGATCGCTGCAGCCTGCCGATCAAAAAATTGTCATTGCGGTGCTGAATGGGGAATTGACCGTCAAACGAATGCACTACGAAAAAGGTCGGCTGTACCTCATGCCAGCCAACCCAGACTACCCTGCGATCGCCATTGAAGAAAGCATGGCGCTCCAGGTTTGGGGGGTCGTGACCAACGTGATTCATCCGGTATAGCGGGGCAAGAGCAGACCCAAGGACAGAACGCTTTATAGAACTGTAAAATATTTTCTTTGATATCTGTACAAAAATCAAAAGTGCAATTATTGTAAGGTCTGAAGCCGTGATTTTGGATTGAATGCACCCATGACTCAACTCCCCATGACTCAACTTCAGCTTCCTCAGTTTCAGGCCACTCTCAAGAACACCGTTGGGCTGCTCACCCTTGAAGATGCAGAGTACCTGGTGTCTCAGGGATGGCTGACGCCAGAGGGCGTGGTGTATCTTTTTCCCCATGTGGTCAGACGCTATGTAGAAGCGGCTGCTCAGAATTGAGGCTCCACCCCTTTGCCTTTGGCGCAGCGTCAACGTGAGGCGGATGTCACAGTAGAGTGATTCATCTGCCGGATTATGAAACAATAGGACTGAACGCATCTCTAGTCCGCATTTGACGCATCACCTCTATGGGCAATACCTACACCGTTGAAATTAATCATAATGGCGTCGCTCATACCCTGGCGATTCCTGACAACCAAACGATTCTCAATGCGGCCCATGAAGCCGGAATAGATCTGCCTAATTCTTGTTCGGCGGGGGTTTGTACAACCTGTGCAGCTCAAATTCTAGAGGGTGAGGTAGATCAAAGCGAGGCGATGGGTCTGGGGCCTGAAATTGTGGCTCAAGGGTACACCCTCCTATGTGTGGCCTATCCGCGCTCAGACCTCAAAATTGAATCTGGGAAGGAAGATGTTGTATATCACCTTCAGTTTGGCCAGTTTCAGTCTTAGTTCAGGTTTAGGTTTAGTTCAGGTTTAGCTCAGGTTTAAGTTCAAACCTAATTTTTAGCTCTGTTCTGCTCTATTTTTTTCAGCCTTGGGGCTGTTCAAGTTTTGAGCTGTTCTGTATGTGCTTTCGCTGGATGCATTGCGGGATGATGTACTGCACCGCGATCGCTGAAGCCTCTGATACAGATCCGCCCCTTTGAGTCGCTCCATTTATCCTCAACTCCATTTTTTCCTCTCTTTAGCCGTTGAATATTCAGTTCACCACGGTACAGGTCCCCATCCCCCCCAACGCGCTGACGCTCTTTCAGGAGATCGAAGGGCAGCTCAGCCTGCAGGGCGAGCCGCTGCGCTGGGCCATTACTGGCGTTGAGGATGGAGTGGCGTTGATTGAAGCAGTTGTGCTTCAGTCATCTACCCCTGCTGGGGATGGGCTTTACCCCAGTGCGTTTGCCGAGCAAGAATAGTCCTGAACCTTGGCCTGAATCCTGACGTGAATCCTGGCGTGAATCCTAACCGTCCTTTTAACGTTGCGCTAATTATTCCGACCGGCATTGGAGCGGCCATCGGCGGCTATGCCGGAGATGCCCTGCCCGTCGCCCGCGCGATCGCCCAAGTTTGCGATCGCCTGATTACCCACCCCAATATCCTGAATGGCGCGCAGCTTTACTGGCCGATTCCGAATGCGGACTACGTAGAAGGGTATGGGCTGGATCAGTTTGCGGCGGGTCGCTGGGGACTCCGGGCTGTGCAATCCAACACCATTGGCCTAGTGATTGATAGCGGACTGGAGCCAGACTTGCGCCTGCGCCACCTTCAGGCTGCGGATGCGGCACGGGCTACCCTAGGGCTAACCCTCACCGATGCGGCTCTCACCGATGCGCCCCTGGGCGTCACGCTCTCCACCGCAGCTTCTGGCGCAACCTGGGGCACGCTGCAAAATCCAGACAGCCTCCTGCGGGCGGCGGCGGCGGTCATTCAGGCGGGAGCCACCGCGATCGCCGTTGTGGCACGATTTCCAGATGATGTGGGCAGTGCTGCCCTAGAGCAGTATCGCCATGGGTCAGGGGTAGACCCCCTAGCTGGTGCTGAAGCCGTCATTAGCCATCTGGTGGTGCGTACCTTCGGATTACCTTGCGCCCATGCCCCTGCCCTGCTGCCCCTGCCCCTTGACCCAAACCTAAGTCCCCGCTCTGCCGCAGAAGAATTGGGGCACACCTTTTTGCCCTGTGTTTTAGTGGGGCTGAGCCGTGCCCCACAGTTTGTCACCGCCTCCAATCGCTCTGAATCTGGGCAAGATCATCTTGGGCAAGATCATCTTTGGCGAAATAATCTTTGGCGAGATAATGTTGATGCCGTTGTGGTTCCAGAGAGCGCCTGTGGCGGCAGCGCGGTTTTAAGCTGGAGCCAGACCCAAGCCAAAATTATTACCGTGGCCGACAACGCCACAACCCTAAACGTGACGCCCGAATTATTGGGGCTGCCTGAGCTGATGGGGCCAAACAGACTGCGATCGCAGTCCTACGGGGAAGCGATCGGGATGCTAGTGGCCCTGAGGGCGGGGCTAAATCCGCTCTCGCTGACGCCGCACATTCAGCCTATTGGCTGGCTTACTTCCCAGACAGAAGCCACTAAACCTGTTAGGGTTTAAGTATCGGTCGGGCTTAATATATCCCATGAGTGGCCTATTAACGTCCCAAAAACGTCCCAAAAACGTCCCAGATAAGATTTGACCCAGATAGGGTTTCGCGGAGCCTTGTGGCAAAACTCACCTCTCAAGAACCTGAACTAGAGCCCCTAAGTCGCGCCCAGATTTTGATAGCCATTGGGCTGACGGCTCTATTGCTGTTGGTGGTTGCAAAAGTTTGGCTACGGCTCGACCCTCTCCCGCAGTTTCCCCTACATTGGAGTGCTCAAGACCTGCTGTGGGGGGCTCTGCTCAGCGCGGGCATTACGGGAGGCAGTGCGCTCCTGTATCAGTTTTGGCCTCAGTATCGCACTTCCGCAGATTGGTATCTCAACTTCATTATCAAGCCGCTCCTGTGGCCGGATTTAATCTGGCTGGGGCTACTCCCTGGACTCAGTGAGGAGCTTTTATTTCGGGGCGTTATGCTGCCTGCGCTGGGTCTAGACTGGTTTGGGCTATTGGCCTCTAGCCTTTGCTTTGGGGTACTCCACATGAGCAGTGTTAAGCAGTGGCCCTATGCTGTCTGGGCAATGGTCATTGGTTTGGCGCTGGGCGCTAGCCTCCTGCTGACGGGCAACCTACTGGTGCCCGTCTCCGCCCATATTTTGACGAATATTATTGCTAGCACAACCTGGAAATGGCGATCGCAGCGCCCATCTCAAGTTTCCAGCTAAATGCTTCAGCATCCTGGTATAGACCTTACCAACTTACCCTTGTTGCCGTAAGACAAATCAACGATATCTGCAGAAGCAGCTTAAGCCCCGAACAGCTTTGCTGGCTGAATTTTTAGAGTGATGGGCGGTGAGGGACTCGAACCCCCGACAACCTCGGTGTAAACGAGACGCTCTACCAACTGAGCTAACCGCCCTCAAAACGCTTAAAGCTGCCTTTAACTTTGCAAACTTGTAAACGCTGAACTATCCTAGCAAACATTGTGCGTGAATTAAATAGGCTTCAGTGAATTGACTTCAGCGAAATAGACTTATCCCCATACATTCAGCACCTTTTATGCCAAGCGGGGCAACTCATGACCAGATTACTCTAAGCTGCTTGCCAATTGTGGGAGGACTTGGGCTTGCCGTAACCCACAGCGCCAGCATTACGTTGAGCCTGACGGGAAGTTTTTTGTTCAGTGGCTTGATGTTTGGCCCCGATCTTGACATTTACTCTGTGCAGTTTAAGCGCTGGGGGCTGCTGCGCTGGCTCTGGCTTCCCTACCAAAAAGGACTTCAGCATCGCTCTTGGCTTTCCCACGGCCCCATTGTGGGAACCCTGGGGCGTCTTGTTTATCTCGGCCTTTGGGGGCTGATCTGCGCGGCGATCGCCCTGAGTCTGGGCCTGATGACCCGCTGGCTCGCTTGGGACTGGCAAGTTATTTTTACCCTAAAAGGGCATCTGCTAACCGTTGGGGGTCAGTACCCTTGGGAAATTGGTGGGGCGCTCTTAGGGCTGGAGCTTGGCGCGATGAGCCATTCCTTGAGCGATGTGCTTGGTTCTGTCTGGCGCAATCTGCGGAAGCGGCGATCGCGGTTTCGCTCTAAGCGCTCGTGACTCAGACCCAAGCCCAACTTACAATCGTCGCTTCCTTGAGGGGGACAAGATAGACTGATGTAAATCAAGTCACAGTAGTCACCATAGACCCGAATTTATGAATGTTTTGAGTGCTGAGGCAGGACTTTGCGTGATCACAGTCTCGGAGCTATTGAGTGGTTCACTGCCACCCTCTAGGCCAATCCTAGTCACGCTGGTGGAAACCGATGAGCAGCTTCAGAAATTAGTAAACTGGCTCAGTGGCCAAGTTGATCCACATCATGCCCTGACGCTCATTTCAGCCACAGGTCAATCGTTTACCCAGGCGCTCTCCAAACTCAATCTTTCTGAAATCCAGCTATTTCCGATCCAGGTTTATATTCCACCCTACCTGTCCTCCCAGGCGATCGCCCTTGAAAAGCTGACCCATGTCGTCGCTCAGCTCCGCAATCCAGAAGAAGGCTGTCCGTGGGACCTGGCGCAAACCCCCGAAACCCTGATTCCCTACATCATCGAGGAAGCCTACGAAACCGTCGATGCAATTCGTCAAGGAGAACCAGAGGCGATCGCCGATGAATTGGGCGACCTTCTGCTCCAGGTTGTCTTACAGTCTCAAATTGCGGGTGAATCTCAGCAGTTTTCCCTCACTAGGGTGATTGAAGGCATTGCCGCCAAGCTGATTCGGCGTCATCCCCATGTCTTTAGCGATGTGCAGGTTAGCGGGATTGAAGAAGTCCATACCAACTGGGAAAAGATTAAAGCCGCCGAAAAAGGGGAAGCAGAATCTGCGCTGGAAGTTTTAAGTCAAAAGCTTCAGCGCTATACTCGTCGTCTGCCGCCCCTGATGGCTAGCCTGAAGGTATCTGAAAAAGCAGCGGCATCTGGGTTTGAATGGCCAGATATGGAAGGCGTCTGGGCCAAATTTTATGAAGAGCTATCGGAGTTCCAGGAGGCGCTGCTCAACGGTAACGCGCAAGAGCAAGAAGCGGAGCTTGGCGATCTGATCTTTACACTCATTAATATTGCCCGCTGGTGCAGCATCGACCCCACGACTGCGCTACACCAAACGAACCTGAAGCTCATTGAGCGAATTCAGCTCATTGAGGCAAAGGCAGAAAAGCCGCTGGGTGAATACAGCCCTGAGGATCTAGAGGATCTTTGGCAAGCGGCAAAGCGAGAGCTGAGGGCTGAGGCTACAGCGGTGGAGCAACTGCCGCAATCTTCTGAAGTGGCCGTCTAGCCTCGTCGTTCGCGTTTATGCTGTTGCCTCATGACAGCCCACTTAATCTCGGTTAGATATCTCGTTTAGAATCCTCAGATGTTTCTCACCTAGATCTGGAGGCAAACTTCAGGGACAAACTTGGGCAGTCTTTTTTTCTCTTCCTCTGGTTATTCGGTACTTCATGCGGATTTTTTTAATCGTCTGGATTGGGCAATTCATTTCCCTCCTTGGCTCCAAGCTCAGTGAGTTTGCCTTGGCACTATGGGCCTATCAGCAAGTGGGATCTACAACCCAAGTTGCGGTTCTGGTCGTTCTGCTGTACTTGCCGAATATTCTGATTTCTCCCTTTGCTGGCTCCTTGATTGACCGCTGTAATCGTCGCTGGGCGATGATTTTTAGTGATTCACTATCGGGAGTTTGCTCCATTGTGGCGCTCCTGTTGACCGTTACCGGACAGCTTCAGCTTTGGCATATTTATCTGGGGGTTCCGATTCTGTCGATCGCAGGGGCTTTCCAAGCGCCAGCCTATGCAGCAGCGATCGCCCAGCTCGTCCCCAGAAAACATTACGGCCGCGCCAACGGCATGACCGAGATCCCCTTGGCCGTTTCTAGGATTTTGACCCCCCTTCTGGCCGCCCTGCTGCTTGGAATCATCAAGCTTCAGGGGGTCTTACTCATAGACTGCCTGACCTTTCTTACGGCATTGGTGACTCTATCCATTGTTCGATTCCCTAAACTTCAGACCAGCCAGACCCTGAAAAACAGCAGCGTACAGCAGCTTGGGAAAGAGGCGATCGCGTCCTGGCGCTATATTCGCGCTAGAGCGCCTTTATTTAGACTCTGGCTTTTTATCATTGCCACCTACTTCACCATTGGCATGTTTGATATTGCCTTTTGGCTGCTTGTTCTCAAGTTTGGCTCTGCTACACAGTTTGGCATTGTCATTTCGGCCGCCGGATGCGGCATGTTGGCGGGCAGCATGGCCATGAGCGCTTGGGGGCGACCGCGACGGCGCGTCTTGGGTATTTTAAAGCTCACCGCCTTCCAGGGGATCGTCGTGATCGGGCTGGGGTTAGGAGTCAAGCTATCTCTGGCAGTGGCCAGTCTGGGGGCATTTCTTTATTTATTTGCAGACCCCATTATTATGGGAGCCAATCGCGCCATCTGGCAGCAGCAGATTCCCCAAGAGCTTCAGGGGAGGGTGTTTGCGGTTCTCCTCATGTTTCAGCGAGGGGCAATGATTCCGGCCTACTTGATCACAGGGCTGCTGGTTGACCGCGTGTTTGAGCCACTGTTTGCCACCCATCCCTTTTGGCAAAATAGCTTGGGCAAACTCCTGGGTAATGAACCCGGTACGGGAATTTGCTTATTTTTGATGCTGCTGGGCGTTGCAAAACTGCTGCTGTCTGCGTTTGCGGCTCAAGATGCTCTGCTGCGAACTGCCGAGCGTCCCATGCATGATCTGGATGCGGTGGCGAGAGTCAATAGTCCGTCTGGTTTATAGCGCGTTCTGGAATGGTGCGCTCTGGAGTAACATCTTCTGGATGTATGGTGAATTCACCGATCGCTTAAGTTCAACGTGAGTTCGATGATGCACTTGAAGCCCCTCACCCCAAACCCCTCTCCCAAAGGCGAGGGGCTTAAGAAGCTTGATTGTTCATTGCCCCTCCTTTTCCCTAGGGAAAAGGGGGATGGGAGGATGAGGGGCGGTTGTTTTGGGTTGAACTCACATTAAGTTCAAAGATCTCTGAATGAAGATCACCGAGTGAAGATCATGAAATGAAAATTGCAATTATTACCTCTGGCTTTTTGCCGGTCATTGATGGCGTTACCGTGAGCGGGATGCAGCGCCTCCAGAAGCTTAGCGAGTGGGGCCATGAGGTGCTGCTGCTGTGCCCAGATTACCAATCCCTGAGCCACATCTACCCCAATTGGAAAGACTTTACCGGAGAGATTTTACCTGGTGTAAGGGTGGTTAATCTTTCGAGTACCCCGTTTATGGACTTAGAGTATGAGCGCAATGTGTCTCCATTTTCCTACGGAGCAGTGACCCAGGCGCTTCAGGACTTTCAGCCAGATATTGTGCATGTGGATGAGCCGGAGCGGCTCTTTTTTGGGTTCTTTCGAGTTCCGGGTGTTGCTTATGCTAGAAGACATAACATTCCCTGCGCTGGCTTTTTTCGCACCAACTTTTTAGACTATGTCGAAGACTTTATTCCCTTGCCAGCCCCTGCGATCGCGGTCATTCGTTTTTTCTTCCGCCAGATTATCCTGTATGTCTATCATCACTACGACGTAACGCTAGTATCGAGTCGGGTGACGCATCAAAAGCTGCTTGAGTTGGGCTTTCGCAATACGCGCTATGGAAACCTACTGGGGTTTGAGCCCAATACCTTTGGGGCAGCCAGCCGTCAGCCTCAGTTTTGGCAAGACCGCTATCAGCTAGATCTTAGCGCTCACGTTAAGCTGCTATTTCTAGGACGCTTAACGCCAGATAAGGGCTGGGACTTTACTCTCGAAGCCCTTGCCCAGTTTCCTCAAACCAGCGCGATCGCCGTTGTGGTGGCGGGGGATGGCCCGCTGCGGGACAGGATCGAGACAAGGCTTGCTGAGCTCAAGATTACGGCGCATTTCCTGGGCAGGGTCTCCCCAGAAGATGTGCCGATGCTGCTGACCAATAGCGATATCCACATCACAGCCTCCACCAAAGAAACCAGAGGCTTAACAATCCTGGAAGCGTTTGCGGCGGGGATTCCCGTCTTGGCCCCCAATGCGGGTGGGGTGGTGGAAAATATCCAAGACGGTCGCAACGGACTGCTGTTTGCCCCCAATGACCCCAAAGAGTTTGGGCAAAAACTAGGGCAGCTCGTGGGCGATCGCAATCTGCGGGAGGAAATGGGACGCTATGCAAAATCAAGCGTCGCGCAGTATAGCTGGGAAAATACGGTCAAAAACTTGGTTGAGATCTGGACAGATCTCATTGCCAAAACAGCTAAAAACGCAGCGAGCTTGTGAGTAGCTTGTGAGTAGAACGATGAGCAGGCTACTGGATAATCTGCTGGAGCGCGGCCTTTACCGTAGGGTATTGAAACTGAAACCCTGTCGCCTCGGTTTGCTGGGGCAGCACGCGCTGGCCTTCTAGGACAAGCTTTGCAGCTTCGCCCAAGAGCAGTTCCAGCGCAAAATCTGGCACCGGAAGCCATGAAGGACGGTTCACGACCTGCCCTAAGGCCTGACAAAACTCGCTCATGCGCACCGGGTTAGGGGCTGTCCCATTTAAGACGCCTGCGGTGGAGGAGTCTGTTAAGGCTTTGAGAATAAGGGTAATCAAGTCTTCTCGATGGATCCAAGATACCCACTGCTGTCCGCTGCCTAAGGGCCCTCCCGCAAACACCTGAAAGGGCAGCATCATGCGCGCCAGGACGCCGCCCCCAGCCCCCAGCACAATGCCAATCCGGATAATGGCAAGTCGGGCGCCGCTGGCTTTAACCTGCTCTGCTGCGGCCTCCCAGCCTTGGCAGACCTGGGCTAAAAAGTCAGTGCCAGGGGCGCTGGTTTCTTCAAAGGTGGTGGTTTCGCTGGTGCCGTAGTACCCCACCGCAGAGGCATTCACCAATACAGCGGGCTTAGAATTTGCCTGAGCGATCGCTTCGACAATCTTCTGGGTTCCTAGGGTGCGGCTTTCTAAGACCTCTTGTTTAATGCTGTCACTCCAGCGGGTGGCTAGTGGTTCCCCCGCGAGGTTGATGACCCCATCGCAGCCAGAAATAGACTGCTGCCAAGCACCGGAGACTTTTGGGCTATATTCCACCACCTCAGCCTGAGGGAATTTTGACTGTGCCTGAGCGGGATTGCG
The DNA here is from genome assembly GCA_022402525.1 of Thermosynechococcaceae cyanobacterium MS004. GTDB lineage: Bacteria > Cyanobacteriota > Cyanobacteriia > Thermosynechococcales > Thermosynechococcaceae > JAAURS01. The sequence continues at coordinate 47,610 of JAKRSB010000146.1, forward strand.
CGTCAACAACAAAACCTGATGCCCCTCTGCTTGCAGTCGCTCGACTAATCGGGAGCCAATAAAGCCCGTTCCGCCTGTGACTGCAACTTTCATACTCTAATGTCCTTTCTGCTCCAATCTTCCCCTTAGTCTAGTCTGTCTTGAGAATGTTCATCCTCAAAATGTCGCAGTTCATTCGTTGTAAGGGTACTTTATAAAGACTTACTTCTCAGAGCAAGCCTTTAATTTGAAATTCTTTGAAAGCAATCTAAGGAATCTTGTTCAAAACCTGATTAAAACTGGAAACCAACCCATCAAAAATAAGTCTTAAGAACTATATCTCCACGCCTAAGCTGCTCAAAAAAGCCGACTGGCAAAAGATTAAGCAAAGTTGAAGACAAGGCTGAGATTTGTTTTTGCAGAGAAAAATCCCGTGCAAGACCGTCATTAATTCTCTTTTATTCTTTGTATATATAAATAATAAAAGTTCAAAGAAGATATTTTCTTTTCAGTTTTTGTGCAATTGATTAAAGCTGAATCACGAATGGGGCACTCTAAAAATATAGGCGAATCAAACTTGAACGTCTTTCCATAAAACCCTTGCATTGCTGCCTAATACGGTATGAACTCTCAATCTGATTGTGACGAGGCAATGGACAGCTTGTGGCGCAAGATGGCCACTTCTGGCAATGTTGAGTCTCAAACCTTCCTCAGCCCCCCAATGACTCTAGAGATCGGGCTAACCGAACGCCTTCAGCCTGACTTGAGCAGCAGCTTAGTTTTAGAAAGGTGTTCATCTTTTACTTTCCTACAGGAACAATCAACCCAGATGTACTACGTCTGCGATGGACAGGAAGCACTTCTCAAGACCGAGCAATGGGCTGATGCCTATCGAGGATGGCTTGCGTTGCGTCGTTCGTCCTCGCTCAATCTTCAGCCTACGCCCGCCTCTGTTGAGGAACTCCATGACTGGGTCAGTCGCCATCAAGACAATCCTCATTTTGGTCAGCTCCTCTATAGCTGCGATCGCCAATTTCAGGGTTTGCTGCAGTACCACGTCCGGCTCTCCGAAACCCATGCCTTGCGCTGGGCACCCCCTCACCCCCAATTCCATGCACCGGGTCAGTTAGTCGTAGATCTGCTGGGGCGGCGGCGGCATCGTCCGGCAAAGTGGGTGGAGCCTCGCGCTGCCGATAGCGTGGCTGATGCGCTGCACCGATCCATTCACACCATTCACGACCGCTATCAGTTTGACCTATACCGCTTCAATAGCGAGCATTGGGCAAGACTGGTCACCACAGGCCAAAGCCGCTCATTCCAAAGCGCAGACCTTCACGCTTACTGGCTCAAGCAAGTCCAGACGCAAGCCTTGGCGTCAGGGATTGATCCCTTAGATTGCGATAACAGCGTCTGTCCCACGATTGTGGAAGAGAATTTAGAGATGCAGATGCTGTTATTAATGGCGATCGCGCCCTAGCCCATGAGCTGCCCTCAACCCTGAAGCTGAGATGCTTTCTCACCCAACGTCAGCGCTTAGGGGACAGCTTGAGCGCGCTCGATTGATGTTATTGAGGCTGCTTCAGCCACTGAATTTTGATTGGGGTGCCCACCTTAAGCCCTAGAGACGCTGTACGTCCGCCTCGCACCTCAATGACCTGATCCACCAGATCCTTGGGGCCGTAGGTGGGGCAAGGTTCGGCGGTACAGGGCGGTGCATTCTCAATAATGGCCACAACCTTTCCTTCCCGCAAAAAAATCATGTCCAGGCTAATGCGGCAGTGCTTCATCCAAAAGCTCACCTGCTGAGCCGGACGAAAGGGAAACAGCATCCCGCGATTGGGCGGCAAGAACGTCCGGTACATGAGACCCATGGCCTGCTGCTGAGGCGTTTGGGCAACCTCTAGCTTAAAGGTTTCGCGTCCAATGACGGCTGTGGCCGAAATCGGCAAGACCTGTCCCGGCACCCGACTGGCGATCGCGGTTGTCTCCTGGCTGTGTAGCCCTGTCAGCCAACACCCGCCCATGAGCAGCGCCGCAGTGCCTAAAATACTCAGCAACAGAAACTGCTTCTTCAAGCGTTTTGCCCTAAATTGACTTTTCCACTGACCCGCCATCGTCTTCAGCGAGAAACCCTTCAGTCGGAAATCCTTCAGCCGGAAACCCTTTAATCGAACAATCTTGACGCCGTGGCGCTTAAGCATCTCGAAGGGCATAGCCCACTCCGCGAATCGTATAAATCAGCCTTTTTTCGCCCTCTCCCTCAATCTTTAAGCGTAAGTATCGAATATAGACCTCAATCACATTCGACTCTCCTAAAAAATCATAGCCCCACACATTTTCAAGAATCTGCTCTCGCGTCAGGACTTCGCGGGGATGCTCCATCAAAAACTTGAGCAGGTCATATTCCTTCATGGTGAGATTAATCACCCGGTCAGAGCGCATCGCCTTCCGTGTTGCTAAATCTAGCACCAGGCTATCAAACTTCAAGGTTTCACCCGGAGTGGCACTGGACGGCTGAAGGTAGAGACGCACAAAATTCAGAAAAGGGTCGCTGCGGTAGGGTTTTACAAAATAGTCATCCGCACCCGCCTCTAGGCAAGCCACCCGATCTTCTACAGAGTCATGCTCCATCACCAGCACCAGCGGAATTGCAACGCCAGCCAGTCGGAGCTGTTTACACAACTCCAAGCCAGAGGCTTTGCCTAAACACTCTTCAAGGACAACGAGATCAGGACGTTCCCCAACGGCAGGAAGCACCTCGGCGATCGCCTGGATCGGCTTAACGTCATAGCCAGACTGCACTAGGTCGGCACTGGCCGCATCAGATAAGGGTAGATCGGACAGGACGGTTAAAATTGTGGGGCGGAAGGAGGAATTCATATACAAACGCTCATGATGGGTGTTTTAAATGGGTGTTTTAAATGGGTGCTTCTAACGGATGTTTCTAATGGGTGTTTGTAGATCAGTGTTTGTAGATCAGTGTTTGTAGATCAATGTTTGCAGCCCGCCAATCGCCTAAGGACGGAGAATCATCTGCCACTCATCTGTAGCCGGAGACTGCACTGGCACCGTAGTTTCTCCTACCACGTAAGGCCCCCAGTATCGCCGAGAACCGTCCAGGGCAAACGCAACCAGGATGTCTCCCCGCTCTAGGGTAAGCTTTCCTGACGGTAACGAAAGCAATAGGCCCTCTTGGCTCCCCTCACTCGGTGCAAAGTCCCAATGGGCCGGCTTGCGATCGCGCTTTAGTGCGCTATTGGTTTGTGCGCCGTTGGTTTGCGCTTCATTGGTTTGCGCTTCATTTGACATCGCAGGGGACTGAGACAAAAGTACCACCCGCAGCGCGTAGTCGCTTTGATTACTCACCCGCAGGCCATTCTTAAGGGCCTGCGCTGGCGAGGGGGGGGAAGGGGCTACTGCACGAGGGGACGGACTCGTCGCCGGAGTCGTCGGAGCAGTCGTTGGCCTTGTGCTGAGGATGGGGGGTTCTGTATCGCTGGGTGACTCAATCCACAGGCGGAACTGAAGCTGAGTCAGGACAAATGCAGCTCCACCCCCCACCAGCGCCGCTACAATCAGCGACACAATAGAGGGCTTTGGGCTGGGTTTGGCGTGGTTTTCTGCTGGCTGCGTCATGCCTCTACTCTAAGCGGTCAGAACCGCTTTTGCCGATTCGCTCAGAGCGGCTATCTTAGCGCAAATCTCTCAGCACAACTCTCTCAACGCAACTCTCTCAGAGAACCGTTGGCACAAGACTACTCACATAGAGCGTCACTTACATAGAGCATCACATAGAGCGATCGCCCAGAAGCCTGTTCAGCAAACAGCTCAGAAGCCTGTCCAGCAACCATCCCCACAAACGACTCCCTAGAGCGCCTGATCTGAAAATACTCTGAGGGTTTCGGGCTGCGCAGATAGTCTAACCGTGGTGCCGACTGTTAGGCTATTGTCTCGGCTGAGCGCGTGGAGCCTTTGGCCAGAGGGCGCTTGTAGACAGTACCGATAATCTCTCCCCAAGAACTGGCGATCGCGCACCACAACTCGCCCCTGAGGGTCTGCATGAAGCATCAGCGCTTCTTGACGAATCATGAGCCAGCCGCGAGCGATGTTTACCTGCTCCGTTTCAGCAGCATTTTTGACACCCACAAAAGCACTCGATTCAGGCGCTCCTATTCCAGATACTTCTACCCCAGATACTTCTACTCCAGATGCTTCTACTTCAAAAGCCCCGACTTCTGTTTTCCAAATCTTGTCAAGACGTTGGGCGGCCAGAAAATTGGCCTGGGTGACAAAATCCGCCACAAAGCGAGACGCTGGTGAACTGTAGACCGCTTCGGGCGTACCCATCTGCTCTATTCGTCCTGCGCGCATCACGGCAACTTGATCAGAAATTGCGAGGGCTTCTTCTTGGTCGTGGGTAACGAAGACTGCGGAGGTCTGAGCGGCTTTTAGAATCGTGCGCAGTTCTTGACGGAGGTGTAGCCGCACCTGCACATCTAGGTTACTGAGCGGTTCGTCTAGGAGCACCAGCTTGGGCTTGGGCGCTAGGGCACGGGCTAGGGCTATTCGCTGCTGCTGTCCGCCAGAAAGTTCATGAGGGTAGCGGCGCTGGAGGCCGTCCAGTCCAACCAGCTCCAGAACTTCTAAAACTCTTCGCTGGATAAATTCGGCCGCACGCTGCCTTTTAAGGTGACCTGTACTGTTCTTTAGGCCAAAGGCAATGTTTTCAAAAACGTTCAGGTGCGGGAATAGAGCAAAATCCTGAAACACCATGCCCACACCTCGCTCTTCAGTCGGCACCGTGAGTTGGGGGCTAGACACAAGGCGATCGCCCAGCAAAATTGAGCCAGATTCCGTTGACTCAAACCCAGCAATCAATCGCAATAGGGTCGTTTTGCCACATCCTGAGGGGCCAAGCAACCCTAAAATATTGCCCTGCTCTAAACGGAGGCTAATCGCCTCGACGGCTGGCGTCGACTGGGCTGCATAGGCTTTTGTAATGTTTTGAAGTTCAAGAATAGAGCGCGATTCAGGCTTTCTGACAGAATCTCTCACTGGCACACTCTGAAGGGAGGAAGATAGGGGCATGACTGCATTTGGACGAGTGGACGAGGAAGACAGGCTTAAATAAGATGAGATGAATGGTGAAGCGCCTTGAGCATAAGCCCTAGTTACCATCCAATGACCATCCAATCATCATCCAGTCATCCTCTGGCCATCCTTGTGTGACATCGTCTAATGTCAGTCTAGTGAGGCTAGGATGATGCAAGGTTGCACTGCTTACGACCATCTTATTGCAAAATATATGCATTAGTCTATTGTTTCAACCTATCGCGTTGCGATCTTCTAGCCCTGATCTTTCCTGATCCCTGATTTTCAAAGATGTCTCAGTCATGATCTCAATCGCTAGATATCTCAATCGCTAGATACCTCAATTGCTAGATGTTGAAGCTCAGACCCAGCGTCTAGGTGCGGCGATCAGGAACCAAGGGTTGCTTTTTCTCAGTTTTTCAAGACGGTTTGCCCCATGTCTAGAAGTTTGCCACCCCGCCGAGTGGGAAAAATATACCTCAGCTCAACCTGGTTGACCCGTTGTTACATTGGTGTCGTGCTGACCATTGCGGGGCTTGTGGCAACACCCGTTTTGGTCGTGCTCAGCCATATTTTTGGCGCTTCAGCCGCAGCCTGGCAGCATCTAGCGCAGACGGTTTTGCTGGGTTATGTCCTTAATTCCCTGCAGCTTATCTTGGGGGTTGGCTTTGGGACAGCAGTGCTGGGCATCGGGACGGCCTGGTGTGTGACGCTCTGTCGTTTTCCAGGGCGACATATTTTTGAGTGGGCGCTGTTGCTGCCCTTGGCGGTCCCGGCCTATGTGCTGGCCTATACCTACACCGATTTTTTAGATGTGGCAGGGCCAGTCCAGACCCTGCTCCGCGATCGCCTCAGTCTCTCGGTTCAGCAATACTGGTTTCCAGAAATACGCTCCGTGGGTGGGGCGATCGCCATGCTGACCCTGGCGCTGTATCCCTATCTCTATATGCTGGCTAAGGTTGCGTTCCTGGAGCAGGCACGCAATACCCTAGAGGCGAGTCGTGCCCTTGGCAGCAGCCCTTGGCGTAGTTTTTGGGCGATCGCCTTACCCCTTGCGCGCCCCTCCATCATTGCCGGACTCTCCCTAGTGCTGATGGAAACCCTCAGTGACTTTGGCACCGTCCAATACTTTAGCGTTGATACCTTTACTACAGGCATCTATCGCACCTGGTCAGGCATGGGCGATCCAGCCACCGCCACCCAGCTTTCCGCCGTGTTGCTGTTGGGCATTTTAGGGCTGATTGTGCTAGAGCAATGGTCTCGTGGCCACGCCCGCTATTACCAAAATGGCTCTCAACACTCTGAACCCCTCTATTTCGTGCTGAGAGGGGTTAAAGCTTGGCTGGCCGTACTGCTTTGTGCATTGCCCCTAACCCTAGGCTTTTTGCTGCCCGTTACGCTGCTCTCCATGATGGCGTTTCGCTATGCTTCAGCAAACCTGACCCCAGACTTTTGGGGATTTGCCGCCAATAGTCTTACCCTCTCACTCAGTGCTGGCGCTATCACGGTTGTGCTGGCTATTACCCTGGCCTATAGTCTGCGGCTGTACCCCACCAAGCTGCTGCGCACCGCCGGCAGAGTGGCGGCGATGGGCTACGCCATTCCTGGCTCGGTCATTGCGGTAGGCATCTCCATTCCCCTCGGCTGGGTCGCAAATATGGTCAACCGCACGAGCTTGAGCCTCTGGGGCACTCAGGCTGGCTGGGTGCTAAGCGGAACGGTGGGTGCGCTAATTTTTGCCTATGTTGTACGGTTTTTGGCTGTTTCTTTTAATACGGTTGAAGCCAGCCTGTCTAAAATCAAGCCCACCCTGGACGATGCCTCTCGAAGTTTGGGCTGTAGTCCCACCGCCACGCTCACTAAAGTCCACGTTCCGCTGATGTGGAGTGGTTTATTGACGGCCATGGTGCTCTGTTTTGTAGACATTATGAAAGAGCTCCCCGCCACGCTGATGATTCGCCCATTCAACTTTGATACCCTTGCGGTGCGCGTCTACCGACTGGCTTCTGATGAGCGCCTTGCCGAAGCTGCCGGCCCTTCCCTTGCCATCGTTGTGGTGGGGTTAATTCCGGTCTTGCTGCTCAGCCTCAGAATTACCAGAGGCCGCGATCGCCCCACCGCCGAATCTGCTACGCCCTACAGCCACCGCCCAAAAACAGCGCTTTAACTCAGCGCCCTAGCAGCAAGAAACTGGACTAGGCCATAAAAGCCGCTGGAATTTAAGACAAGCGGTCTACCGCAAAAGGGTCTACAGCAAAAGATTGACGCCGGAACATTTTTTACTGAATCAAACGTCTCGGAAGCACAGCGTGACATCTTAAGTCTGGTCTAATCTAGGCTCAGTTAATACCTAATTTACTTAGATTGATTTCCTGGAAGCTTCCAATGATAAGATGTCCGAAGTTTAACGCCTCATACTCACCTCAAATCAATTACAGAGTGCATTCATGGTGTCAATAGGAACGGTTGGTGTGCGACAGCAGCGTGCTGGAAGTATCTTCTCTAAGGGGTTTCGACAGATGAGTAGAGTATCTTCGTTGTCCTTAGCATTGTTCGTCGCGCTGCTATCGGCAACGGCTGCCCAAGCTCAAAGAGCCTCTGACTTTAGTGGGACAGGTACAGGCCAGCCCGCCGTCCCTGGAAATGTTGAAGTCCTGAGTCCTGCTGCTGGGCAGGGGGGAGTATTCAGTTCAGAGTCCGCCAAGCGCCTCCTATCTGAAGCCCAGAGCGCCGTCACTGCCCAAAACTACGGATTAGCCGCCTCCAAGCTTCAAGATGCCCGACAGGTTGGCAATCAGCTTTCTAATTTTTATCAGGCGCTGGCCGCTTCTTTCTTAGGGGTCGATAGCCGCGCCGCTGACAGTCTTCGTCGTAAAGCGCTAGAAACTGCTCAAATTCGAGATCAGGCCACCTATCAGTTGGCGCTGGTCTATCGCGCTCAAAATAAGTCCGAACAGGCAATTCCCTTACTCATTGAAATTATTCGGAGCCAAAATCCGAGTCGTGAACTGGGGCAAAAGTCCTATCAGCAGCTGTTTGAGCTAGGGTTTGTGGATGTTCCCTACCCGCGCGCGACACAAGCTGGCCCACCAGCTACACCACCCGCTGCTGCTCCACCTGCGCCTGCTCCACGTCGGTAATTTTTATCCATTAGCTCCATGCAAGCATCCGTCGTGCTACGACCTAAGCGCATCCTAGCTAGCAAAACGGAATGAAAGGCACCATTCAATGAAATTCAACATAAAGGAGGCTGGGCTCAGCCTCCTTTTTCATTTAACTATACTGAGCTACCTGGATCCAACTTAAGGACTTTCTGCTGACCCGCACTACCCATCATCAATAAGTTCTCGGCTCTATGCAAACCAGGGTAGGCTCAAAACCTTATCAAAAGGTTGATCTAACTCAAAAATGTAAAAAACGTAATACGCTGTTGACGTTTTTGAAATCATTTGCCATTATGAGACGTAGGGGAGGGCGATTAAACATGAACAAAAGTTTTAAGCAAATCCCAATGTCCGAGTTAAGGGTCAAACTTCCAAAACTTAGGCGGCAGGTTCAATCGGGTAACTTGCGGATTGTATGTACTCACTATGGCGAAGTTGCAGCTTTCTTACTTCCACTTCAAGATATTGATGATCTCAATTCGGAAGAGGGGGAGCATAGTATTCAGAAAAGCGAGGAAATTCCTCTCACTGAGTTTCGTGATCAGCTAACTGAGGCATGGGAGAGGCTGCTGGGTGGAACAGATTGTATTTATCTTACGTTTCATGGGAGGCGGGTTGTTGCATTTGTCTCACCCCGTTTCACGCATTATCTTTCGTTACCATTAATTGGTGATGCAGCTAAAGTTCTGTTTGTTCGTTCTGAAATTCACTTATGACTATTGCAGCATGAGGTTTTGCAGAAATGTTTAAATTCACATATTTTGATCCTAAAATTCAATCGATTTTTTCTGACAAGAAAGCATTCTGTGATCTCGCAGTCAAGCAGGAGCTTATGCCTGTTCTAGAAGTCTTGAAACAAGTCGGTGAAGTTGAAGGAGCTGTCTGTGGCGCTAAGCCTGGCGTTCCAGGGCTAGTCTATGAACTTAAAGGGAGAACGTTTCAGATCACCTACGCTGTCGACTTTCAGACAAAAAAAATCAGGCTTTATGAGTTTCAACAAATTTCTCACTTCATTAATTGGAAGATTTCTCTAAATCAAAATCTTCATAAAGCAAAAGAAAAGCCAATTTATATTCCTCAAATTGGTGACCCACAAAAATTTATTAAAACTGTTGAGCTAATTCATAATGGAACTAACACAGCTAAAGGATTAGGTGTTGCTTTTGGTAGTGGCGCAAAAAAAGAAAAAGATGTGGCTAGGAGAGGAGACTATCTTGGGAGATCTGTAATAGAAATTGGTCTTGCCAGACGAGGTTCAGCCAAGAATCAATCTTCAAACATTTACATTTTGACAGAGCGAGGTAATAGAATTGCCCAAAGTAATGATCAAGAGACACGCGAACGTCTTCTTGTAGAAGCATTGCTGGGGTTCTACCCAATTCAAATGATTCTTGAGAAGACAACCCGTGACAATCAAGAACTCACTAAGGAATTAATTCAAGAAGTGATCTCTCTAGTTAGTCTTGGTGATGCTGGAGGAGCTACCAATGCTCGTAGAGTCAGTTCTTTAAGAGCGTTGGTGAATTGGGTGTCACGCTGGGCTGGCATTCCAATTCGGCGAAAAGGTAATGATGGCGTTCAACTCTACATCCCTCAAATATATGGCGATCAATTGCGTCCATTTGGCTTGTGTGCAGGTGAGTTTACCGTTCCAGATGATTTCGATGCTCCTTTGTCGGAGAATCTTTTGAGTGCCTTTGAGGGAAAGTGAGAATTCTCCTAGATACACACATTTTTTTATGGTTTATTAGTGGTGATACTCGGCTATCCAACAATGTCCGAGATGCGATTCGTGAGCCAGACAACGAGGTTTATCTAAGCGCCGTTTCAATTTGGGAAACAATTGTCAAATACCAGTCGGGCAAATTACCCCTGCCAGAGCATCCCGGAACGTATTTACCCAAACAGCGTGATCTTCATCAGATTGTCAGTCTTGCTCTTGATGAGAGTAGCGTGGCTCAATTGGCTAAACTGCCGCCACTCCATCGTGATCCATTCGACAGGATGCTCATCTGTCAGGCGTTACAGAACGGTTTAACCATTGCGACAGTCGATGCAGTAGTGCGCGCTTACCAAGTCAGCGTCATCTAGCGGCACAGCACAATAAGTTGCTGGAGTGGAGCGTGGGCACTACGTCACCAATAGAGGTGCAAAGGCGATCGTCGCCCGCTCCGTTCTCTGCCCTAGATGTTTAAGATTGGTAGGGCATAATTACACTCTGCGGGGTTGAATCACTTGTCTTTCTTACTCCTGAGCGATCGCAACTGGCTCAAAGCTTTTTCGGATAGGCCCTGTTCTTGCTGTTTTTTATATAAGTCAGAGGCTTTCAAAAAGTCAGCCCTGGCTAATTCTAGCTGCTGCATGGCGGCGTATGCTTCTGCCCGACGGTTGTAGGCTAGGGCATTTTGTTCGTCTATTTTAATGATGGCAGTATAGTCTGTGATCGCCTGTTCCGGCTGGTTTAGAGACAGGTAGGACATGCCGCGATATAGATAGGAAAACGTATTGCGCGGCTCTAGCTGAAGGGCTGCGGTGTAGTCACGAATAGCAGCGGGATAGTCTTTTAATCTGCGGTAGGCATTGCCTCGATTGTAGTAGGCATATTCATTTTGATTAAACAGCTTGAGCGCCTCAGTGTAGGCGTCCACCGCCGCCTGAAATTTCCCCTCAGCATAGGCGCGATCGCCCTCACGCACATGGGCATAGACAGAAGTCCTGGGGCTAGACTGGTTGCTCGTGGGTGGTGCAGATTGTGCCATCCCTGGAGCTGGACGCATCCCCAGCATCAGTAAGGCTGGCAGCCCGATGACGGGTAGTAGCATCACAGTCCGCTGAATCTTGTGAATCTTGCCCATAGGACATGCCTCTTTACAGACTTTCATTTAACTCCAAAGGGTTTCGACTCATTTTTATAGCCTTTGTTCCATTTTGATATGGGAGATGCCAGCTTCTACAAAGGATTCTCCCACTGGCTCAAAGCCCAGCGGCTCATAGAAGGATTGGCTTATTGTCTGGGCGTGCAGCACCAGATAGTCATAGCCTTGATCTTGTGCGTAGGCGATCGCAGTGTATACCAGTTCACTGCCTAGTCCTTGATGACGATAGGGGTTTAGGATCGCTAAGCGCTCTAGCTTTAGAACCGATGACTGTGAGCCATCTTCCTCGGCTATTTCTCGCAGCCTGAGACCCCCCACCGATTCATAGCTTCCTTGCCCCTCCAGCCTGACCTGTACCAAAACATGGATGGCAGAGTCATCTAGCCCATCCCAGTCTAGTTCGGCGGCAATTCCCTGCTCTTGCTGAAAGACGGCTTCCCGGATCTGGCAGATTGCGCTGTGCTCGTCTGCAAATAGGCAGGTTTTGACGTGGAGGGTCTGAATGCTGCTCATGGGTTTAATCTAGGGCTGCTGAACGCAGGGCGATTCTACCAGCGGGGCAGGCGGTCTTCCAGATAAAGCTGACTTGCCTATCGCTGACTTGCATATCATAGATTAATCGTATACTGGGCTTAAGTCTCTTGAGCAAGCTGGAGCCTGCGTTGAAAAGCTTGCTGAGATTCATTTTTCATTCTCAGGGGGAAGTATGCATTTTCTTCACGATGGGCAGCAATGGGAAGTTGTTGATATTACCTGGGACGGGTGGGTTGCAGTGCTGTTTGAAGGGGGGTGCCGTACCCACTACCGGGCGTTATTTCCGTTTAATGACCCGCCAGCCGCCAACAGGGAAAAGGTTTCCCCCTCATAACTTCTGCGACTCCAGACTTGAAGCATGCTCGTAAACAGTGTCCATCCTGACTGCCTACACCAACCATGCTTCGCCTAGAACAGAACGATCAGGTCAGTGACACGCTGCATTGGGAGTCCACACGCCGCGAAATTATTGATTCCTACCGCGATCGCATTGCTCAAGGCGATCGCCTTAGGCTGTCCAAGGAAGATTTGAGTGGACTGGTCGAGGGATTCATTGCGCTGCTGAAAAGGTCAGAAACAGCAGCAGAGACGGAAGACCAAATCAAGGCGCTTTGCGAAGCTGAAATTCAGCTCCTAGAAGAAGGCTACCCGCAAGCTTCGGTGGCTAAGTACGTGACCGTTTACCGTAAGGCCATTACGGCAGCGATCGCAGCGGGTGTGCTAGCGCTGAGCGATCAAAACAGCCATCGGTTTATTCATCAGCAGCGGGTGACGGGACTTCGGGAAGAGCGTCTAGAGCATTGGGCGCTGACCTACCTCAAATATTCACCCCAAATTTATGAATCCATTGATCGGCGATCGCAGCTCGTGAATCGAGGGAAGCAGCTCAATCTGCGGCTGGTCAAGGTAGAGCGCTATCTATCATTATTGCGGAGCTTTCTAGAAAAAAAGGGAAACTCTGAAGCGCGATGGCTGGGGGTCGCGATCGCGGGGTTAACGGGACGGCGATTTTCGGAGGTGATGGCGAAGGGAACCTTTCGGCTCACGAACCATCCCTACCTACTGCACTTTGAAGGGCAGCTCAAAAGCCGAGGCGAACGGGCAGAGGGCTACGACATTGTGACGCTGTTTCCGGCGACGGAGGTCCTGGATGCCATCGTGCGCCTACGCAGTCTACCGACGGTCAACCAAATTGCGCAGCATACCGGAAAAGAACTCTCCAGTGCGCTCAATATTTTTAATCAAAAGCTGAATCGAGTTTGTAATGCTGCCCTGGTGGGGGTAGTACCGCCCCTGGAGGGCAAAAAATCGGTGTCCGTACACAACTTAAGAAGCCTGTACGGGGCGATCGCGGTTTATTTATTTTGCCCTGAGCTTCAGCATGACTATGCCTTTGTTCAGCATTTTTTAGGCCATGTGATGGACTCGCCCGCCACGGGACATTATTTTCGCTTTGCCCTCTGCGATAACCAAGGCAATTTACTTCGCAAAAAGGGCATTTTGCTCAATCAAGTTGCACCGCTACCGCTAGAACAGGAGACAGAAAGACCCGTGCCCAAAACAACGCCTAGAAAAACGAGGGCGCAAAAGGAGCCCCGTCAGCAGGCAAATCAGCGAGTAAATCAGCAAACAAGTCAGCAAACGAAAGCGCAAGCAGCTTTAGCTGAGGCCGCCTCTGAGGATGCCGAACTAGCGTCTATTCCGGCAGTACAGAAGCTTCAGCAAGCATGGCAAGCCGAGGTTCGTCAGCAAATTGCCAGCCTCCGGGATGAATTTGAGGCGCAGCTTCAAGAGCTACGCCAGGAGAGCCATGCGGGCTGGTTTGTCCGGCGAATTGAAGGGCTAGAGCGCGAAAACCTCCAGCTTCGGCTAGAGCGAGATAAGGCGATCACATCGGTCGCGAGTGAAGGAAAAGAATTAGAGCGACTCAAAACAGAAAAGGCCTTGCTAGCCCAGGAGCTAAAGCAGGCGCAAGACAAGCTTGACGGCTTCCGACGGCTGCTCACAGAAGATGAAGGCGTAGCGGCTCCTCAGGTGGGGCAAGCTGATTTTTCGCCTAATCGTGAGGAGTCAAGAACCAATCGGAAGTCAGAACTGCAACCAGAGCTGGAACCAGAACTGGAACTAGAGTTGGAACTAGAGTTGGAACCAGAGCTAGAAACAAAACTGGAGCAGCCCTCAGCTTTGACCCATTCTGCGCCCCATTCTGCGCCAGAGGTTGTGGGGAATCAACCCCGCAAGCAAACTCAAGGCAATCGACGCAAAAAGGTTTCTGCGGGGACAGTACGTGCGATCGCCGCTCAAGAGACGCCGGCTCAAGAGACGCCGCCAGCAGACTTCTTTCCGTCAGCTCAGCACCAGCCTCCAAAAGATCAACCTCCAGAACCTCAGCCCCCAAAGCCTCAGTCCGTCCCATCAGATCAGACAAATCACACAGAGTTAATCTCAACTGCCAAACAGCTTGAAACCGCTGCTCTCTCAGAAGAATCCGTCCTCAAATCGCACGCCCCTAAAGCCAAGAAAGCATTTCAACGAGCTGAAGCAATTTTTCTCGCGATTAAAGATTGGAATCGCCTGAACCCATTTGAAACATTTGTGGTGAGTCCGGGGTTACTAGAAACAGTTTTTCACGTTCATCGGCAGGCGGCTAAGGAATTTTGTGAGGTTTTTCAGAATGAACTCTGGGAATACCATCAAGAAATTGGGGTCGAGTCTCCACGCTGGCATAATCGCGGAAAAGATACCCAAAAGTTGAGGTCTTTTGTAGAAAAGACTGACTTAGAAAAGGCTTAGGAGTCTTGTAAAAATAACTTCAATACTGTTCGGTTAAAGCTCAGCATCCTTGCACTTGCCCCCCAGCCCCCCAATTTTGGGGGAGTCTGAGCTCAAAGTCCCCCAAGGTTGGGGGATTTAGGGAGCGAGTGCAAAGTCGATTACTCTTGCCCTAAACCCCTCGCCTTCGGAAGAGGGATTTAAGGAGGTTGATTTTTCATTGCTCCTCCTTATCCCTAGGGAGAAGAAGGCTGGGAGGATGGGAAGCAGTTGTTTTTTGTTGAACTTCAGCCACGAGGGTGAGGTGAACAACCACCATCAGTCCACGATGCAGACCACGCGGAATCCTAGGTCATTATCATGCTTATTAGCGCCATACTTGCCCCGAATCGCTGCGCGGCAGGCTCTTGGCGTTGTATTCCAGGAGCCGCCCCGGAGCACGCGCTCGTCTTCCGCTGCCGCGTCGGAATTTATCCAGGCGCTGCCATCCTTGGGTGCGCCTTGATAGGTACTATGCCAATGATCTTCGCACCACTCCCAGGCGTTACCGTGCATATCGAAGAGGCCAAAATCGTTGGCGACGGCAAAATAGCCTACGTCTGTGGTTTGTTCGCGGAAAGAGCCTTTCGGCCCTTGACCGTAGGCTCCAGACTCAGTGGTGTCTTGGGCGGTAAGGTCTGTTCCGCGATAGTTGGCAAGGTCTGTGGTGATGGTTGCCCCAAAGTGAAAGGGCGTTTGGGTGCCGGCACGGCAGGCATATTCCCATTCGGCCTCGGTGGGTAAACGATAGGTCTTTTGGGTGTAGTTGGAGAGTCGCGCACAGAATTCTACGGCGTCATACCAGCTCACATTGTCAACTGGACGCAGATCGCCCTTAAATTTTGATGGATCAGCCGTCAGCGCCTGGTTGACTTGAGGCAGCGATGCAACGGTTCGCCACTGGACTTGGGTGATGAGATGCTGACTCAGGTAAAACGGCTCAATGAACACTACGTGCTGCGGGCCTTCATTATTGCTACGCTCAGCTTCTGCGGCCGGAGACCCCATGTTGAATTCCCCTTTGGGAATCTCCACCAGGTTGATAGCTACTTCATTTCCTAAGTCTTCTGCAAAAAACTTGGTGCGCGCTGTTTTGCGATCGCTGATATTGCCCCGCGCATCCACTTTGACCGTCTTAAATTCAATCTGCTGTAGACGATCAGAAATCTGTTTCCCCCAAAAAGAAACCCAGACTACGCCCAAAAAACCGACGCCACCAAATGCAGCCCAGTTTAAGAATCGCCGCCGCCCTAAGGTTGATTTTTGGTGAGGCTCCAGCCCCACGGGTAAGGTATGCTGCGGTGGGGGTGGATCTGAGGAATAGCCAACGGGTTGGGGACGCGCTCGAATCACTGTCCGCTGTCCGGCGATCGTTTCGGCGCTGTTCATCACACTCTGGAGCGCCTGTCTGGCCTCCGTTGCCGTTTGGTAGCGATGCCTGAAGTAATGGCGCACCATCTTATCTAAAAAGTCGGCCAGCCCATCGCTCACAGATGCCCTATGCCGCCAGACCTTTTCACCATCGGTATCAACTCCAATATCCTTCGGGAATAGCCCCGTCAGTGCCTGAATGGCAATCATCCCGACCGCATAAAGATCGCTACTGGGGCGGGGCTGACCACTATACTGCTCCGTGGGCATGTATCCTACAGTTCCAACCATGACGCTGGGCTCTCCCATGATGGTCAACTGCTGGACGTGCCAATCCTTGACGGCTCCAAAATCAATCAGCACCAGCTTGCCGTCGAGGTCGCGTCGAATAATGTTGTCGGGCTTAATGTCTCGATGGATGACCTGTGGATCTTGACTTTGCAAAAATTCCAGCACGCGCAGGGTGTCCTGCAAAAAGCTCAACACCTGCGATTCGCTCCAGCGCTGGTTCAGCTCCAGGCTGAGGGGATGCCCCTCAATGTATTCCTGTACCAGATAAAACTCCTGGTTTTCTTCGGGGTAGGCCAAGAGCTGCGGAATTTGGTCGTGACGGCCCACCCTGGCTAGGGTTTCTGCCTCACTGCGAAACAGGCGCTGTACGGTCGATAAATAGCGCGGGTCGCGGCTGACGGGCAGCAGACGCTTGACTACGCATTGCGGATGGTGGGGAAGCTGGGTGTCTTCTGCAATAAAGGTTTCTCCCATCCCACCAGAGCTTAATGCTTTAGTGATTTTGTAGCGCCCTGCGATCATCCGGCCAATCATAGGTACCGAGTCCGTCTACAGAATAGATTTTTATAGATTAGATTTCAGGATCTAGATCTAAATTTAGAGGTTTAGAAACGAGATTGAGAAATGAGATTGAGAAACAAGGTTTAGAAACGGTCATCAGTGAGACTTAAAGGAAATACTTACCCTAGCCAGCGATCCACAAATCAATGGGCTGCCCTCACTATAAAACGGGTTTTGCCCCCTTGCTGCATCCCTTATCTAAGCTCCTACGGCTGAACCCAAGGATTCTAGGTTAGGAAGGGGATAGGCGCAGCGTTTTTGATGACGGTAGGGGCCCATCATAGCTCCCCAAAGGGATTGTCCGGTGTCTGGGTCAACGCCTCGGTCATAGCTCAAAAACTGTGTGGCGCTTGCTTCAAAGCCCAAAACCACCTGGCGAATTTTGCCATCGTAGGGAAAACAGCAGCGGGACTCCGGCTCCGGCTCAGCGCGATAGCGATCGCCCAGATCCGACACCTGAAGCCGACAGCCAGGAAGCGCCTCTAGTGCTGCTTCGGTGGCCTGAAGGAGCAGATCTGGGTTGACGCCAGCGCCTCGAAACTGTGCCGGATCTCTGAACGCCCAAAATTGAACTGAGAGGCGATCGCCCTCTGGCTGCAGAACGAGCACTCGCTGCCGATAGGGTTTATCAAGCTGAAGCACGTTGGACTGCTCTGCAAAAATTGCGAACTGCCCCTGAATGGGGTGGAGCAGCGGCCGATGCCAGAGCCGGAGTGGAACGTACCAAGTGGGGTCATCTTGAGACTGCGCTTGGTTGTCAAACTCGCCACAGAGCCAAGCTGCCAGCTCAAGATGATTCATTCCCTCATGCTCCTGAATGGGTTAATCCAGGCACGCTTGCTTCCATAACCATGCATCATGATGGGAGAAGTATGCTGAATTTATGCCCCATTATCTCTTAGTTTTGTTCGCTCAAGCTGACCTGTGGGACAAGCTGTTGTCTTTGGGACAAGGGCAGGATGCGATCGCCACCCTTGTGACCCTAGGCCTAGCGCTGGTGTGGCTACGGCTGATGGATGAGATCGCCCATCGGGGCTGGCTTTCACCGCAGCTCAGCCGCAAAATTATCCACATTGGTACGGGGCCATTGTTTGTGCTGTGCTGGCCGTTTTTCAGTGAGGCCGACAGCGCCCGCTACTTTGCAGCATTTGTGCCGCTGAGTATTACGGTACAGTTTGTGGCCATTGGGCTGGGCTGGCTCAAGGATCCAGCTGCGGTTCAGGCCATGACCCGCACCGGAAACCCTAGGGAAATTTTGCGAGGGCCGCTCTACTACGGACTGGTATTTATGGTCTGTACCGTAGTTTTTTGGCGCACCTCGCCCGTCGGCATGATGTCCTTGATGATGTTGTGCGGCGGAGATGGCCTTGCGGATATTGTGGGGCGACGGCTGGGCCGTCATAAGCTGCCTTTCAACACCGATAAAAGCTGGGCTGGCTCAGGAGCCATGCTGGGCGGCAGCTTTATGTTTGCAGTGGGGATGCTGGCCTGGTTTAATCACCTGATGCTATTTACGCCATCGCTTAATCTGGGGGAAACCGCACTGCGAGTGGGGGCGATCGCGCTGGTGGTGACGGGGGTTGAAGCTCTACCGCTGCGAGATATCGATAATCTGACCATTACGGCGATCGCAGTGTTGCTAGGGATAGGGCTATTCTAAAAGCCGCACTATCTCTAAAATTCTAAACCTCTGGGGCCAAACAATTGACCCTTTAATGCACCCATTTACACCCAATTCAGATCAATTCTTTCATGACCAGGCTGGACAGTGTTTCAAAGAACCGTTTTTCAAAGGGCAGTGTTTCAAAAAACAGTGTTTCAAAGACAGGTTGAAATCCTTGGTTTTCAGCTTGCTGATGCACCCTAGAATAACGCTGATCCCCCTCTTCTGGGTTTCAGAAATTGTCCGAAGTGTTGATTAAAACTCCGGACAATTTATCCCATTAGCGAAAAGCAGTGAGACGAAAAGCAGCGAGGAGAAAAACAGTGCCGTTAGCCTTCAAGCGCAGGGTCGCTTCTAAGAAACGATGGGTTTTTCTGCCTCAAACAACTGTCTGGAGTATCGACTAATACTCCGGCACCGAGGCATCCACTTCCCGACTCCAGGCTTGGATGCCACCCTTCACATTAGTGCCATTGATTCCAGCCTCTTTGAGAATCCCGATCGCCTTTGCCGATCGCCCGCCCATCTTGCAGTGCACAATCAGCTTTTGGCCGTTGAGCAATGAGCGTACCTTTTCAACCCCCTGCCCGTTCTCAATATCCGGCAGCGGCACCAGTACAGATCCTGGAATCTGGGCAATTTCATACTCATTAGGATTTCGGACGTCCAGCAGCACATAGTCTTCTGCGCCGCTATCAATGAGCTGCTTCAGCTCTGTAACCGTCATTTCACTCATTTCAGCCTGCTGCCTTGCTTCCTCAGCTTGTGCCTGTGGAATTCCACAGAATATTTCATAATCAATCAGCTTTTCAATCACGGGGCGCTCTGGGTTTGGCCGCAGCTTGAGCTCCCTAAACTTCATCTCTAGAGCGTTAAACAGCAGCAGTCTCCCGCTGAGGGTTGTCCCCTGCCCCAAAATAATTTTAATCGCTTCCGTGGCCTGAATCACCCCAATAATGCCGGGAAGAATCCCCAGCACCCCGCCTTCAGCACAGGAGGGCACCAGTCCTGGGGGTGGGGGCTCGGGGTAGAGGTCGCGGTAGTTGGGGCCACCCTCGTAGTTGAAGACTGTCGCCTGACCTTCAAACCGGAAAATAGAGCCGTAGACGTTAGGTTTATTCAGCAAAACGCAGGTGTCGTTGACCAAATAACGCGTCGGGAAATTGTCGGTGCCGTCAATGACGATATCGTAAGGTTCCGCAATGCTCAGCGCATTTTCAGAACTCAGGCGGGTTTCGTAAAGATCGATTTGACAGTAGGGATTGATCTCTAAAATTCGGTTTTTGGCAGACTCGATCTTAGGCTTGCCGACCCAAGAGGTGCCGTGAATGATCTGGCGCTGAAGGTTAGAGTGGTCTACCACATCAAAGTCAACGATGCCGATTCGGCCAATTCCCGCTGCGGCCAAATAGAGCAGCAAGGGTGATCCCAACCCTCCTGTGCCGATGCAGAGTACGCTGGCGGCCTTGAGCTTTTTCTGACCGTCCAGACCCACTTCCGGCAAAATTAAGTGGCGGGAATACCGCTCATAGTCATCTTTTGTAAGCTGGATCTCATCCAGGTTGGGATTGAGCATTGTTGTTGTCCTTTTGTGCGTAATCCTTTAAGGGATCTAAGAAGGGGTCAAATTAATCTGGGTCTAATTAGTCTTGGTCTAATTAATCTGAATTAAGAGGGCTGACCGCAGCTGGCTCTGTTCTCAATTGGCGCGATCGCAATGCGCTGATTACGCTGATCACAATTGGCCATGACTCACCGCAATCAATGACTGCCTCGAATCAGTACTCAAATCAATAGTGATCGTGCCTCGATAGTTTCAGGGGGTATCTTCAAAATTGGGTGTGACTTGAGGGTCAGTCGCTCCAGAAATCACAAGCTTCTCAGGTAAAAACTTATGGTTTATATCTAGCATCCAGCTCCGAAGATCTTGAGCTGTACCGTCTTTCACCGAAACAATGACGTAGGAGTATTGGGGCCACGCCCACGCACGATCCCACTCAGATGGCACCGCTTCATGGTTCGGATGAGAATGATAGATTCCTATAATATCCCAACCCTTGGATCGGGCGTACTGCTGTGCCTCAACCATGGCGATCGCGCTAATGGCATAACGTCGATCAGTTCCGGCGTGAGGCTGCTGGGAATCTTGTCTCAGGGGAGGCTGACTCCACACATTCTCGGCAGAGACTACAGCCATTACAGTGTTTTGGAAATTATGGTCTTGGAAACCATGGTCTTGGGAATCATGGTCTTGGAAATCATGACCCTGACGAGTCTGACTCTGGCTCCCGTTGGCGGGCTGATGAAGACCTAACAGGAGCCCACAGCATTCTTCCGGGAAGACCTGCTCAGCGTGAGACTGAATTGCTCGTTTCTGACTGGGTGCGGTAAAAACAATCACCATTGATGCTCATTGATGCTTCTGAGGCATGATGCTTCGCTGCAAAAAACCTAAAAAATTTAGAGGGATTCCAGGCAGATCCTCTCCCAGCTTAGGCCAAGACCGCAAAACAGACTAAAGCCTAGCAGAGAGAATAGGCAGGGAGAACAGACCTAAATGTAACGCAATGTAAATGAATTGACGCTAAGACGGCTTAATGGCTTGACGGTTTAGGTTTAGGTCATTAAGGTATTTAGGTATGCCAAGGCTTTACGTATAAACCTTATGCAAGATAAACAGAAAGTTACGTTGTACCTGCCGCCAGAGCTTCATCGGGAGCTAAAGATAAAGGCTGCGGTCGAGGCAGATCCAATGTCTGCCATTGCGGAACGTGCGATCGCTTTCTATCTTCACCACTCTGAGGTTGTGGATGAGGTTGAAGCCTCTGCTCATGGATCAGTGCATCAGGTCTATAGCTGTCCTGAATGTGCAACCTCTGTTGTTTTGCGCTCTAATGCCTTGATTCCCCTGAACTATCAGTCTGTGCTGATAGACGATGAAGGGCTTCCAGTTTCTTCCCCTGTTGAGCCAATGGTTCCTGCCGTGGCGCTGTAGGGCACCCAGGTAGGTTCGCTAGATAGATTAGCTGCGATGCAGTGCTCAGGTTGCTGAGCCTTTTGCCGACTCTTACGACGCTTACGGAGAGATGAAGGCTATGAGAGAAGAGCTAAAAATTTTAATCAAAGCTCAGTATCCACTGATCTATCTCGTCACCCCCGAAGAAGAGCGGGCAGAGCAGGCGATCGCGGAACTGGCTCGTAACGACCAGCCCCAGCGTCGAGTCTACACTTGGACAATGACTCACGGCCTTGTGGAATACGGTCAGCCACGCCACGTTGCCCATCACAGTACCGTCTCTCCCCAAATGGCGATCCAGGCCGCTATTCGTGATAAAGACCCAGCTCTCTTTATTTTCAAAGATCTTCATCCTCTGCTGAGTCCTGAGGTAATTCGCTGGCTACGGGATGCGGTGGTGTGCTTCAAAGGCACCCAAAAAAGCATCATCTTTATGTCTCCCGTGCAGCAGGTTCCGATTGAGCTAGAGAGCGATGTTGTGGTTCTGGATTTTCCGCTCCCCACCATGGGCGAGCTAGACCAGGTTTTGACGGAGCAGCTTGTACCCGGCTTGGCTAAGCCATCTCCCGAAGTGCGAGAGAAGCTTGTCAAGGCGTCTCTGGGTTTAACCCGAGACGAAGCCGAGAAGGTCTACCAGAAGGCAAAAGCCGTTTCCGGTCGCCTGACAGAAGAAGAACTCAGCATCATCTGGTCAGAGAAAAAGCAGCTCATCCGACGCAACGGCATCCTAGAGTTC
Source organism: Thermosynechococcaceae cyanobacterium MS004 (assembly GCA_022402525.1). GTDB lineage: Bacteria > Cyanobacteriota > Cyanobacteriia > Thermosynechococcales > Thermosynechococcaceae > JAAURS01. Next base: position 69,703 of record JAKRSB010000146.1, read on the forward strand.
ATTGAAGAAGATGAAACCATCGACTCTGTCGGCGGCCTTGATGAGCTTAAGCACTGGCTCCATCAGCGCACCGATGCCTTTACCGAGCGCGCCCGTGAATATGGCCTGCCTGAGCCAAAAGGAATGCTGATTTTGGGCGTTCCAGGCTGTGGGAAGTCCTTGGTGGCCAAAACCACCTCACGGCTTTGGGGAATGCCCCTGCTGCGCTTGGATATGGGTCGGGTCTACGATGGTTCCACTGTGGGCCGCTCTGAAGCCAATCTCAGAAGTGCGCTCAAGACCGCTGAATCCATCGCGCCAGCCATTTTGTTCATTGATGAAATGGATAAAGCCTTTGCCGGAAATGCTGGGTCTGGGGATTCAGATGGTGGCACCTCTAGCCGAATCTTTGGTTCTTTTCTGACCTGGATGCAGGAAAAAAATTCATCGGTGTTTGTGATGGCAACCGCCAACCGCGTAGAGCGTCTGCCCGGTGAATTTTTAAGAAAGGGTCGCTTTGACGAAATCTTTTTTGTGGACTTGCCCACCAAAGAAGAGCGTCAAGATATTTTCCGAATTCATCTGTCCAAGCGACGCTGCGATATTGAGCGGTTTGATGTAGAGCAGCTTGCCAACGTTTGCGACGGATTTTCGGGTGCTGAAATTGAGCAGGCTATCATTGCCGCCATGTATGAAGCCTTTGCTCAAGAGCGAGAATTTACGCAGCTCGACATTATTGCAGCCAGTCGAGCGACCATGCCGCTGTCCAAGACCATGACCGAACAGGTCACTGCGCTACGAGATTGGGCCAGACAGCGCGCCCGCCCAGCTGCAGCCTCAGTCGCTGAGTATCAGAGACTGGAGTTTTAAAGGTTTTCCTCTGGATTTCCAGGGGGAAAAGCTAGCTCCCAAGCTAGTTTTTGTCTACAGCCGCATCAGTGATTGATCGGCACCATCAGTCAGACGTTGTATCTATAAATCATCAGTGGAGAACAATTCCTATGTCACACTTCAGCACCCTACGAACCAAGATCACCGAAGCAGAAATCTTGAAAGCCTCTCTCAAGGATTTGGGCGTTCAGGTTAAGACCGAAGCCGATGTACGTGGCTACCACGGGCAGCGCGTTCGGGCTGATATTGTTGCGGTACTCGAAGGTGAGTACGATCTGGGCTGGTCTAAGAACACAGACGGCACCTTTGATCTGATTGCCGACCTTTGGGGCGTGGCCAAAAAGCACAATCAAACGGAACTGATTAATTCCATTAATCAAAAGTATGCAATTAACAAAACGTTGATTGAAGCCCAGCGCCCTGAGCTGCAAAATGCGAACGTAAAATTGGTTGTCCACAGCTAGTGATTGACGGCTAGTGGTTCCTATCTAGTGGTTCACAGCAATTGATTCATAGCAACTTTTACAACCAAATTCTCTGCGCGTTCCCAAATATTCTGAGCCATCTCTCGGAGGTGGCTTTTTTGTGCCTTTTATTGGCTGCATACTGCTTTTCTCTATATCATATGATGCCCACTCTTGGTGCCCATTCTTTATCCCCAGTTAAGCTGAGCTGAGAAGGAGAAGGATAGGGTTTTTGTGCGTGTTTTGTCTGGCGATCGCCCTAATGTCCCTCCCGCTCCCGTCTAGTTTTGCCCTCAATATGTTGGCTTGACCCTATCCTGTAGGCGTGATACAACAGTGTTCCGAGAAAGTGATCCGAGAATAGTATTCCGAAAATAGTGTTCCGAAAAATAGCGTTTCATAAAACGGCACTCCGCAAAGCGGCATTCCGCAAAACAGCGCGTCGGGATTTTGAGAACTCCTGCTGCCGATAGACCTTCTTCCCAGGCTCCGCTATGTATGCTCAGTTTCGATCGCAGTTTCCCATGGGTAGCCTTCTCTCGGAACTGCTCCAGATTCACGAAGGCAAGTATGTGGTGCGGGCGAGCATCCAGGTGGGTGGATCCACCCTCGCGACGGGACTATCTGCCGCCCACAGTATTGAGCAGGCTGAAGATCAGGCACGGTCTAGGGCGCTAGTGGTGTTAGGGATTGAGGAAGAGACCGTGCAGACTCAGCCCCCCTTAAACCAGCCCTACCCCACTCAGGTGCATTTTATGCCTGCTGAGCCAGAAGAGCTGCCCCCTAGAACCCAGTCTCGTCTTTCGGCAGCGCCAGCAGACTTTTTGCCCGCAGGTGACGCGGCTTTTCAGCGGGCGCTAGAGGTAGACTGGGACGCGGCACCCCAGAATTTTCCCTCTCCAGAACAACAGCTTTCCTGGTTAGATTCAGAGCATTCTGCTCAGCTTAGGGACTACTCACTTTCGCCTAAGATGCCGTCCCAAGCCCCATCTGCGCAATCGTCCTCCTCCCGGAAACCCTCTGCTCCCTCCCGACGATCTTCCTCCCCAGCCCCCGCTGTCGGCCCATCCTCTGCCAGTCCATCTAGCCCCGAACCTACAATGGCGGATCCCCTAGATTTATCGGATGTCATTGCCCAAACGGATGTTGAGCTAAAGCGCCTAGGCTGGACCCATGTGCAGGGGCGACGGTATCTAGAGAAAACCTACCAAAAGCGATCGCGCCAACACCTCACCGATGCAGAGCTGATTGAGTTTTTGGACTATCTTTCGGCTCAACCTGCAAACGGAATGGCCATGCGCTAGGCGCTCAACCTCCGCTGCCCAGTCGCTTAGGTTAAGTAGAGGGGAACTCATTGAGAAGAATCGATGGAGAGAAATCATGCTTCGTTCCGTTCCGTTTCGTTCCCTATTGCACTTCATCTCAATCCGAGACAGTGTAGAATCCGTTGCACCAAGAATTTTTGAGTCAAGTTAGGATAGCGTTAGAAGCAACGCCTTGATGCATCCCCCCATTGAGACCTTTATTGAGGTTCATAATCGGGCCTCATAATTGAGTCTTATACTATTGAGTCTCACAAATTCCACCCTTTGTTATTCAGCCCTTTGTTCGAGCTAATCCGGAATGGCCATGGAAGACAAGCGCATGAGCGAACAAAACCCTTACACAAGACTGGACTTGCCAGAGGATGCATCCTTCGAGGAAATTCAGAACGCCCGCGATCGCCTGATTGAGCGCGATGAACAGAGCCGTCAAGATATTGAATCCGCCTATGACGCCATCCTGATGGATCGGCTGCGGAAGCGCCAGGAAGGCAAAATTACGGTGCCCGAAGGCGTTCGCTTTCCGGAGCAGCTTGTCGAAAAACCTTCAAAGCCCCTGTTCTCTGGGGTGCAGAAGTCTCCCGTTTGGCTACAGCAGCTCCTCGATCAGCCTAGCCCCTCGGAGGTGCTGATTTCAGCGGGGGTTTTTACGGGTCTGGGGGCATTTGCCGTCCTGAAGCAAACCCCTGACACCCTTGCATTGCTGCTGGCCTTTGGGGTGGGCTTTACGATGTACTGGCTGAATCGCAAAGAGCAGCGGTTGGGCCGCGCCTTTTTGATTACCATTGGAACCCTCGTGATTGGTGGACTACTCAGCAGCTTAGTGGCGCAGGTGGGCCTGCCGGCCATTGGCTTGGTCCCCGAAGCCCTACTAACGCTCATTATTTTGGCACTGTTTTGGCTGGTTAGCTCTTTCCTTCGTTAGCTTTTATCACCAGCACGGGCCGCCTGTAAGCCTTGAAGAGAGTACCAGTTTAAAAAGATTCGGGCGACCTGGTATGCCAGAGGGGTTTGGCCCTTTTGAATGAGCCAGTGCATGAGGGGGGTTAGGCTTTTTTCATTGAGCCGTCCACCTAGGGATAAGGCTCCCCATAAAACCCAGTGCAGGCTTGTCATTTGAATCATCATCCGCACGGCCCAAGTGGGGTGTTTTTGGTAGAAGAGCGCCCCCATTTTGCCACGCTGATATTCTTGGTCAATTAGGGCTGGAAGTTGCGATAGGGTAAAAGCCGGATGCCAGTGATAGCCGACGGCATCGGCGGCACGGATGAGCTGTAGCCCCAGCGCTTTGAGGCGTACCCCTAGCTCTAGATCTTCCCAGCCGTAAAGCGAAAAATCGGTGTCGAATAGCCCTGCTTTTTCGAGCCATCGTTTGGCAATCATGACGTTGCCTGTGGCAAAATAGGCGGCTGAGTAATCGGTAACTTTATAGGGTTCTGCCGTGGGACACTCAAAGTTGGCGGTATTAATGACCCGACCATAGGTGAAGATGCGATCGTGTCCGAGGCGCTGTTGGGCTTGGGCGAAAGCCACTGCATGAGCCTGAAGAAATGTCTCTGTCACCACGAGGTCACTATCTATAAAAACAATGGTGTCTCCCTCAGCCTGTTCAACCCCTAGGTTGCGGGCAGCAGCAGGCCCCTGGTGATTTTGCTGAAGTAGCCGGACGTGGGGGAAGGCGGCTGACTGCTCTTGGAGCCACGGCAGGGTGTCATCCATTGAGCCATCATCTATGACCACGACTTCGTAGTCGCCCTCGTAGCTTTGCTGCTCCAGTGCCCGCAAGCATTTCTCTAAAATGAGCCTACGGTTATAGGTGGGAATCACGATGCTATGCTGCACAAGTCGCTCCGATTGCTGCACCTGCTCCAGTATAAAGACTCAGGCGCGTTTCGATTATTTCTTTTATTTTGAAGATTGCGATTAATCTGGTGACATAGGTATACTGAGTGGTATACCACCTAGAGGCTAGTAGAGTCATAGTGCGTTAGCACTCGGCTCCTGCTCAGAGTAACCTATGGCAACCCTATCAGACTTTTCAATAGCTGTTCATGCTCGACATCAGGATGCAGAGCAAATCAAGCAGCTTGAGGATCTTTTAAGTGCAACTACAAATCATCCCAAGCTGGTAGATGTTAATGGGAGAGAAATCCCGTTGCCTGATGCAGTGTATGAAGCCCTCAAAAGCATGGTGCAGGCAATGGCTGCGGGGCGGGCTATTCGGTTAGTGCCTACGGATTATGAGCTTACTACCCAAGAAGCCGCTGATATTTTGAATGTTTCACGTCCTTACTTGATCAAGATTTTGAATCAGGGTGAAATTCCCTACGTTACGGTTGGTAGAAATCGTCGAATTAGGGTTCAAGACTTGATGCAGTATAAACAAAAACGAGATGCTACTCGTCGTCAAAACTTGAATAATTTAACAGAATTTCTTCAAGAAGAAGGGTTCTATGGCTACGATGGGGAAAGTTCAGACTGTATTTAAAGACCTGTGGCCCCAATCGTTGCACTGCTAGACTCTTGTGTGATTTTCCCGATGCCTTTAGTCGATACGCTCTTGCGCGCTGCTGAAAAAGAGCTATACCGACTGCACTTTTCTCAAGAGATTCTAGACGGAGCAACACGGAATCTTGTAAAGCGAGGAAAAATGCCCCTGGATAAAGCGCAGCGCTTTCAGCGCTTTATTTTAAATGCATTTCCTGACTCCTTGATCGAGGTGCCAGAGGGGTTTGAGGCTATGATGACAAATCACCCAGGTGATCGTCATGTTCTTGCTGCTGCCGTCGTTGCGAAGGCTGACGTAATTGTTACGTCTAATCTCAAACATTTTCCGAACCAGTCTTTGGAGCCTTGGCACCTTGAGGTTCAGCATCCCGATATATTCTTGAATAGCCTATCTGACTTTTATGGAGATGGCGTACTTTACAACATAGTCGTGGAGCAGGCTCTAGCGCTGAAGAACCCTCCTCAAACAGCGATTGATCTCCTAGAGCGGTTTGAGCGAGAACAGCCTATGTTTGCCAGCCGAATGCTGCTCCACGGCCACGGTCCAATGGTCGGCAAGACCGCTCGAACGATCTTAGATGTTTTGCTACCAGAGGAAGTGCCAGGCAATCGAACCAAAAGTGGTAATCACTATGAAATATCCGAAATTGGGCAAGAAATCGTTGTGAGTGATAAGTACACAAATCGTGAAATCTTGAGGAAAAATGGCACATCAATGACAGGTCAACCCTTGAGAAAACATATTTTGGATTTTGAAGAGATGAAACAAGTGGTAGAGCCTTGGATCAAAGCGCGCCTTTTCCGCGTGGGCTCATTCTCTCAACCTTTTTCACGTTGAGGAAGCCTGGTATTCTTCTCTTTGAGATGAAGGATAATTAGCGATTTTAAATTCAAACACTTGAGAAGTGAAGTCTCGCCTCTCGTTCAACTTAAGCACGACTGATACGCATCAATAGGCATTGTAATAAACTGAAATGTCCTAAGCTCGTTTTGAAATTGAAATTGCTGATCCAAATCTACGAATAGGCAATTCATCGCGATCAACCCTTCAGCGACCCCAACGATTGCAAAACCCGTATCTGCTAAGTGCTAATGCTGGTTGACTGCCGAGACGCCTAAAACTCCTATGAGTTTGTCGTTGGGGTTAGTGAATAAATAGGCCTTGCGGACAAGCTACGCCAACGCGACTGCTCTATGCCTGCTCTGATGCTGAATTTAGAGGCAATCGCCCTGTTAGATCCTGGGCTACTTCATTTTCTCCAAATCGACGAAAAGGCAATAGAGTCATCAACCCTTCAACGACCCCATGACTACAGTGCCTTTATCTGACGGGGCTTAACGTATCCCACTAATCAGACTCAGTAGATCGAAAACATCACAAGCTGGCAGATAAACAAATCTCCCGTTTAGGC
>JAKRSB010000147.1 GCA_022402525.1 Thermosynechococcaceae cyanobacterium MS004
CGTGAGTTCGATGATGCGCTTGAAGCCCCTCACCCCAAACCCCTCTCCCAAAGGCGAGGGGCTTAAGAAGCTTGATTTTTAGTTGCCCCTCCTTCTCCCTAGGGAAAAGGAGGATGGGAGGATGAGGGGCGGTTGTTTTTTTGTCGAACTCACGTTTAATGCCTAATCCCCTAGCCCCTAATCCCCTATCCTCTAATTCCCTAGCCTATGTTTCCAGCCTACGTTCTCAATTGATTCCAAAAGGATTTTGTTGCGATGAATGATCTGCCCGTTGTTGAACCATGGCTTACCTTTTATCAAGATGTCGAGACGCTAGAAAACTTCTGCCTGGAAGAGCTCTCCCATCACTCCCATCACTCCCATCACCCAGACGCTTCCCAATCGCCTGTTTCTCCATTACTGATCACCCAAGGGCCGCAGTTGCTGGCGCAGATTCACCGAAACTTTCAGCAGATTTTGGCCCAGTCAGGAAGTTTTGCCGTTCCGCATTCCCTACAGCGCTACTTAACCGAAAGCCATCGCCAACTGCGCTTACTATCCACAGACCTAAGCCTTTACCAAGCTGCTAAAACCCATGCGCTTCAGCAGCAACGCCTTGGCATTCTCCGCGATCGCCTAGCAAAACTTGTCCAATACGGTCAGGCGATCGCCCAAATTCTTCAAGAATCAGACTCTTGAAATTCAAACCCCTGCTCCTCAAACGATTGAATATCTGATTCCTCAGGACTCCGCTGAGACCACAGCTTTGCCCGAATGGCAACAACCGTAATGTTGTCGTGACCATTCTCTGCGTTGCCAAGCTCAATCAGGCGCTTAACCCCAGCCTCAAGCCCCTCATTAAAATTTAGGAGTGGCCGAAGGTAGTCTTCCTGGTATCGCTCCATCACGTCATTGTCCGTCATACCGTCAGAGCATAGGAACAAGAGCGTATCCTCCGTTAGCGTGAGGCTGGTTACTTCAGGATTTATATACTCTTCATTTCTTGGCCCTAAGGCTTGGGTGAGCTGGTAGGCAGAGGGTAGGGCATAGGCAATGTTTGGCGCAATTCCTCGACTAATGGCGCGCTGCCCCACTTCGTGATCAACGGTCAACTGCTCCAACCCTAGGGATCGGGTGTATCGATACAGCCGACTATCCCCAACATGGGCAAAGCGGAGCTTTGTATCTTGCAGCATCGCTAAAATCAGCGTAGTGCCCATGCGACCGCTGCCGAGGCGAGTCTGATTTTCATTTAGGGCAAAAAGGGTTTGATTTGTCCAGCGAATTGCGGATTCTAGCTCTGACTGGCTGGGCAGTTCATCCTGCCAATGTTCCGTAAAGTAAGTTGCGAGGGTTTCTGCCGCCATACGGCTAGCAACTTCTCCTTGGTCGTGCCCCCCCATTCCGTCACACAAAATATAGAGCCCTCTGGTGTAGGCTCGGATCCCATCCGGATCGCTGATGTGCGTAACGCGATTATCCACAATGAAAAAGTCTTCATTATGCTGGCGCTGGAGACCCACATCGGTGAGGCCAATCGCTTCGAGATCCATCACGCGATTGGGCAACACAATCGTCGGCATCTCTAGACTCAGATTGTCCAGATTGAGAGTGTCTAGATTGAGATGGTCTAGCTCTATTTCAGCCGTACCTAACTCCGTAGAGATCAATTCCCTAACGCCTTGACCGGCGGGATTCAGCGCACCAGAGTCTAACCCATCAATAAGATCTGGATCTTCCGGGTCAAACTCTTCCGGGTCAAATTCTTCTGGTTCAAAGGTTTCCGGCTCAGAAGTTTCCAGATGAGAGGCTCCCGAATCAGAGACTGCCGGATCAAGTTCCTTGGGATTGAGTGCATTAGTCGGGACAGATTCCACGCCAGTTTCTGAAACTTGACCAGAACGCTGTAGGGGCTGCTCTTCTATGGCGGTGATGGGTGCGTTGAGGGGGTGGGTCATGGTTTATGGGGGGAAGTGTGATTCATCCTCAGCCCTAGGGTTTAGCGACATGTGCTAGGGCGACCAAAAACGCCCCTAGCCCCTAAAGTTTAAGCGTGAATGCTAGCTCGATCTAGTATTCACTGAAGCTTTTCTGAAGTTCCATCCACTTAGAAAATTCTTAGAGAAAATTTCTTGAGGTGTTGGGGGTCTAGAGGTAGCCACACGATCTTATCGGGAAGGCTCTTTGTAAAACATCCGGTAAAATACGGAACTTGTGATGACTTGGGGTGAATTAGATCATCAGCTTAATAGTCCAAGCTTATGGCCCAGGCTATCGGAGACGCAGCCCAACCAGTTTATAAAGCTGAAGGGCTTCAGATTGGGTGAGCGATCGCCATTCTCCTGGGGCTAGTCCCTCCAGTTGTAAATGGGCGATCGACACTCGCACCAAACGCAGGGTGGGAAACCCCACGGCAGCGGTCATGCGGCGCACCTGACGGTTGCGGCCTTCGGTGAGGGTCATTTCAATCCAAGCCGTTGGGATATTCTGGCGAACACGGATGGGAGGATGGCGTGGCGGTAATGTAGGCGCAGGGTTAAGGGCACGTACTAGGGCGGGTCGTGTGAGGTAGTCTTTGACCTGTACCCCCTGTCTAAGCTGCTGGAGCGCGGTCTCATCTGGAATCCCTTCCACCTGCACCCAGTAGGTGCGCGGATGGCCGAACCTTGGGTCACTTAATCGATGTTGAAGTGTTCCGTGATCGGTAAGTAGCAGTAATCCTTCACTGTCGCGATCTAGGCGGCCGACTGGGTAGACGTTTGGGACTGGAATATAGTCCTTGAGCGTTGCGCGAGATTCTGTCAGAAGAGGGGTGGCCTCGGAACCTTCTTTTTTCTGCCCCTCACCTTTTTGGTTCTCACCTTTCTGGCTCTCACCTTTCTGCCCCTCACTTTCCCAGCCTTGACTAAACTGAGTCAAAACATTGTAGGGCTTATAAAAAATGAGATGCTGCGCCATTCTCTCTCATCAACTGTCCTGGGGAGGATAAACTGGAAAGACTGCGGGGTAAGGGCTGGTGCAAGCGATTCGCTGTATTTTGTCAGTCACTACGTATTGTTCGCTCGTTTGATCTGCTTTAACTTTTCGATCCTGACTTATCGTACCAAGCTGAGATGGATCTATTACGCTCACTGCCCTTGGGGCTATACCTAGAGCAGCCTGTGACCTGGCTACATCGTCTAGATGCGCGGGTTAAAATTGGCTGGCTGATCACTTTTTTAGTGACCCCTCTCCTTGCCCCTATTCCTTGGCGGCTGGGTATTGTGGTCTGCCTCATTGGGCTAACGGTACTAGCATTCATTCCTTTGCGGGTATGGCGACAGCAAATGGGCTGGGTGCTATTTTTTTGTGGGCTGGTGTTTACGATAACGGCAGTCATGCCCGATGGAATGGCGGTACGGTATCAGTCCCGACTGCCGACGAATGAACTCTTGTTTGTGCAGTCCCCCCCACCTTTACCTAAGCCTACCGAACTGGAGGGAGGCAATTCCCTGGGACGTTTCCTAGGGCGTGTCTTGGAGCGATCGCCATCAACCAGCTCATCGGCCAGTCCACCAACCAGCCCATCAGCAAGCCCTAGTGTTAAGGCCGAACTCAGCGCCTTTGATCCGGTTCCCAATCTGCCGCAAAAGCCCTATCGGTTTACCCTCCTCCAGCAAGGGCCTGTCACCATCACGCGGGAGTCTGTGAGGCTTGGTATTCAGTTTGGGACTGGTTTTTTTACGCTAATTTACAGCACAACGCTATTTTTGTTGACCACCGCCCCAGAAGAAATCACAGCCGCGCTAGAGCAGTTTTTTCAGCCCCTGCGCCGCTGGAAAGTTCCCGTCACCGAAATTATGCTGACCTTAACGCTCTCTTTGCGCTTTATCCCCCTCGTCCTAGAAGAAATTCAAAACTTAGTGCGCTCAATTCGCACCCGCGCCATAAATTGGAAAAAAGTTGGGATGCGGGGTGCCGTCCAAATCGGCCTGACGGTGATTGATCGACTTCTCGAAAACCTCTTTTTACGGGCGGAACAGATTGCAAGCGCAATGACCGTGCGTGGTTTTACAAGCCCCAATCAGCATCGAGTCCAGTGGCAAAAGCTCCAGATGCATCGGCGGGATTGGGTGGCTTTGGGATTGTTGATTCTAGTCATTGGCCTGCGCGTGGGAATTAGTTTCTCATAGTGGGGCTTCTCGCAATGGATGATACTTCTAGGCTCAAGCCCTGGCACTGGCGATCGCAACCCTTAGCGCAGCGCAGCGGATCAGACATTTTTGCCGCACTCTTTCGCCATCAGGCGATCGCAACGCTTCTGGAAAGCCCAGGGAATCAGAGTCAAACTGCCCTTCCCCATAGCCGTTTTTCCATCTGTGCCGGATCGCCTCGCTCCAGCAACGGCCAGCCTCGCCTCTGGACTCCGCCAGTGGGTGAGATTTTACCTTGCTTGAGAGAGCGCTTAGCCGAGGGCAATGGAGGAAGATCATTCGTCCCTACGTCAGTCCCGTCCTCCCTACCCTTCCTGGGGGGATGGCTAGGCTGGCTGGGCTACGATCTTGCTTGGGAAATTGAAGCCTTACCCCAACGTAATACCGACTCCCTGCCCTTTCCCGTCGCCTTTTGGTACGAACCCGAAAACTTTGCAGTTTTAGACCACCAGACCCAGACCCTTTGGCTCGCAGCTTCAGACCCCCAAACCCTGGATCAGCTTGTAAAACAGCTTAAAACAGAGCAGATTAAAACAGAGCAGCTAGATACTGGCCCGCTCAATCTAGCCCAACCCAACCCATCACCCGCTACAGGGGCCAAAAGCCCCTACACCCCTCCTGTTATGGAGCTGTCTCAATCTGAATTTGAAGCCATCGTTCAGTCCATCAAGACCCATATTGAGGCTGGAGATGTGTTTCAGGCCAATGTGTCTGTGCGGTTTCGCGTCAGCGGCACCCTAGAACCCTGGCAGCTTTATCAGGCGCTCCATCAGATTAATCCTTCCCCCTTTGCAAGCTACTGGCAAACCCCCTGGGGCTGTGTGGTGAGCTGCTCCCCAGAGCGCCTCGTGGAACTCCGCGATCGCCAAGCCCAGACTCGACCCATTGCAGGCACCCGACCCCGTGGCAGCACCCCTGAAGCAGATGCAGCCTTTGCTCAGGCGCTCCACAGCAGCCCGAAAGAACGTGCAGAGCATACGATGCTGGTTGATCTAGAGCGCAACGACCTAGGGCGCGTTTGCGAGTGGGGAAGCGTCCAGGTCGATGAATTTTTCACCCTTGAGGCCTACAGCCATGTCATGCACCTCGTCAGTAATGTCGTGGGCCAGCTCCAGCCCCAGGCCGATGCTATTGATTTAATTCGCGCAGTCTTTCCAGGCGGCACCATCACAGGCTGTCCCAAGGTGCGCTGTATGGAGCTAATTGAATCCTTGGAGCCCGTCCGCCGCAGTCTCTTTTACGGCTCCTGTGGTTTTCTCGATCTGCGGGGTCATCTAGACCTTAATATTCTGATTCGAACCCTACTGGTGACCAGCACTCAGGAGCCTTCTCAGCCGTGGCACCTGCGATCGCCTCAACCTGTGAACGTTTGGGGGCAGGTGGGCGCTGGGATTGTCGCCGATAGCGACCCAACCCAAGAATGGCTGGAGTCTTTGCAAAAAGCCCAGGCTCAGTGGTTGGCGCTGCAAAGGCTTATCGAGGACATCGCAGGCCAAAGGAGGTAAGCAACGGCTTATCCGGAAAGCAACTTCCAGCGGCGGTTTCGGGATACAATCGTACTCGTCTCACCTAAGCCAAACCCCCTGAATTAAAACCTGAGACTAAGGCCTGAAGCAGCATGAGATAAACAGCAAACTCTAAAAGCAGCAAACTCTAGGCAAGACCATCTTAATCAAGACCATACTTAATCAGGGCAACACTCAGCAAGGATATTGCCCCCTCGAAATTGCTCCCTCAAAACTAAGACCTTACGCCCTCCTATTTTTAGCCCACCGATAAATCCGTCAGTAATGACCACCGAAACCTACCTCAATCATCCTACCTTTGGCTTGCTGTTTAGCATCTGTACCTTTGAAAAGGATCGGTCATTATTCACGACGCTCTACGCCCAGCGCCTATTTTTTGTGGTAACTCAAAACCAAGAAGGCATCAAATTTGAGCCGATTACCCGCAATGAAGCACGGATTATTGCTGAAGCAGCCCTAAGAACGCTTCGCCGCGAAGGAACCAAGGCCGACTTCGACAGACTTCAAGTCATTCATCGCCAGACTTTTTAATGGCTGATTCATTGAATGGTTAACTCATTGAATGGCTAAATAGTGGCAGACCCATCCATGACCCATCTCTTGAATGACCCACTCATTAATCGCTGAACCACCCAATTTTGCCTCTGTTCGTGAACGGGTGGCCCATCTTCGTCAAGAAATCCCCCCCCACGTCCGAATTGTGGCCGTCACCAAGACCGTCTCGGTAGAGCTTATGCGCGAAGCTTACGCTGCCGGAATTCGGGACTTTGGCGAAAATCGACTGCAAGAAGCGATCGCAAAGCAGGCAGCCTTAGCCGACCTCCCAGACCTCACCTGGCACTTTATTGGACATCTCCAGCGCAACAAGGCAAAACAGGCCCTGACCCATTTCCAATGGATACAGTCCGTAGATAGTCTTGCCCTGGCCCAGCGCCTCAACGACCTAGCGGCCAACCTTACAGCGCCTCCAAAAATTTGCCTTCAGGTCAAACTTAGGCCAGACCCCAGCAAATTTGGCTGGACACCAGAAGACCTGCTAGAGCGTCTTCCCGAACTACAAAAACTCAGCCACTTATCGATACAGGGCTTGATGACCATTTTGCCTCTCCACCTTTCAGCATCAGAGCAGCAGCAGGCTTTTCAAGAGACTCACGCCCTAGCGCAGCAGATCCATCAACACGCCACAACACCACTCCCCCTCACAGAACTTTCGATGGGCATGTCAGGAGACTATCCCTTCGCCATTGAGGCCGGGGCTACAATCATTCGTCCAGGACGCATCCTGTTTGGAAGTCGGCCGACCTAATATTAGAGACCTAATATTAGACCTGATGGTCTAGGGTTGATTGTTGTTATGTCCTCGATCATCCTCAAGATCGCCTTTACGCTCACTAACGATCCCGATCACCTTATATCCATGCCCATCTCTAGGATTCCACAGCAGCCTTTTCAGGGTATTGGCTTCAGGGTATTGGCTTCAGGGTATTGAATTCAGGGTGTTGAAACTTGCGGGATGATGAACTTTGATGTTTAAAGTTGAGATTAATTCCAGGTTTAAGCGTTTTGGGTTACAATCTGGTCTTGATTTCTTCTGAAGGATATGCATAGAGAAGTCATCGAAAAAGAATTTCATTTTTAGGCGGGGATTGTGCCTAAGGACACAAAGCACCCGTTACCTGTTGGTGTTCGATCCATCCGTTGTTCTGCAAATGCAGATAAACTTTAGATTTTTTTTGAATCAACTGTATCTATGTTCCAATAAATCTGATATAAAAAGATTGTTTTAATCCTGCGCTGTTTACGATGGAGCCTGAGCTGTGAGTAGTTTTATTGGTAAATTGAAAGAATTTGTGGGTATTCCTGCGGCAGAGGATTACGAATATATTGATGAGTATTCTGATGTTCAGGATGATGTTTATTCCGATATTTACGACTCACTGCCTGAGGAACCCTTAGCAGAAAAGGATCCCTATCATAGTCAAGCTGAGCCCAGTGGAAAAGAGGGCACAGGCCTGGGTAGTGGCGGTCTAAATAACGTTGTGGGAATGCCCGGTGCCAGTCGCTTTTGGGGTTCAGTGGCGGAAGTTCTGGTCATGGAGCCCCATGCATTTGAGGAAATGCCCCAGGTCATTCAGTCGCTGCGAGAGCGCAAGTCCGTTGTGCTGAATCTTTCCCAGATGGAACCAGCCCAGGCCCAGCGCGCTGTTGACTTTGTGGCGGGCGCAACGTTTACCATTGATGGTCATCAAGAGCGCGTGGGTGAAAACATTTTTCTCTTCACACCAAGCTGTGTCCAGGTTCGTACCCAGTCAGGCGTCATTCACGAAGCGCCTCAGGTCGTCTCGCCTCCATCTCGGATTTCCACAACCTCTTGGCAAACTGATCCGGTACTAAGTCACAGGGCTCAGTAGTTAGGTCGTGTTAGTTAGGGCATCTAAGCTAGATCGAGCAGTAGCTTTTTCAATCGTGACGAAAGTCCTTAGATGCTCTCCTAGACAGATACTCTCATAGACAGATGCTTCCATGATGCTCAACCACAAGCTGCCCGACTGAGGTGGTTGCCTTAGTACTAGGCTTAGCTGTGTGATGGAAGTTTGGTGTTAGTACGGTTTAATTCATGAATTTGTCTCAGCCTGCCCAAGCAGCGCACCTTGCTCTTCGGCTCGGTATTATTGGGGGAGGGGTGATGGCTGAGGCAATTTTGTCTTACCTGCTGCACCAAGACCTCTATGCGGCTCATCAGGTCATTGTTAGCGATATTTCGGCAGAGCGCCGCGCCGCTCTTGAGCAGCGCTACGGCATCCACACGACTTCTGATAACCTAGCCGTTGCCCAGGCGCAGACGGTTATTTTAGCTGTAAAGCCCCAGTCTTTGTCCAGCGTGGCTGCTGAGCTGGGTGAAAGACTGTCTAATCCCCCTTCTATAAAAGAGCCTGGGTGCGAACTTTGGCTCTCAATTTTAGCAGGGGTCTCCTTGGCTCAGCTCGAGGCTGTATTTAAGCAGTCTCCGGTCATTCGCGTTATGCCCAATACTCCGGCAACGGTTGGCGCAGGCGTGACGGCACTAGCTCCTGGCAAAGCTGCACTCTCGCACCATGTGGAGCGAGCCGAGGCTATTTTTGGCGCTGTCGGTGAAGTTCTGGTGGTGCCAGAAGCCTGGATGGATGCGGTAACGGGCCTCTCCGGATCTGGCCCAGCCTTTGTGGCGATCGCCATTGAAGCCCTCACGGACGGGGGCGTGGCGGCGGGTCTACCCAGAGCAGTGGCAGCCAAACTTGCGCTCCAGACCGTACGGGGCACCACAGAACTCCTGATTCAAAAAGATTTACACCCAGCTTTGCTAAAGGATCAGGTCACAAGCCCCGGCGGCACGACCATTGCTGGGGTTGCTAGTCTGGAGGCATCTGGCTTTAGGTCTGCACTGATTCAGGCTGTGCAGGCAGCCTATCGGCGATCGCAGACGTTGGGGCGTGAGCTAAAGAGTTAGTGGTTTGGCTAAGGTGCGAGTTGGTTAGCGGTGCTGCGGCCACTGCAATTCTTGAATCACTCTGAATTCGGCCAATAGCGCACGATCTTCGCTGACGTGGGGAATTTTGAGCTGTTGTTCTGCACTTCCTTTGCGGAGGAGTCGTCTGCGCAGACCATCAAAGCTGCCGCACGCTAAAACCCTCAGTCCTGGAGGCGGCACTTGGTCGCGACGCAGGACTTGGTAGTGGCTATTTTCCTCCTGAAGAACAGCATCAAATCGTCTAAGGAACGATTCAGACTGGGGCAGGTGCGATCCATCTTTCAGCTCAAGGTTGACCCAGTAGTGGGCAGGAATTTCGTGATCTGAGAGAGTGACGCAAAAGTCCTCTAGGCTCAGGTCAAATTCGTGCTGAAGACGGCGCATCGCCTGAATGACGTGAAATTCTGTGGTTTTCTCGCTGGTGGAGTTGAGGAGTCCTCCTAGGCGATGGCGAAAGACAATCATTGGGGTTTTATTGTAAAACCCCGTCACCTCCACGACATCCTGAGTGTCATAGCGATAAAAGCCCGCATCATTGGTCACTAAAATCCGATAGCGATCGCCAATTTTGACCTCCGAGGCCATCAGGGTTTTAGGGTGATCAGACCCCCACTCTGACTCCGGAATAAATTCATAAAAGCCGCTTTCTAGGGCAAGGATGCATCCATCCTCATTAAAAGCATGGGCAATGCCAAAGGTAGCCTCAGAGCAGCCATAGACCCCTCCAAAGACAGGGGTGTCACCAAAATATTCGCCAAAGCGCTGGAAGTAAAAGTCCGAAGTGCCCCCCCGCGCCGTGGAAATCACGCTCAAGTGTGGCCATGCCAGCCGAGGCGTGAGGCGTCCAGCCCGTTTTAGGGTTTGCTCAAGCTCAGCCGCGCGTGCCGGATCTGCAAACCAGCGCCGTTGGAGACTGGCACGACAGGCCGGGGTAAGGTCTAGGGTCGTGGACAGAGTGCCATGCTTGAGATCCCAAATCAGAGACTCAGCCTCTTCTTCCAGGTAGCGACAGGTGCGCAGCAACAGCATGGGAAAGTTGGTGGCCATCCCCTGAAGGTTGCGTTCTCGCAGACTGAACAGAAGGCATAGATATTGACGCGTTCGGCTATCTGAAATCTGCAAAATATCGTAGGGATGCGCAAATAGTAAAGACCCCAACAGCTTATTAGCCCTCAAGCTTCCGGTACTGGCTAAGCCATACTCAATACCACCCTTGGTTTTGCCCGCAAGCTGGATGGAGTTTGGCAGGAGGGTCTTACCCAGGGTTTTGCCCTGGGACTGAAGGGCCTGAGCGGCAAACCCAATACTGACGATGTTGGCCTTTTGCAACGCACGCTGCAAACGCTGGGTCATGGGAATCCACTTCCGCTTGCCCGTGGTGCCGCTGGTAATGGTCAGAAACTTGAGGGGGTCAGGGGTTAAGAGATTTTGCTCCCCTGCGGCCATCCGCTCAATATCGGAGGCATAGTCCGGGTATTGGCTCACGGGAAGGCGATCGCAAAACTCATCCACAGAGCAAATATCGCCCAGGCAATAGCGCTGCCCCCGCTCAGTATTACGATAATGTCGCAACATTCCCTTCAAAAAGCGTTCCTGAATTGCAGCAGGGTCACGAGTTTCTCGTACAAACTGCTCTACACGGCGGGCAGCACTTTGTGTTAAAGCGGAAATAATAAGCCTCTGGATCATCAAGATTAGAATTTGGTTAAGGGCCACCAAATAACCAGTGAATATTAAACCCAATACTGGGTTCTGGACGCCCAATTAAGGTGCCAATAGAGTCTAATCCAACCGCATTGCTGCCGTATACATCAAATCCCAGGCCAAGCTTCGGATCGAGGTAGCGTACCCCTACACTCCAAATTCCCGTTTTATTTTGTCCCGCAAAGACAGGGGTATATTCTCCAATAAGTTGAACTCCTTTCCAGATCTGAAAATTCACCCCTAGCCCAGTCCCAAAGCGCCGATCTCCCCCAAAAACTGCTGCCTTCGGTTCCAAAATTAGCGCAAGCTGCGGGATAGGGCGGTACTGAAAGATTACCCCGCCTTCAAAAAAACCATTGGCTTCCGTCAGGGTTTGCTGAAAGGTTGCTCTGGCACTTAAGGAAAAGGGATCGCCCTGCACCTGGTCTAAAAACCTGATTTTTGCGGCAGCACCTAACCGTAGCAAATCGGGCTTAAGGTTGGTGTCTGTGGGGCCGCTAAACTCATTGGCTAAAAATTCAAGTTGAACATCATTGGTTAACCCCGTGGCAATATTGAAGACTTTTCCGGCTCCAATGCCCCCTCGAACCCGCAAGGTTCTGGGGAGCAAAGTATCGGCGGTTGGTATGGTGAAGCCATCTAAGAGAAGTTGCTTATCCCTTGGCGTTAGGGAAACACGCACTTTATTACGAAAGTCAGGGGCATAGTTTTGACTAATTTCCGGTGTGAAGTTGAGGATAGCGGCGATCGCTACTTGGTTGCTGTCTGGAATAAAAGAGAGCACCTGAGTCGCGGGGGTTGTTCCAAATGCATTGGTTACATAAATGTCAAGTGCTGCTGCTGGGTTGACCAAGAAGCGAAACCCGCCACTCCACACAACATTTTTAGCAATAGAGGCATCCCCCGTGCGAATGGAATTTCCTCCTGGACCTAGGGGAACACGAACATCTGCAAAAACATTTAAGCGCGTTAACGGTTGCCAACTGAACCCAGCGCCCAGGCTAAACACCGTGCCATAGAATGGTTCACCTTGAAAGGTTTCTGGGAAAAAAGAAACCCCAGGCGTGAGACTAATCTGAAATTGCTTGCTCAAACTATAGGTCAAAGGCACCTGTACCGACCCAGCAAAAAGGGTACGTCCCTGAAAGCCAGTGGCTAATGGAGCACCGGACAAAAAGGAATCGGTGTTGGTTCTAATATTGAGAAGCTCAGCCGACCCCAACACACTGATCGATAGCTTGTCTTGCTTGAGGACTTGGTATTTGACTTCTGCCGCGCCAAACAACGTCTTTAGTCTGGATAATCTTCCTGCAACGGGCTTTTCTAAAGCATCAGAGAATAAATCCCCAGCCAGCCCAATTTGGAGGCGATCTGTAACCCCGTAGTCAACCTTAAAGAGATTAACTTGACGCCCAAAGCCCGCACCAGAGGTTTGATTGAGAAAATTACGAGCACCAACTGAGAAAGAGAGTGCCCCGGCTGGAAGCTGGTTGGCAGTTTCTAGATTAAATAAACGAATGGGGAGTAGTTCAAGGGGGGTAGGTGTATAGCTCCCCTCTGAAGCCTGCGCTGTGGTGGATGGTGTTGATAGAGTAGAAGCTGTCGTTGCAGTTGATTCAGGCGGTAGACTCGCCTGAATCAACTGGGCACCTGTCAAGTTAGCCCCCGCTAAATTAGCGTCCTGAAGATTGGCATCGGATAAATTTGCATTGATGAGCAGCGCATTAGAAAGATTGGCCTGACTAAAGGTAGACCCGCTGAGGTCTGCGTTTCTAAGATTGGCCTGGGTGAGATTGGCTTGATTAAAATTAACCTGATTCAGGATGGCATCGCTACCATTGGCGCGGCTTAAATTTGCGCCTGTAAGGATAGCTCCTGTCAGGACAGCATAGCTGAGCGTAGCCTCTGACAAATCAGCACCCGTCAGGTTGATTTGCTCAGCTTTAGCGCCTATCCAGTTTGCCTTTGTCAGTTTCGTATTGACAAGTACACTACTGCCAAGTTTTGCGAGGTAAAGATTTGCACCACTTAAGTCCGCATCCGTCAGGTTTGCCCCACTGAGATCAGCATTGCTCAGGTTTGCACCTCTTAAGTCCACCCCACTGAGGTCAAGCCCCTTGAGGTTAGCATTGCTCAAATCACACTCTTGACAGCTTCGGCTTTGAATCAAGCGCTCTAAGGTGGTTGGGCTCTGTGCAATGTTTACTGGGTAAATCGTAGAAATTTCTAGAGTTGTATCGGAAGGTTTCAAGCCCTGTTTTTGCAAATTTCCAGAATTTAATGCAGCCATAGGCTCAGACTGTAGCGGCAAGGTTGGAATTGGTGCTTTGCCACTATGTTCAGACTGATGATGCTCAGATAGGTGAATGGGGATGGCGATCGCTGGTCTTGTGAAGACTCCCAACGTTGCAGCACCAATGGCCACCAGTACTCCTCTCTTGCTACCCACACACCCTCCTTTGATGCACAATAGTACAGTCTAATAAAAGCTAGACAAGTCCAAAAAGCTCATGCTAAGTGGACTTGGGCGCTTGTTGCCCAAATTCTACCTAGTATTCTAAGAACCTGTTTGAAAAGTTTTAAAATAGATTATCCAGTATGGGTTTTAGGCTCTAATCGACGAACCATCAAACGTACAATAGCTGCAAACAACCTCACTTCGCTAGTGACAGGTAAAAATTCATAGTCTTTGCTCAAGTGCCAATAATGGCCAAATCAAGAGTTAAGGGCACCTCGAAAAAAGATTTTCTTAAGGAATAGGGTTGACACTAGCCTTACAAAGGCTCCAATAAAATCTAGAAAGACCTCAATTGATGAAAACATAGTTTTAATGGGGGTAATTTAGGCCTCATTTGCTTGCCTTTTCAGGGATCCAGACACACTGAGACGGCATCGTCTTGTGCTCCTTTTGCTCCAAAACAGATACCGCTTGAGTTTATAGGCCAAATCTTGTCACCCAAATTGCGCGCTCACCCTCTTTATCCCAATGCAGCGCACCAGTTTACCTCCCATCCCTATTCCCCGCGCACCAAAGATGTGCTCAACCTTGGCGCGCACCTTTGATGTCTCCCAATTCGTTGCTTTTTGCTCTTGGGTTAGGGGGCGGTTGCGATACCCTCTCTCATGAATTTGGCTGCGATAGCCGACCTCTTCGAGGGCTTGTTCTAAGGCTTGACTTCGATAGGCACTATCAATTCAGATTGCTTCTCCTTCATTTTCTGGGTCTAAAACCTTGCAAAACTGTTGTGAGTCATGGACAGAGGCGTTAGTAACCCTGTGATTGCGGATAAATCATACTCCACATCGACATTGATATGGTTTTTATGCCCGAAGTGACGCTCCCCGTTCTTCTTGCTCCACCCGGCATCAGCGTCTTTCTGGGATAGCTTGCGCGGGTTCTCTTTCCATTCAGACGAGACTTCACCTTGATTGATCTGTTGGTTTGGCACTCTGCCTTAACGGGTGATAAAGGCGTTAACCCTTGATATTCAAGGTTTTCAGTGATTCCTTTCAAAAATGCTCTAAAGTCATGTTGTATAACTGATTCAAGCTATTCATCACCCGTTAGTTATACAGTGCCAAAGCGGGTAGTTTCAACTAGCGCGCTGGGACAATGAAACAGCCCTGGTTTAGATATAGATTGTTCCTATAGAATTTACTGAAATTATTACCGTATGGATGGATATTTCATTTGGTGAATGAGTTAAAGCAAAAAACTCTGGTCGACGTTTTAGAAAGCAGGGCTCAAGAGTCGGAGACTCAAACCGCCTACATTTTTCTGAAGGATGGCGAAACGCAGGCTGATTCTTTGACCTACGCTGATTTAATGCGTCAGTCAAGGGCGATCGCTGCCTACCTTCAGACGATAGGTGCGGCGGGGTCGCGCGCCCTGTTGGTTTATCCCTCTGGACTAGAGTTTATTGCGGCTTTTTTTGGCTGTCTGTCTGCAGGAGTGGTGCCAGTACCGGCTTACCCGCCCCGTCTTAACCAAAACGGCGATCGCTTACGGGCGATCGCTGCGGATTCCCAGGCCACCTTTGCCCTTTCCACAAGGGCGATCATCGAGAAGCTCCAGGCACAACTCGGTACAGAACCCGAATTTGGATTTCAGTGGATCACGACCAGTCCCGAAGATCTCCAAAGTTGGGGAGAAGGCATCCCCTGGAAACCGCCCACCCTCAACAGTGATGGGTTAGCCCTCCTGCAATATACCTCCGGCAGCACGGGCATCCCAAAGGGCGTCATGATTTCCCACAGCAATCTGATTCACAATGCTGCTTTAATTCAGCATTGTTTTCAAGACAGCCCTGAGAGCATGGGCGTATCTTGGCTACCCATGTATCACGACATGGGGCTAATTGGGGGAGTTCTCCAGCCCCTATTTATCGGGCGTCCCATGGTGCTAATGTCTCCCACGGCCTTTATTCAAAAGCCAGTTCGCTGGCTCCAGGCCATTTCTCGCTACCGGGCAACCACCAGCGGCGGGCCTAATTTTGCCTATGACCTCTGCTGCCAGAAAATTAGAGCCGAACAAGCCCTTGATCTAGACCTATCCAGTTGGAAGGTCGCCTTTACGGGTTCGGAGTCGATTCGTGCCAAAACCCTAGAGGACTTTGCCCATCAGTTTAGGAGCTGTGATTTTGACCCTAGGGCCTTTACCCCGTGCTACGGCATGGCTGAAGCCACGCTGATGGTGGCAAGCAAGCGGAGTGATGCAGCACCAACAATCTGTGCAGTAGATGGCGTAGCCCTGGAGCAGCACCGCCTAAAATTTCTGGAACCAAGCGCGTTGCTCAATGGTGATTTAGGCGCAACTTCTCCCCTAGAGCCTCCCCAGCAAGAGGTTGCCCAGGATTTACCCATTCAGAATTTACCCATTCAGATTGCGCCCACTCAGACTGTGCCCACTCAAATTGCGCCCACCGAAAATTTACCTACGCAGAATTTACCTACGCAGAACGTGGCGCGATGGATTGTGGGTTGTGGCAAAGCATGGCTGGATCAAAAGCTAATCATTGTGGATCCAGTTAGCCTGGTGCCCTGTGCGCCGCAGTCCGTGGGCGAAATCTGGGTATCCAGCCCTAGCGTGGCGCAGGGCTACTGGCAGCGGCCCGACGAATCGGATAATGCGTTTAATGCCTATGCGCTCAGCGCTCAGCAATCGGAGGTACAGGAAGGCCCCTTTTTGCGCACCGGTGACTTAGGATTTTTGCACCAAGGGGAGCTGTTTATTACCGGCCGCCTTAAGGATGTAGTCATTATTCGCGGGCGTAATCATTACCCCCAAGATATTGAGGAGTCTTTTCAGACGAGCCACCCTGGTCTCAGGGCTGGCCATGGGGCGGCGTTTTCCATTCCGGTGGATGGCATTGAGCGCCTGGTGATTGCCCAAGAAATTGAGCGCCAAGCCCTACGAACCTTAGAGGAGGATAAGGTCATCCAGGCCATTCGGCAGGCCATCTCAGAAAAACACCAGCTTCAGATCTACGCGATCGCTCTCCTCAAGCCTGGAACTTTGCCAAAAACCTCCAGCGGAAAAGTCCAGCGCAGCGCCTGCCGAGCTGCATTTTTAGCGGGGGAATTCACTCCGGTAGCAGAATGGCGCGAAAGCGCGGTCAATGTTCAGGACATTCAGAGATCAGCCCAGGCCATGCTGGAAAAGCTGAGTGCTAAGGAAGATTTTGGAGCAAACCCTTTGCTGGAGGCAGACTTCCCACAGCGGCAAAAAGCTTCTGGCCTGACTCAAGAAGAAATTCAGCGCTGGATTGTTGCTAACCTTGCCCTACAGCTCCAGGTATCGCCCGATGAGGTAGACATTACGGAACCCTTTTCTCACTATGGGTTAGACTCTGCTGTGGCGGTGGGTCTGACGGCGGAACTCTCAGACTGGATTGGGAAAGACCTGGATCCAACCATTTTCTGGGAATACCCCAGCATTGAATCCTTGGCCCATTACTTAGTAGATTGCTGAGCAGGAGCACTGGCTTTCCAAGTCTAGTATCTAGCCCTTTGCTTTGTTGGGTCATCGGCCTCTGGGTTCTCAGCGTCCTAGATACGCTATAAATACATCAAACAGATCGCAAATGCTTCAGAATCTTTCCTACTGAATCCTCAATCGTTAGCTTAATGCTGGCTCAAGATCGTTTGAGTAGATCGTCTGAATGTCGTTTTAGCGATCGCCCTGAGGGTTACTAGCCTCGGAACATTCAGACTTGGGTATTTATTTTGGATATTAAAGTTTGAAGATTAAGAATTAAAATTCCAAAAGCAAGTTTCTAAGATTAATTTTCTAGGTGTGGCTGGACATAATGCGTAAAGAACCCATTGCAATCATTGGCGTTGGATGTCGTTTTCCGGGGGTCAATAATCCACAGGATTTTTGGAAACTGCTCTGCAATGGGGTAGATGCCATTACTGAAGTCCCCACCTCTCGTTGGGATCTTGATGAATACTATGACCCAGACCCCACCCAGCCCCACAAAATGTCAACCCGCTGGGGTGGTTTTTTAGATCAGGTGGATCAGTTTGATCCGCAGTTTTTTGGCATTGCTCCCCGTGAAGTCAACAGTATGGATCCGCAGCAGCGGCTGATGCTGGAAACGACTTGGGAAGCCCTAGAGGATGCAGGTCAGGTGCCCAAGCAGCTTTCTGGCAGCAAGACGGGAGTATTTGTGGGGGTTTCGAGTCATGACTATTCGTCTTTAGTCGTCAGCGATGACCCCTACAGCCTGACAGGAAACACCAACTGCATTGTTCCCAATCGACTGTCCTACGTTTTTAACTTTAAGGGCCCTAGCTTTGCGGTGGATACGGCCTGCTCGTCTTCCTTGGTGGCGGTTCATTTGGCTTGCCAGAGCTTGCACAGTGGAGAATGCACCCTAGCGATCGCCGGGGGGGTTCAGGTTTTATTATCGGCGGACTTAACGGTCAGCTTTAGTAAGGCAGGGCTGCTGTCCCCAGACGGGCGTTGCAAAACCTTTGATGCTAAGGCCAATGGCTATGTCCGTAGCGAAGGGGCAGGCGCGGTGGTCTTAAAGCCGCTGTCCCAGGCTCAAAAAGACGGTGACCCCATCTATGCAGTCATTTTGGGCAGCGCAGTCAACCAAGACGGGCGAAGCAACGGGCTTTCTGCACCCAACCCTGAAGCGCAGGAGGCGGTAGTGCGGGCGGCCTTTGCCCAGGCTGGAATTTCACCAGGTCAGGCGCAGTACATTGAAGCGCACGGGACAGGGACAAAAATTGGCGACCCGCTGGAGCTAAAAGCACTTGGCGCGGCGATCGCTGAATCGCGATCGCCAGGAGAACTGTGTGCCGTAGGCTCTGTGAAGACCAATCTTGGCCATTCTGAAACCGCAGCAGGTATTACGGGACTAATTAAAACGGCCCTTGCGCTGAAGCATCAGCAGATTCCGCCCAGCATCCATTTCCAGGAGCCTAATCCCTACATTGATTTCAATGTCTTACCCCTGCGCGTTCAGCAAACTCTGGAACCTTGGCCCATCGCTGAAGGGCCAGCCCTAGCTGGGGTCAATTCCTTTGGGTTTGGGGGCACAAATGCCCATGTGGTGCTGCAGGAAGCGCCGCAGCCAGAGGCTGTCAAGCTGACGGCTAACCCTGCTCAACCTTTTGGCCCCAAGCGGCCTCGCCATCTCTTAGCCCTGTCTGCTAAAAGCGCCCCAGCACTCAAAGCCCTCGCTGAGCGCTATCAGGATCTCCTGACCCAGCAGCCTTTTATTGACCCCGCCCATCTCTGCTATACCGCCAATACTCGGCGATCGCACTTTGCCCATCGGCTGATCTTGAGCGGCACCTCCGCTACCGAAATGCAGTCCCACCTGACGGGCTGGATTAACGGGCAGACCGACAGCCCCCATATCTTATCGGGGCAGGTATCCGGCAAAAAAGCGCCCCGCGTAACGTTTTTATTTACTGGACAAGGCGCTCAATACTGGGGAATGGGAAAAGAACTCTATCAAACCCAACCCCTGTTTAGAACCATTTTGGATCGCTGCAATGAGCTGCTCCAGCCCTACCTTCAGCCTTCCTTGCTAGAGGTATTATTTTCTGAGCCAGAGGCCAGCCGCTCCAATGGTCAATCTAACGGCCACTTAACGGAAAACCTCTTGGATCAAACCCTCTATACTCAACCAGCGCTATTTGCCCTAGAGTATGCCCTTGCTCAGCTCTGGATCTCCTGGGGAATTAAGCCTGCTGTGGTTATGGGCCACAGTGTGGGCGAGTATGTTGCAGCCTGTATCGCGGGAGTTTTTAGCCTAGAAGATGGCTTGAAGCTGATTGCCACCAGGGGACGGCTGATGCAGGCGCTTCCCCAGGACGGCTCAATGGTTGCCGTCTTGGCAGATGAGGCGACCCTCAAGGCCACTCTCAACGGCAATGGTGTGGCGATCGCCGCGATTAACGGCCCCTATAACTTTGTCCTCTCCGGAAAAAAAGAGGCGATCGCCCAGGTCACGACCACCCTTGAAGCCCAGCAAGTCAAGACCAAGACTCTAGCGGTTTCCCATGCCTTCCATTCGCCCCTCATGGAGCCCATGCTGTCTGAGTTTGCCCAGGTTGCTTCAGAAGTGACCTATGCGCGGCCCCAGATCAGCCTGATCTCTAACCTCACGGGTGCACCCATTGGGTCAGACATTGCAACCCCTGAATACTGGTGCCTGCATGTCCGGCAACCCGTCAACTTTGCCGCCAGTATGCAGACCCTGGAGCGCCAAGGCGAGCAGATTTTTCTTGAAATTGGCCCCAAGCCCGTGTTACTGGGAATGGGGCGCGCCTGCATCACCCATGAAGCCTGCCTCTGGCTGCCAAGTCTGCGCCCCCAGCAATCTGACTGGCAGCAGCTACTCCACAGCCTCAGCCTGCTGCACCTTCAGGGCGTTGAAGTGGACTGGGCTGGCTTTGACCAAAACTATCCACGCAAGCTAGTCACGCTGCCCACCTATCCGTTCCAGCGTCAGCGCTACTGGTGGTCTGAGACAGATTTGGAATGGTCACAAGGACACAGGTCGGCAGGGCAGACTTTAGCCCAACTTGCGGCTCAAGGTTCAGCCCAGACTTCAGCCCAAACTTCAGCCCAACCCATCCATCCCCTCCTGGGTCGGCGAATTCCGGCTGATAACCCAGCAGAAATTTGGTTTGAGTCGCAGCTTAATGCTCCGGCGCTGGCCTATCTTCAGGATCACTGTGTGTTAGAGCAGCCCGTTCTTCCCGCAACGGCCTATCTAGAGCTGGCCACTGCCGCAGGGGAGGCGCTCCAAAAAGATCCTGCTCAGTCGCTACAAATCCAGTCCATTGTCATTGAGCAGCCCCTGCGCTTAAATCAGCAGGAACAGCTTCGGATTCAGCTCACGCCTCTGGAGGAAGGGTATCGGTTTCAGGTTTTGAGCCAGAATGCTGCCCATCGCGAAACCTTGACACGTCACGCCGCCGGAACGATCCGCTGGGGGAGTTCTGAGCTGTCTACGTCTGAACAGACCCATCTAGAACAGCCTATTCCCTTGAGCCTGGATGACGCAAAAAGGAGCTGCCCACAGGTTAAGTCTGTTGGCTATCACTATCGCCAGCTTGCGCTGCGCGGATTAGACTATGGGCCAATGTTTCAGGGCGTTCAGGCGCTTTGGTTTGGGCCAGATCAGGCCTTGGGCCGGATCTGTCTACCCGCAGAGGCGCAATCAGCAAACACGTTTAGTCAGTCCTCGTCCTATCAAATTCATCCAGCGCTGCTGGACGCCTGCCTTCAGGTTTTTGCCTCAGCAATTGAAGAATTTCCCGTGGTCTATCTGCCTGTCGGGATAGAGCAGTATCGGGTTTTTGGCGCTATCCCCAACGAGGTGTGGAGCTTTGTGCGGACGCGATCGCATCAAAAGGGTTCGCTCTATGCCGACCTGACGCTCTACGATCTCGCAGGCGCTCCCGTGGCTGAGATCCGGGGTCTAACGCTGCGATCGCTCAGTCGGCCGATTTTGCAGCGCCTTTTTCAGCGCCCCCTTGATCTCAACCCCTGGCTGTATCAAATCCAGTGGCAGCCCCAAGCGCTCCAGCCCTCAACCGCGAGCCAGTCCTCCCAGCGGTCCTCCCTGTCTGGAACTTGGCTGATTTTTGCAGATGCTCCTCAGTCTTGGGCAGCCCTAGGGGAGCAGTTCCTGGCCAAAGGCGATCGCCCCATTTGGGTGTTGCCAGAAGCGGCCTATCGGGCTACGGACTCCGAGATTGGCATTCGTTCCGATGTCCCCGCAGATTTTCAAACGCTGCTCCAAGACGTGACCGCACAGCCTGACTTCCCTTTGAAGGGAATCCTTTACCTCTGGGGTGCAGCACAGCAGCAGGGCAGTGACTTGGCCTTGAATAACGGCGCTGATCTCTGCGGCGGCCTGCTGAATCTGGTGCAGGCATTAGCTCAGGTTAAAGCGTCACAAACTAAAGCGTTACAGACTACCGGACACCCAGAGACGCACTATTCCCCACGGCTCCTGATCGCGACGGCTGGGGCTCAATTTGTGGAAGGGCCTTCCGATTCCGGACTGCAGCAACCGAGTCAGGTAGAGCAGGCAGCGCTTTGGGGATTGGGGCGCACTATCGCACTAGAGTTTCCAGATCTTCAATGCGTACGCATTGACCTAGATCCAACTCTAGATTCCTCGGTTATCTCTGCCCTTGTCGCAGAATGCTACGGCCAAAAAACAGCCGATCCAGAGACAGAAGACCAGATCGCCTACCGTCAAGGGACACGCTATGTTTCTCGTCTGGTGCGTCCCAGCCAGAGCGCGTCTCAAGCTGCGCTTCAACGCCCAGATAAAGCGTTTCAGCTCAAGATTGAAGACTACGGCATTCTAGATCGCCTTACCCTATCCCCCGTCTCTCGTAAGGCTCCTGCCCCCGGAGAAGTTGAAATTGAAGTGTATGCCGCAGGGCTCAACTTTCGGGATGTCCTAAATGCCTTAGGGATGCTGAAGGACTATTTGGCCGAGATGGGGCTGCCGGAAGCTACGGATATTCCTTTTGGGGGTGAATGCGCTGGCAAAATTGTTGCCCTAGGCGAAGGGGTGGAAGAGCTTCATGTAGGAGATGAGGTCATTGCAGCAAACGCGATCGGCAGTCTGGCCAGCTTTGTCACAACTCCCGCAGCCTTTGTCGTGCAAAAGCCAGCTACCCTCAGCTTTGCCGAAGCTGCAACCCTTTCCACGGCATTTTTGACTGCTCAGTATGCGCTCAATTCCTTGGCTCAGATTAAGCGGGGCGATCGCGTTTTAATTCACTCTGCGGCGGGCGGTGTGGGGCAAGCTGCAGTGCAATTGGCCCAGCAGGCTGGGGCTGAAATCTTTGCCACCGCAAGCCCAGGGAAGTGGGATCTACTTAAAGGAATGGGCATTACCCAGATTTTCAACTCCCGCACTCTCGACTTTGCCGATGAAATTTTGGCGCAGACGGACGGCAAAGGGGTTGACGTCGTGCTCAACAGCTTTAATGGCGACTTTATTCCTAAAAATCTACAATGCTTAGCTCCTCAGGGTCGCTTTATTGAAATTGGCAAAATTGGCATTTGGACTGAAACCGAGATTCACGACCAGCGCCCCGATGTGCGCTATGTCGCCTTTGATCTTCTAGAACTGTCCCAAGCGCAGCCCGATCAGTTTACAGCGCTCCTGCAAGGCTTAATGCCAGCCTTTAGCCGTCAGGCCTTGCGTCCCCTCCCCCACCAAACCTTCGCCATTGAAGAGGCCGTTAGCGCTTTTCGCCATATGGCTCAGGCTAAACACACGGGAAAAGTGGTTTTAATTCTTCAGCAGCCTCGTCCTGCCGCCAAAAAGAGAATTCATGCAGACAAAACCTACCTGATCACAGGGGGGCTAGGAGCGCTGGGGCTTCAGGTGGCTCAGTGGCTGGTCGAGCAGGGTGCAAGGCACTTGGTCCTACTGGGGCGCAGTGCCCCGTCAGAAGTCGCCCAGGAAACCATTCAGTACCTCCAGCGCCACGGACAGGGCAAGCACGCTGAGATCGTGACGGCGCAAGGAGATGTGGCACAGTTCGACCCGCTCCGTCAGGTCTTTGAGCAGGTCAAAGCTTCAATGCCACCCCTAGCCGGTATTTTCCATACGGCTGGGGTACTGCGGGATGGGCTTTTGCCACAGCAGTCTGTAGAGACTTTTGCCCAAGTGATGGCCCCCAAGGTGACGGGAACCTGGAACCTGCACCAGCTTAGCCAGGCGCTGTACCCAGAGACGCCCCTTGACTTTTTTGTCTGTTTTTCGTCCATCGCTTCATTGATTGGTTCTCCAGGGCAGGGCAATTACGCCGCCGCCAACGCCTTTATGGATGGCTTTGCCCACTACCGAAGAAACTTGGGCTTGGCTGGCCTGAGCATTAACTGGGGCCCTTGGGGGGGCGCGGGCATGGCAGGGCAGTTGAGCGATCGCGATCGGGCCCGCATTGCGTCTACGGGCATCACCCCGCTGCGGCCTGGAGATGGATTGCAGGCACTAGAGCAGCTCTTGCTCAAACCCCAAAGCTATTCCCAGAGCCATTCCCAGAGTGAGTCCTTAGTCCCCCAACTCGGCGTACTGGATCTGGACTGGGATAAGTTTTTACAGCAGTTCCCGACGGTTCCTGCCTTTTTGAAAAATTTGGCTGTTGTGGCAGAACCCAAGGCCAAATCTGCCTTTCTCTCTCAGCTCGAAAAAACGCCTAGCTCAGCGCGCAAGGAATTTTTGAGCAGCCATGTGCGATCGCAAATTGCTAAGGTTTTAGGACTCAGCTCTCCGGATGAGGTGGGTCTAGACCAAAGCTTTGCGGATTTGGGCATGGATTCTCTGATGGGCATGGAGATGAAAAGCAGGCTGCAAACCAGTCTGAATCATACCTTCCCCGCCACCCTGGCCGCAGACTATCCCACCGTCGGCAGCTTAATTGACTACTTGGCTCAGGATGTACTGGCTTTAGGGGCAGGATCTGTGGCACCAGAAGCGCCAGCCCCAGAAATCCTAGCCCCAGAAGCGCTAGCGCCAGATCTGGCCGCTCAGGGTTTGATTGCTCCGTCCCCGACGGTTCCTAGTCCCCCTACTTCCCAAAACAGCCCAGCAGAGCCTGCACAATTCGCCCAGTCCATCGCCCAGCGAAATGGACAGACCAGCAACGGGAAATCTAGCCCCGCAGCATCAACCTTCACAGCATCAACCTTCACAGCGCCAACTTTTGACGAAAGCGCGATCGCCCCAGAGTTCTACGACTTTAAGCTGTCTCCGGCCTATCTGAATTTGCAGCAGTACCTGGAACAGGGGAAACAGATTGGAAATCCGTTTTTCACGGTGCATGATGGGGTTGCCAAGGACACCACCTCCGTCGGCGGCGAAACGCTGATTAACTTTTCAAGCTACAACTACCTTGGGTTCTGCGGCGATCCGGATATTTCTAACGCGGCTAAAGTCGCCATTGATCGCTACGGCACCTCGGTTTCTGCTAGCCGGATTGTGTCCGGCGAGCGCCATATCCACCGAGAGCTAGAGCAGGCGATCGCCGACTTCTTGGGCACGGAAGACTGCATTACCTACGTGGGAGGACACGCCACCAACGTCAGCACCATCGGGGAGCTGATGGGCAAGAGCGACCTGATTGTGTGCGATGCCTTTTGCCACAACAGTATTCAGCAGGGCTGTGAGCTATCGGGCGCAACGGTGATTCCTTTCCCCCACAACGACGTACAAAAGCTAGAAGAAATTCTCCAGACCCGTCGGGCTGAGTTTGAGAAGACGCTGATTGTCATCGAAGGGGTGTACAGTGCCGATGGCGATCTGCCTCCCTTGCTTTCAGTTGTGGCGCTTAAGAAGCGCTATAAAGCCTTTTTGATGGTGGATGAGGCGCACTCTATGGGTGTGTTGGGTGCCCGTGGGCGGGGCGTTGCGGAATACTTCGGGATTGACCCAACAGAAGTCGATTTATGGATGGGCACCCTGAGCAAATCCCTGGCGAGCTGCGGGGGCTACATTGCCGCCAATCAGGAGATCGTAGAATTCCTCAAGTACAGCGCCCCTGGCTTTATCTCTAGCGTGGGCATGACGCCCCCCAATGCGGCAGCGGCGCTTGCAGCGCTCAAAAAGCTTCAGGCCGAGCCAGAGCGGGTAGCGCAGCTCCATGAGCGCACGGCATTGTTCTTAAAGCTAGCTCAGTCCCACGGGTTCAATACCGGAACGAGCAAGGGTTCACCCATTGTGCCCATTATGATTGGCGACCCCTACCAGGCGGTACGGCTCTCCAAGGCGATGGTGGCTCGCGGCATTAATGTACAGCCCATGCTGTTTCCGACGGTGCCCTTTAATGAGGCGCGGCTTCGGTTCTTTTTGAGCTGCACCCACACCGAAGACCAGATCCACCACACCATTGCGGTGCTGGTGGAAGAGATGGCCAAGATGAAAAATCAAGGGCAAAATCCCAATGCTTGGCTCCACTATCTGATGCGGGCAAGGTTTCTGACCGACCAAGATCTCGACCAAGATTCGGAATCTGCTCCCCGTGATCTGTCTCGTGATCTTTCTCGTGATCCTTCTGGCCTGCGCCATGAAGCCTAATGCCTTCCCCCACGCCATTATTACCGGTGGCTCCAGCGGCATTGGCAAAGCGATCGCCCTTAAGCTGTTTCTCCAGGGCAGTAGCCTCACCCTTATCGGGCGAGATCTGCTAAAGCTAGCCCAGACTGAAGCTGAACTGGAGGCTCATCAGGTACAGCCTGCCCAAAGGCTGTTGACCCTCAGCGCAGATGTAGCCGACCAGGGAGCGATCGCCACCGCCATTGAAACCGCTATCCAGCAGCTAGGGGCACCTGACCTGCTGATTCTGTGTGCAGGGATAGCCCATCCGGGCCATTTCCAGGCGCTGCCCCTAGACATTTTTGAAAAGACAATGGCCATCAACTACTTCGGGTCGCTCTACTGCCTTAAAGCTGCCCTGCCGGTCATGGAGCAGCAGCAGAAAGGCCATATTGTCCTGGTTTCATCGGGGGCGGGTCTAGTCGGGCTCTATGGCTACACCCCCTATAGCCCCAGTAAGTTTGCCCTCCGTGGATTGGCCGAGTCTCTGCGGGGGGAGCTCAGACAAACGGGCATTGGGCTGTCTATTGTCTACCCACCCGATACCGACACCCCGCAGCTCGTGACGGAAAACTTGACCAAACCCCTCGCCACAAAACGCATCACAGCAACGGCAAAACTCTGGAGCGCTGAAGCAGTAGCCGATGCCGTCCTGCGCGGCATCCATCACAAAACCTTTACGATCGCCCCTGGACTAGAGATGGGGCTCCTAAACCGATTCCATAGCCTGGTCGCACCCCTCATTCACTGGTACTGCGATCGCTTGGTCACAAAAACGCTGAATTCCTGAGCAATAGCCGCTTTATCCTCCTACCCCCGCTCAAGTCATCATCTGACCGTTTAAGGGGGTTTGTTTTAAGGAGTTTTGTAAAAATAACTTAATCAACTAAGGTATTATCCTAGGTCTAATTTGATACTCACGGTGCGCTCAGTTTTGGTGTGCTCACGTTCAGGGTGGATCATCAGATTGTGGCCCAAGGCGAGCTAAAGTCATATCCCATTAAAGCAATTCGTTAAAGCAATGTTTACGGGTCTTATTCAAGCTTCGGGGCAGCTTCAGTCCCTTGGCCCACGGCAGCTTTTGGTGTCCTGCAAGGAGAGACGATTGTCCGAGGGCTTGGCCCTTGGGGATAGTGTGGCGGTTGATGGAGTATGCCTCACCGTTGAGACCGTAGCGGATGCTGGTTTTGTGGTCACTGTTTCACCGGAAACGCTGAATCGTACAACCCTAGGAGATCGGGTGGATACGGACTGGTCGGTTAATCTAGAGCCAGCCCTGCGCGTGGGCGATCGCCTGGGGGGCCATTTTGTGACGGGTCATATCGACGGACTCGGTACAGTGCAGAGCGTCCAGCAATCCGCAGAGTCCTGGCTAATCACGTTTACCGTACCGATAGCCTTGGGGCGCTACATGGTCTCAAAGGGAAGCGTTGCGATCAACGGCATTAGCCTCACGATCGCAGACTGTACAGAAGACGGCACCCAATTTACCGCAGCGGTGATTCCCCATAGTTTTGGCCAGACGAATCTCCAGCGCCTCACCCCTCAGACCAGCGTTAATATTGAGACAGATGTTTTAGGAAAATACGTGGCGAAGTTTTTGCGATCGCCCATCCCCGCCGCCCAAGTTGATTGGCCCATGAACGCTAGCGGTGAATCCGGTCGTGAGTCAGGCCGTGAGCCAAACCGTGAACCCAGTCGTGAGCCAATCCGCCTGCCCGTGATCACCTCAGACTTTCTGGCGGAGCATGGTTTTGTCTAGCGCACCAAAAGAGACTAACGCTGAGGCAAAGCCCCTGTATGCCGCTATCTATGAGGTGGTGAGGCAGATCCCCTTTGGCAAGGTGGCTACCTACGGACAGATTGCTGAGCTTTTAGGGCTTTACGGTCGCGCCAGACAGGTGGGATATGCCCTATTCCAGGTTGCGCCCGATTCAGATATTCCTTGGCATCGGGTTGTGAATGCCCAAGGAAAAATTTCGCGATCGCCCATGCGCCAAGGCAATGACGACCTTCAGCGTATTCTTCTGGAGCGGGAGGGCGTGGTTTTTGATGCCCAGGAGACACTGAGTTTAGCGCTCTATCGCTGGAGTCCAAAGCACAGTGAAGATTGAAACAACAAAGATTGAGGCAACGAAGATTGAAATAATGAGAATTGAACGTCTGCCCGTCCTACAGGACAACTATATTTTTCTGCTGCACGACCCCGACCAGCAAACAGCGGCAGTCGTTGACCCTGCCCTTGCCGAACCCGTGCTAGAGCGCCTCCAGGCCTTAGGTGCAGA
Organism: Thermosynechococcaceae cyanobacterium MS004; assembly: GCA_022402525.1. GTDB lineage: Bacteria > Cyanobacteriota > Cyanobacteriia > Thermosynechococcales > Thermosynechococcaceae > JAAURS01. Next base: position 27,790 of record JAKRSB010000147.1, read on the forward strand.
ATTAACAGCCATTCTCATTACCCACCACCATGGAGATCATGTGGGGGGCAACCAGGCGCTGCTGGAGCGCTTTCCTGAGGCTGTGGTCTATGGTAGCGAGGCAGACCGAGGCCGGATTCCAGGACAACAGGTCTTTCTCAACGAGGGCGATCGCGTGACCTTTGCGGGCCGCACTGCTGAAGTGTTGTTTGTTCCGGGCCATACCCGTGGACATATTGCCTACTATTTTGCGCCATCCCATAATGCTGGGGAAGGCGAAATGGGTGAACTGTTCTGTGGAGATACGCTGTTTTCAGCGGGCTGTGGTCGCCTGTTTGAAGGGACACCCGCCCAAATGGTGCGATCGCTCTCAAAAATTCGATCGCTGCCAGACCAGACGCGAGTCTGGTGTGCCCACGAGTACACCGAAAAAAATCTCCAGTTTGCACTCACCGTTGAGCCCCAGAATACGGTGCTTCAGCAGCAATATGCCCTAGTCAAAACCCTACGCCAGCGCCTAGAGTCCACCATTCCTGCTGAATTGACCCTGGAAAAACAAATTAATCCCTTCCTGCGATGGGATTTACCATCTCTAATGGCCACAACCCAAACCCAAGATCCAACCGAAAATTTTGCCCGCCTCCGCGCCATGAAAGATCGGTTTTAGGCTGTCGCTAAATGTACCCCAGCCATGGGATCAGGCTTAATGGGCAGATTCAGCGCTGCGCTGGAGGCGATTTAGGATGCGATGGGCTAAGTCTTGCCCTGCGATGGGCTTACACAGATAGTCGTCTGCACCCACCGCAAAAGCTCGCTGCTGGATTTGCACATCACTTAGCTCGCTCAGCAGTAAAACAGGAAGCTGCTGCCAGCGTAAATCGCTGCGTAGAATTTGACAGAGCTCCAGTCCATTGATCTGGGGCATCTTAATATCCAGCACAAGCGCATCTGGGTTGACCGCTTCTAAAACGCTCCAAAACTGCTGGGGAGCCGCTAGGGTAGACACCTTAAACCCCCAAGGATTAAGAAGCGTTGTTAGGGTCCGTAAAAGCGTTTGGTCGTCATCCACCACCATGACCTTGAGTCCTTTGTGAATGCGGGAAAGGCATGTGCAAACCGCTGCAATCACCTCCTCCGCAGGTGCAGGTAATTCTAAGATAATCTTGCCCCCATGCTGCACAATATCTAGGCGATCAAATAGCTCAAGCTGGCGTCCCAAAACCAAGAGGGGAAGATCAGGGTACGTTACGGCAAAGTCCTGAAGGAGCGATAAATCAAATGTACTGGGCTTAAGCGCATCGGGCGCAAAGAGCCTTGTTGACGGCCTGGGTCTATCGTTTACTCCCCAAGGTGCTGAAGGTAGCTCCAAAAGAATGGCGCTAGGCTGCTGAAGCCTGTTGAGGTCAGCGTGCAGCCAGCTTTGAGCCTGCTCTAGCGTCGTCGCGATCGCCGTTCGCAGTCCCGCCGCCGCCGCCGCATTAGCCAGCGCAGTTGTCTGACATGGGGTCATCGGATCGGCAGCGTCCTGGATGACCATCAGCAGAAGGGGAGCGTAAAGATCCGGAGATTGAGAGGTCGCTACATTCAGGGTCTGGCTTGGCTCTACTGGCGGGCTCTCAGCCTTGAGGTAGTATCCACGCCCGTGGAGCGTTGAGATAAAGTCGGGCGGTGCCCCCGCAGCCGTTAGCTTTTGGCGCAGCCGCCGGAGGTGCGATCGCACGGTAGATTCAACCGGAAACTCTTCCGAAGACCACAGCCGATCTAGAATTTCCTCAGCACTATAGACGTAGCGGCAGTCCCGCAGGAATAGCTCCAGCAGCTCATATTCTTTAGTCGTCAAGGTTAAAGGGCGATCGCCATAGGTAACCTCACAGGTGCTGGGGTCTAAAATCAACTCTCCCCAGATGAGGTGGGGGAAAGGCGTCGCGCTGCTCCGGCGCAACAGAGCGCGAATCCGAGCACTCAGCTCGCCCATATCAAAAGGCTTTGTCACATAGTCGTCAGCCCCCGCATCCAGCCCTCGGATTTTATCCAGACTGCTCCCCTGGGCCGTTAAGAACAAAAGCGGCACGACATAGCCTTCTGCTCGAAAGCGCCGACAAAAGCTCAGGCCATCGAGCTTGGGCAGACAAACCTCTAAAACAATGAGGTCATACTCAAAGGTTGTGGCGTAGATCCAGCCCGTTTCGCCATCGGTGACGACATCTATGATGTAGTGATAGGTCGCCAGACGCTGGGTGAGGGCAGCAGTGGTGGTGTGATCGTCTTCAATGAGCAAGATTTTCATGGCGGCCCCCGCACAGCGATTTGCTCTAAAAAGTCGAAGGAATTAGCTGACCTGGAGGCCGTTCTGAGAAGGCTGTCAAGGAATAGAAGGTGCGCTGGAACGTTACACCATCAATTTGTTACGCCATTAATTTGTTACGCCATCAATTTCTGAAGGGGTTTCTCATTCCAATTTATGGCAAGGCAGGCTTAAACAATGACCAAGGGCCATCCTCGACGATCTAAAGTTCGCAAAACTTAAATTTTCTTCCTAACCCGTTTCAGGCTTGCTCATGCCAATTCCACAGCGGTAGAATAAATAAACCCTCAAGTCTTTGCACAGTTCCTGCACATCCCTTACGGCAGGATTGGGGCATTCCCTCACGATTGTCAGCGCCATGCCTCAGGTTGTTTCCCCTTCACTACGCGAGTCCCAGCATCCCCTCATTCATCGGCTGGCGGACTGTATTGAAAATACCTGGCGACAGTACCTCACCCTCTCTCCCTACCAGATTCCAGAGGGCTTGGGCTACGTGGAGGGCAGCCTTGAGGGGGAGCGCCTTGTGATTGAAAATCACTGCTACCAAACGCCTCAGTTTCGTAAGCTGCACCTAGAGCTGGCTCAAGTGGGCCATAAGCTGGATATTCTGCACTGCGTGATGTTTCCACACCCTGACTATGCGCTGCCGATTTTTGGCGCTGACCTCGTGGGCGGGAAGTCTGGCATCAATGCGGCGATCGCGGATCTTTCTCCAGTGAATGCCGAGCGTCAGCTACCCCCACACTACCGAACTGAGCTTGCAGTTCTACCCCAATATCCGTTTTCTCAGCCCCGCGATTTACCGGACTGGGGCGATATTTTTTCTAAATTTTGTATCTTTGTGCGGCCGGTCACTCCAGAAGAAGAAAATGCGTTCCTCCAGCATGTTGAAAATGTTGTGACGCTGCACTGCTTAGCTGCACGCCAAACGATGCCCGTCAGCTCCGTCCAGGACGCACTGGAAGTTAGGGCAGGCCAGGAATACTACTGCGCAAAGCAGCAGCAAAATGACAAAACGCGACGGGTCTTAGAAAAGTCTTTTGGGTCAGAATGGACGGAGCGCTACATGACCACCATGCTGTTTGATACGGCAACTGCCTAAGAAACTTCTTCAAGACACTTCTTCAAGAAACTTCTCCAAGACACTGCTGAGGGATGCCGATTTAGGCAAGCGCCTACGGGGCGGCTCCAGTCAAGGGCAGTTCCGAAGCGGTTTCCGATAGGCTAGTTCTGTCCTTGAGAAGGTTGTTGCTGGACTGCCCAAGCGGTTTGTCGTAAAATGCCCCGCAGCAGGGCTAGTTCTGCTTCAGACAGCTGCGATCGCCCAAAAATCTGCCGCAGTTTCTGCATTCGGCTCGGTGCGGTATGGGGCAGCAGGAATCCAATCTCCAGCAGAACCTGTTCCAGGTGCTGAAAGTATCCCTCCAAGGCATCCATAGACGCCAATGGGTCAGGCACTAGCGCATCGGAATCCTGAAGGGCTGGCTCAACGGCGGGAAAGGGCGCAGTCTGATTCGCTTGAGCCTGGGTAAACTGATACAGCTCATAGCAGCAAACCGCAACGGCCTGAGCCAAGTTGAGGGAAGGGTATACTGGATTACTCGGAATTCCAATAAACCGCTGGGCGTAGTTCAACTCTGCGTTGTTGAGTCCCCGATCTTCTGGGCCAAAGATCAGGGCAGAGGGCTGCTCGATCAGCCAGGGTAATGCCTGACGTGGGTGTTCGAGATTCGCGGCAGCGCGTGGCCGACCCGTTGTGGCGATCGCACGGTAGCACCCTGTCAAAGCCGCTGGAATAGAGTCAACCGTCTGCGCTGCTTCCAAAATATCGGCCGCATGAACCGCCATCTGCCGCGCTTCCGCACCGACCGGATCGCAGTGAGGATTCACCAGAACGAGGGTTTCCAGCCCCATATTTTTCATCACCCGCGCGACCGAACCCACGTTGAGCGGCCCCGCAGGCTCAACGAGAACAATCCGGATATGCTTGCGAACCCTCTGGCGGATCTGCTCACAAACCTGATCCTGCTTCTGATCCTGGCCCTGATCCTGCTTCTGCATTGAACTCCGATCTAAAAACCAGCTGCGATCGGTGGAAGATGGCGCTCAACCTGCTCCGCTAAAAACTGTGTGAGCCAATCTTTGACATGATAGGTCGCTAAGCAGTCATCTTCGTTGTAAAGCACAATATCTTCTAAAAACTGGGGGTTTTGAGTCTCAAGCCACTCACTATACCAGCAAATGGCCTGGGCCCCATTGGCCGCTGCATTCCGCCATTCAAAGCCTAGCCAGCGGGCAATGAGCTTTAGGGTATAGCTCTCAATGGGCAGGGCCGCTGTCCGCGTCACCCAGGCGTGAAGGTCAAAAAAGCGCGGCTGGAGCGACTCTACAAATCGATGGGGTGCGCCGTACTGCTGTGCCAATCGAGCCACAGTCTGGACTTCATAGGCACAAAAGTGAAAAATAGGCGCGTCCGGGTAGCGCGATAAAAGGTCGACCAGCGCCCACCATGCCTGTTCTTCATCTGCTGGAGCTTTGGCAAGACAGGGGAAAAATTCCTGCTCGTTCCGCACCCGATCAACCACCAGCACCCCATGCAAGTACACCAAGTTGAGGCTGGGTTCGGCTTCAATATCAAAGTACAGCTCAATGGGCGTTGTGGGCAGCGACATTAAAATGCCGGAATGCAGGGCTTCCGTTAGAAATACAGGTCGCTGATGAACGAAAGCCTGGGACTGGGATACAAGCTTGCGCGTCACGTCATGTCCTAACCCTGTCTTGGCATGGAGCGTTGACGGGTCGCTTTGGGCTAAAAGCTCTACCGAGGCCAAGTTGTAGGCTTTGAGGACAGGATAGCGCGTGGGCGTGACGCCCGGCAGTAAGGACAAATGCTGTTCCGCCTGGGCGATCGCATAGCAAGCATCAAACCAAACGCACATTCCGCATCGATTCCGAGCAATAAAAACTTCCGGCTCCGCCTTCTGGAGCAGCATCGTCAAGAGAGCAGCGCGTAGCTCCTCCATCTGGGGCAGCACCCGCTCTAAATCAATGGTGTACCAACCCTTTTCCCGTAGATATAGCCAGGGTTCTTCAACCGCGCCACCCTGTACCTCCGCCAAAACCTGAGCATGGAACGCACCCAGGATTTGATACTCCAGCTTAGGGCGCTTGCTGAGCTTAATATCCACTGGAACGTAGCGCCAATCCCCCCAAACAGAAACCCCAGGTCTGCGCATGAGCAAATCTGGGGTACTGACATAGGCCACGGACTCAGTTTTGAAAATTTGGCTTGGCCCTTGAGATTGGGTTCTCTGAGGCTGATGAGACAGCAACACCCCATTGCAGATGACGGGCACACCCTGACGCATCAGGTCTATGGTTGCAGCAGCTCCCGCCTCCCAGTCATGGTGGGGATAGCTAGGGCGTGCCACCGTTTGATCTTTGAGTAAGTCTTGCTGGAAACGGCGTTTGTCTTCCCCCAGCTTGAGCAGAAAATCATTGACCTGCCCACGCGCAGCAGCATCGCCATGCACCTCTAGAAAGGCTTGTCGATGGCAACGCTGAAAATTGAGCAGCAGTTGATCAGTCAAGAACACGTTGGGTTCCGCATAAAAGCCTGTTGGCATCTTAACAAACTATCTCGTAGTCGATAAGAAAACCAGCTGAACTGCTGCAATGATTCAGCAATTCAGCGAAAAGTGCATCCTATTCAACGCCGAATGGGCGAAAAGTTTAGGTTCATCCTTTACAATGATCTAAAGGAAATCTACGGAAGGAAATCTAGAAGTAGATTGATCGCTTCTTGAGTCAAGTTTAGTATTGAAACGTTTTGCGCTTGTAGCTCAGTGGATAGAGCAACCGCCTTCTAAGCGGTCGGTCGATGGTTCGATCCCATCCAAGCGCGTTTAGGTCTAAAGTCTTTCAGTAAGCCTCTGCGCTCTTTCTCAAATAAAGCTTTGAGGATTAGAGGATTACCGCAGTAGGTGAGGTTAAAACTAAGCCTCCACCCAAATCTGCCACGCTTAAAAATTATCCGCCGCTCTCCAGAGAACGGCGGATGGTTGGCTAAGTTTATCGGGTGATTCTAAGGGGTCTAGTATGCCAGGGTTTCGAGCGTTTGGCGGAGATAAAGCTGAACCATGGCATCCTGGGTAGCTCTGGCATCTTTGATGTCGGGGTCGCGCTCTAGAATCCAGCGCTTGAAACCGGAGGTGTCAGAAATAGCGTGCTTTAGTTCGTTCCAGTAACGACCATCCGCTTGGAATGCTGTAATGTTGGGGCTGTTATGTTTGAGCTGAGTCATAGCAAGGTTCCCCTCAGGATGCGTGAAGTGTAATTCAATCTTTCTTTACAATAGCGCGGGTCTATCCTCAAGAACCACTTGCCCTGAGGCAGCGTGGAAGGATGTTGTAATAAAAATCTCGTAATAAAAATGCTTCTCGAAGTGACGAGAAAAGAACTCTTTAGATCTAGCTCTCTGATTTAGTCTGAATGTAGGTAGATTGCCCCGGAGCTAGGGTAGTTTGCACAGTCTCACACTCATCTCACACTAATCCCTGTCTCATCAACCGCTGCGTTTGAGCCACCAGCCTCTCAAGAGTCGGCTATGGCAACCCTCACTAAAATACATCGAATTTAGTGAAGCGGATGATTTTTGCTCCTTAACATTTTGCTTATATTTTGATTGTAGGTAAAGTGCTGGGGTTAGTTTGTTGTGCAGAATACTGATCTTAAATTTATCGCTTGGGAGCTGGACTGTCATTCAGGGCGTGTTGAGGAAAGATTGAGCGATCGCGCTGAAAGTGGGCTTGGCGGCGAGAAGCGGGAATGCTAGAGGGTAAACAGACGAGACACTACGGAGACGTTACGGAGACGCTACGGCTCAGAAGCCATCCCCAAGCTATCCACACATCATTCACAAATCATTCACAAATCATCCATGACCAACCCCTCAAAGTCTCTAGCGCCGATGCAAGGCCACCGGATTTGGGTCGTTATTATCAATTATCGAACGGCACAGCTAACGCTGGACTGTCTGAGCGCGCTTGCCGCAGAGCAGCAGTCTATTCCGCTCTCAGTGGTGGTGGTGGATAATGCCTCTGGCGATCGCTCGGTGGAATTCCTCGCATCCGAAATTACGGCGCGGAACTGGGAGGATTGGATTTCACTCCAGCCGCTCTCGATCAACGGTGGATTTAGCTTTGGCAATAATGTAGCAATTCGTCAAGCCCTCCAGTCTTCAGCGCCACCCGCCTACATTCTGTTGCTGAACCCAGATACCGTAGCGCAGCCCGGTGCGATCGCCGCGCTAGCTGAGTTTTTAGATGCCCATCCAGAGGTGGGAATAGCGGGAAGCCGCCTTGAAGATCCGGACGGAACCCCCCAATACTCTGCCTTTCGGTTCCCCTCATTTTGGAACGAACTTGATCAGGGAATCAGGTTGGGGGTTGTGTCAAAGCTCCTACTGAATCAGCTCATTACGCTACCTCTGAGCGATCATCCCTGTCCAGCAGACTGGTTGGCGGGTGCTAGCCTGATGGTGCGTCGGGAAGTATTTGAGTCCGTAGGGCTGATGGATGAAGCGTACTTTTTATATTTTGAAGAAGTTGATTTTTGTCGGCGGGCAAAGCAGGCGGACTGGGGCTGCTGGTATGTGCCTCAAAGCCGCGTAGTGCATTTGGTCGGCCAGAGTTCTGGCGTGACGGATACTAAAAAAGCGCCGCAGCGCAGACCCCAATACTGGTTTAACTCCCGCCGCCGCTACTTTCTGAAGCATCACGGCTGGATTTATAGCGCCTTGACCGATCTAGGCTGGATGACGGGCTTTGCCTTGTGGCGAATGCGTCGGGTGCTGCAGCAAAAGCCAGATCCAGACCCGCCCCACTTTCTCCAAGATTTTTTGCAAAACAGTGTCTGGGTTCGGAATAGGCTTTTGCAAAGTAAGCTCTCGGCCAAATAAGCTCTGGACAAACTAGGCTCTGGACAAAAGGAGTTCAGCAATGAGTATAGACCCCCAACTAGCTCCCAATTCTGCTTCCAGCAAAGCTCCCAGCCCAAAGTCCCAAACCAAAATAGGATTCTGGAGCCAGATTAAAGAAGACTGGGTTGCCCACGGACAAGACTGGACAAAGCCCGGATTCCGGGCGGTGGCGGTGCAGCGCTTTGGCGTGTGGCGGATGCAGATTCAGCCGAAAGCGCTGCGTGCCCCCGCTAGTCTGCTATATCGATCGCTTTATCGCCATGTACGGAACGTTTACGGCATTGATCTGCCCTACACAGTACAGCTTGGGCGGCGGGTCATCATTGAGCATCAGAGCGGCATCATTATTCACGGCGGCAGCGTGATTGGGGATGACTGCATTCTGAGACAGGGTGTGACCCTAGGCAACCGATATCTAGAGCGCCCTCTAGAAGCACCTAGGCTTGGCCAGCGGGTCAATGTGGGGGCGGGTGCCAAAATTTTAGGCTCAGTGCAGATTGGAGATGATGCCAATGTGGGAGCAAATGCCGTGGTGCTAAAGGATATCCCTCCAGGACAGACTGCCGTTGGAATTCCAGCGCGGGTGTTGGGTTTAGAAGGGTCTAATCCCTCTAGGCCTTATCCCTCTATACCTAATGGCTCTGTACCTAATGGCCCTATAACTAATGCCTCTGACGCGAGGGCATCAGACACAAGGGCATCAGGCGCGAGAGCTTCTGAGTCCAGCCCTTCCAAAATTAGCGCGGAAGGGGTTTCATAATGCAGGGTCGACAGGGCGCTGGTGCAGAAAAAGACCCAAAAATAAAAGGCTCGGAAGCGATCGCCATTCAGCCTTGCTTTGGGATTGTGATCATTGGGCGAAATGAGGGGGAGCGACTGGTCGCCTGTCTCCAGTCTGCGATCGCTCAGGTTCTCTTTCAAAGCCAATCCCAATCCCAGTCCCAGTCTCAATCCCATCCCATTGTCTATGTAGACTCTGGCTCGACGGATCGCAGTGTGGCCCAGGCCCAGGCATTGGGGGTGGAAGTCGTTGTGCTGAATATGGCAGAGCCATTTACTGCGGCTCGTGCGCGAAATTTAGGGCTAAAGCGGCTCCTGGAGCTATATCCCATCAGCTACGTTCAGTTTGTAGATGGTGACTGTGCGCTCAATCCGGTCTGGTGTCAAACTGCTCTGGCAAGCCTTCAAGAACATCCCAAGGCAGCAGTCGTCTGTGGCCGACGGCGGGAGCGTTTTCCCGAAGCTTCTGTTTTTAATATGCTGTGTGACCTAGAGTGGAATACGCCCGTCGGAGAAGCGATCGCCTGTGGGGGAGATGCTTTGATGCGAGTGGCTGCGCTGCAGCAGGTGGGCGGATATCGCCCTCATTTGATTGCAGGAGAGGAGCCAGAGCTTTGTTTCCGGCTGCGCCACCAAGGCTGGCAGATTTTGCGCATTGATGCGGAGATGACGCTCCATGATGCCCAAATGATGCGGTTTGGGCAGTGGTGGACAAGAGCGGTACGCGGTGGGCACGCCTACGCAGAAGTATCCTGGCTCCATCGCCACGATCCAGAGCGATTTTGGCAGCGGGAGTGCTTCCGGATTTTGACTTGGGGCTTGGGACTGCCGTTGGTGAGCTTGGTGCTTTGCCCCTTCACTCACGGCTGGAGCCTTGGGCTATGGTTGCTTTACCCGCTGCTGGCAGGCAAAATCTTTCGGCAGAAGCGCGATCGCGATGGCAGTAAAACTGCACTGTACTATGCCCTATTCTGCACGTTGATTAAGTTTCCAGAGCTTCAGGGGCTGCTGGTGTTCCATTTTCATCGGCTCAGGGGCGATCGCAGTGTCCTGATTGAATACAAAGGGGCGGCGTCACCCAACGAAACAGTGTAGCGAGAGGGTACGAGATTTTCGATGTGAGCGTGAGTTCGATAATGCATTTGAAGCCCCTCACCCCAAATCCCTCAGCCAAAGGCGAGGGGCTTCAGAAGCTTGATTTTTCATTGCCCCTCCTCCTCCCTAGGGAATCAGTCCTGCATCAGAAGCAGACTAGCGCAGGAAAAGCAGCCCTAGTAGCATCAAAAACCCCACAATGCCGCTCACCGTGGCAAAGGTATCGACATAGCGCTTGAGTTCGTTATAGCGGCGCTCTAGCTTTTGCATCGCGGCTCGGTCTGTGTAGAGGGTTGAGTTGAAGTGCTGGAGAGAACTCTCAATCCACTGAATGCGATCGCTTCCGTCTGGGTTGGCCGCTCCCTTTTTCTGAAGTTCTTCAAGGCGAGCCAATCCTTGGTGGTCTTGCTCTATTTTTTCTTGGAGTTGACGCCCCATAGCGTCAAAATCAAACCGAAAATTGGTGAGCTGCGCCTGAAGCTGCTCAGAGCGCGTTTCAAATTGTGACTCAATCTGGGCAAGTTTGACTTCTAGTGCCTTGGACTGATCGGGGATATTTTTGAAGAGTGTCTCGGTACGGCTGAGATTGGACTGGAGCGCTTCTCCCTGCTCCAGTAGGCCTGCAAACTGCGTTTTTAGTCGGGCAAGCTCTTCTAGAACCTCGCCCGACTCTGCAAAACGCTTTCGCAGTGCGGTTAATTCCTGCTCAATTTGATCAATCTCGTTCAAAGCTTTTTCCTGTAACCGTTCTATTGCGATCGCTCAACCTTTTGGGTATTCTCCTTTGCCGCCCAAAAACGTTTGCCAGCGTTACGTTTGCTTATTCTTTCTGCTCAGTGAATTTTTGCTATTCGATCTTGTTGATTTCTATTACGGTCTTGTCGATTTCTATTGTCGATTTCTATTGGGGCAGAAGGTGTCTAGATAGCGTTAATTTTGACTTTAGCCTATCGGCTTGATCACATAAACCCCCTAGCATCTGAATTTCCCAACCCGCTTTGAGTAACCGATAGGGGAGACTAGCGCGACCAAAAATATTCTCTAGCGCCGAAAAAAAGTCGTAATGGGATTGACTAGGCGGCCAGGTCTGTAGCAGTTCCTGAAGCCAGACCTGCGACTCAGCAGCGTTAGCGGCCCAGGCGGCCTGACAAATTTGAAGCCGCACGGTCAAGGAAAACCCTTGCGTCTGAGCATGTTGATAGGCCAGTCGAAAATAGTTAATGGCTAGCCGTGAATGTTGATTAAAGGACACAATGAGCTGCCCTGCTAAGTACAGCGCGCTCACATGGCCTGGGTTGCGCTGCAGCTTTTTGTCGATTTGCGTCATCAGGCTAGCCGCAAGGTCAGGCGTCTCCACCCGCTCCAAAAGCACCAGAATAGGCTCTAGCTCAAACTGATTGGGGTTGATCAGCAGGTCTGAGAGGGTTTTCAAAAGTTCATCTTCTGGCGATCGCGTCACAGTAGGGGGCGCAGGGCTGGCGGTATTCATTCCGGCCAGCAGCTTTTGCATCAGCCCTGGGCTCATTTGGCTATAGCCTCGATGAACGGAGCGGATCGAGTTGGCCAAGTCTTCGGCTGAAGTACTTTTTAAGAGATATCCCTGAGCGCCCGCCTGAAGCACAGCAGCGATCGTCTCGTCTGGCTCTGACCCGCTCAGCATCAGTACCGAAACGGACGGAAAGCGTCTGCAAATAATTTGAGCCGCTACAACACCATCCATGACGGGCATGTACTGATCAATGAGCAGAACATCCGGACTGAGGGCGCTAACCAAGTCGATCGCCTCTTGACCATTTGCGCCCGTCCCCACAATGTCAATATCAGGTTCTGCTTCCAGCAGAGCCTTGAGTCCTTGAGTGACTACTTTTTGGTCATCAACAATAACAACTTTAATCATCTAGGCAATCATTTTGTCCGGGAGGGATTTTAGTCCGGGAGAGATTCTAGTCCGGGAGAGATTCTAGGAGGGAGGTATTAAAGAAAACTGCTACAGGAGGCTGTACCGTTTTTTGAGGGCAGCTTCCGCTTCTTCACGATCATCAAAGTGAATTTTCTCTGTGCCCAAAATCTGATAGTCTTCATGGCCTTTACCCGCAATAAGTACGGCATCACCAGGTTGGGCTTGAGCGATCGCTATCTCTATGGCAGTCCGGCGATCTGCTTCTACTAGGGGGCTGCTGGCGGCAGGAATACCGGCCAGGACATCTTCTAAAATCTTGTGCGGATCTTCGGTTCTTGGGTTATCGGAGGTAACGACGGCAAGATCGGCCAGCTCAGCCGCGATCGCGCCCATCTGCGGCCGCTTCGTGCGATCGCGATCGCCACCGCAGCCAAACACGCAAATGACTTTTCCTGGAACAAAGGGGCGTGCAGCTTCGAGAAGGTTTTTCAGGCTATCGGGGGTGTGGGCATAATCCACCACCACGCTAATATCCTGGTCGGGCTTCACCACAATTTGCTGCATTCGTCCTGGGACACCCGTAAAGGTGGCCAGGGCTTTCACAATCGATTCCAGCGCTAGACCCAGCGCTAAGCCAGCCCCCACTGCGGCGAGGAAATTGGCCACATTAAATTGACCCACCAAAGGAAGCTGAAAGGCAGTCTTTCCGGCGGGGGTGTGGAGCTGGCCCGAAACGCCCGAAACACCATAACTCAGCTCGCTCGTCCATAAATCAGCAGCGTCAGAGACTGTGCTATAAGTCCAGACTTGATCCTGAGGCAACCGGGCAGCTAGCCTGAGACCATACTCATCGTCAGCATTGAGAATGGCTTTACCCGTCAGGTAGGTGGGAGAAAAGAGCAACGCCTTTGCTTCAAAGTAGCGCTCTAGGGTTTTGTGGTAGTCCAGATGATCTTGAGTGAGGTTGGTAAAGACGGCCACGTCAAATTCACAGCCCAGCACCCGCTTTTGGTCTAGGGCATGGGAGCTGACTTCCATAATGCCGTAGGCGCAGCCTGCCTCAACGGCTTGTCGATAGGTCTGCTGGAGATCCACGGCAAAAGGGGTGGTGTGGGTGGCGGTTTCTTCGTATCCAGGCCAGCGAGCATAGAGGGTGCCCAGTAGTGCGGTGGGGTGCTGGGTCTGGTTAAGCAGATACTCAATCAGATGGCTGGTGGTGGTTTTGCCGTTGGTTCCGGTAATGCCCACCAGCTTGAGCTGGCGCGTAGGATGACCAAAAAAGGCCGTGGCGATCGCCGCGCAGGCTTCATTCATGTCCGTCATGGGGATCACTAGGGCATCGCCGAGGGAACCGCGATCGGCCTGGGTGGAGACCAGTGCTGCGATCGCCCCGGACTGGACGGCACTCGACCAAAAGTTACCGCCATCCACCCGCGTCCCTGGCATTCCTAAAAAGAGATGCCCTGGCTGGGCAGTCCAAGAGTTGGTGGAAAGCCCCGTCACTTCTGCATCCAGCGCCGGATGGGAGAGCGATCGCCAATCCTCAGCAAACAGCGTGATGGGCAATTGTGTGAGCAACTCTCGCAGTCGAACCATACCTATGCCTCTTAAGCTCTTAAATAATTAGCCCTTAAACTTGAGGTCATTCTAAGCTGCACTGACCAGAATTTCTAGCAATGGTTTTTATCAATAGTTTCTAGCGGTGGATTCTGGCGGTAGATTCTGGCGGTAGGTTCTGGCAGTAGGCACATTGACAATGCCAATACAATATCCGTACCTGTCACCCGTGAGTTTGTCCAAATCTAAATCTATCCAAATCTAAGTACCTTCTCTCCAATGCCCAAAGACAATGACCCCCAGGCACAGTCCAATGCCAGCATTGTGATTGAATATGATGAAATTGCCCAGGACAAGGAGGCGCAGTTTCTCCATTGGCAATCCGAAATCAAGGCGGGTCTTTTACAGTTTGAGGGCTATCTAAAAACCGACGTGTGTCGACCGATTCCTGGGGTTCAGGAGAAGTGGTACATCGTTGTGCATTTTGACTCTTCTGCCCATCTGGGAGAATGGCTCGACTCAGATATTCGCTACGGGATCATTGGCAAGGGAAAGAAAAAATTTGGCCCTTACCGCTACAAAATTCAGACAGGGTTTGAAGGCTGGTTTGGGCAGTTTAGGGAGGGTGCTTCAGAGATAGCTCCACCAGCTTGGAAGCAAGCCTGTGCCGTACTGCTGGGCCTCTACCCGACGGTGATGCTGGAAACGATGGTGTTTGATCAGTTTGGCATTATGGCGTCTTGGCCACTCGCGCCAAAAATGTTTGTCAATAATCTCGTGAGTTGCGTGCTGCTGACTTGGGTTGTGATGCCCCTGACAACTGGAGTCTTGAAGTTTTGGCTCAAGCCCCAGGCTGGGCGTGATGGGAGGGACGAGCGATCGCCTTTTCTCTCTCAAACCAACCTCATGGGCCTGTTAATCATTTTGATTGCCTATGGATTCATGATTGTGATCTTTCAATCCGTGACCAGGTAATGCTGAGCCAGTAAATCAGAACCAGTAATTCAGAACCAGCAATTCAGGGCAAGAGTAATCCAAAACCCTCAGGATTAAACCCTCAGGGTTAAATCAGGATAAACAATCAAGGTAAACTGTTGAAGCTAAGCGGGGCCGTAATGATGGCCAAGCCGATGGGGTAGATGCTTAGCCAAAGACCTTCGGGAATAATTCAGAATTTTTAGGACCTTGACTTAGTTAGGACTGTGCGAAAGGGCTATGGCGACGTTTTTGTTGGAAGTTGGAACCGAAGAATTACCCGCACAGTTTGTGGCGTCCGCACTGCAGCAGTGGCGATCGCGGATTCCGGCAGATCTTAAGGCGCATTTTCTGGAGGCTGACCAGATTGAGGTTTTTGGGACACCTCGACGCTTGGCGGTTCTCATTCAGGGTCTGCCAGACCAGCAACCCCAGCGGGAAGAAGAAATCAAGGGTCCCCCAGCCCAAGCAGCTTTTAAGAACGGACAGCCAACCCCAGCCGCCCTCGGCTTTGCCCGAAAGCAGGGCGTTGAAGTGTCGGACTTTGAGCTACGCCCTACGGACAAAGGCGAGTTTGTCTTTGTTCGGAAAGTGACCGAAGGCCGCGCCACGCCGGAAGTCCTCTCCGAGCTGATTCCCCAATGGATTTTTGGTCTAGAGGGTAAACGCTTTATGCGCTGGGCCGAGGGAGATCTGCGCTTTTCGCGTCCGGTGCGGTGGCTTGTGAGCCTTTGGAATGAGGCCGTGCTGCCCCTCCAACTTGAAAATGCTGGCACCCTGGTCAAGAGCGATCGCCTCTCTTGGGGGCATCGTGTGCTGCACCCAGATCCTGTTTCTATTCCAACCGCAGCCGCCTATGCCGAAACCCTTGGATCGGCCTACGTCCAGGTTGACCCCGACCAGCGCCAAGCAACTATTCTCAAGCAGGTCAAGAGTGCGGCCCAATCCGTCCGGGGACAGGCCGAGATTCCAGGGGATTTGCTGTCTGAGGTCGTCTTTTTGGTGGAGTGGCCTACGGCAGTGGTGGGCAGTTTTGCAGCAGAGTTTTTAGAGCTTCCGCCTGAAGTTGTCACGACAGAGATGGTGAGTCACCAGCGCTATTTTCCGGTAAGGCCCGTAGGCCAATCTAGCGTCCAGGACCATGGGCTGCTGCCTTATTTCATTACGATTTCTAATGGAGATCCTGGCAAGTCTGACGTCATTGCCGCCGGGAATGAGCGCGTGATTCGGGCTAGGCTCTCGGACGGACAGTTTTTCTTTAAGGCTGATCAGGCGATCGCCCTGGCCGACTATCTACCCAAGCTCGAAACCGTCACCTTCCAAGCGGATCTCGGCTCCGTGCGCGCCAAGGCAGACCGCATTCAGCAGAATGCCCAGATGATTACCCAGCAGCTCACCCAGCCCCTCAGCCTAGACGCCAAAACCATTGCTTCCATTGACCGCGCCGCCCTGCTCTGCAAAGCAGACCTCGTGACCCAGATGGTGGGGGAATTCCCTGAGCTTCAGGGAATTATGGGCGAAAAATACGCGATCGCCAGTGGGGAGCCGGAAGCTGTCGCCACTGCGATCGCTGAGCACTACCATCCCCGCACGGCTGAAGATAGTTTGCCCCAGTCCCTCCCTGGACAGGTAGTGGCCATCAGCGATCGTCTGGATACTCTCGTGTGCATTTTTGGCCTGGGGATGCTGCCGACAGGCTCCTCCGATCCCTTCGCGCTGCGTCGTGCTGCCAATGCTGTTCTCAATATCATCTGGTCAGCCCAGCTTCCCCTTAACCTGAAGCAGCTTCTTCAGTCCGCTACGGCACGCTTTACCCAAACCTTTCATACACTAACCCCTCAGCGAGTGGCCTCAAAACCAGGCGCTTCTCAGACTGGCTCTAGCCCACAAGATACTCTACAGATCCAGCTTCAGGACTTCTTTCTCCAGCGCATTCGCACCCTCCTGCAAGAAGAGCACCACATCGATTACGACTTGGTCAGTGCCGTACTGGGCGAAACCGATCCAGACTATACGCAACGCGCCCTCGAAGACTTGCTGGATCTCCTCACCCGCGCCCAGTTTCTGCAGCAGCTGCGCGCCGATGGAACCCTGGGCACCCTTTATGAAACGATTAATCGAGCTACCCGTCTTGCCAAACAAGGGAGCCTTGACACCCATACCCTTGATCCCGCTGCTGCCATTGACCCTGCCCATCTTCAGCAAGCTTCAGAAAAAGCGCTCTACCACGAAATAGTTGCCCTCCTGCCCCAAACCCAGCGCGCCTCTCAAGCACGAGATTACGCACTGCTGGTACAAGAGCTTGTGGCGATCGCGCCCAGGGTGAGTGACTTTTTTGATGGTGCAGATAGCGTACTGGTGATGGCCGAAGATCCCAATCTTCGCCAAAACCGACTCAACCTGCTGGGGCTATTGCGAAACCATGCCAGAGTCTTGGCGGACTTTGGTGAAGTGGTTAAAAGTTAGGCTGTGGCTATAACGTAGGGTTGCAAGGTTGTTGCAAGGTTGTTTTGCAGACCTGTGTGAGTAGACTCAAATCTCGTTTAAAGATTGAGACGCTAGAGCCGCTATGCTAAGATCGTAAGCTGCACTTCAAGTACCGAACTCAACTACCGAACGACTATGGCCCTTCTGCAAGAGAAGAAACAAGAAATCATTGGTGCCTACCAAGTTCATGAGACCGACACAGGGTCTGCGGACGTTCAGGTTGCCATGCTCACAGCGCGCATCTCGCGCCTCAGTGAACACCTCAAGACCAACAAGAAAGATCACTCCTCTCGTCGAGGTCTTTTGAAGCTGATTGGTCAGCGCAAAAACCTCCTGGCCTACATCGTCAAGCACAACCCAGAACACTACCGAGAACTGATTACGCGCCTCGGCATTCGTGGCTAGGCCAAAGCATGGCAGCACCAAACAAAAAATCAACAGATGCACCAGCTCAGGGGAATGGCTTTCAGTCATTGCCCTTTGAGGCTAAGGGGAAGAAAAAAGTAGCCCCTCGCCTTAAGGCAAAGCCTACCCAAAAAGGGGAAGGCTCTGGTTCCTCGGATAATCTTTCAAAATCAGCACTGAAGAATTCGGCTCAGGCCAAGACAACTCAGGCCAAGACAGCTCAGGGCAAGACAGTCCAGGGCAAGACAGCTCGCCGATCATCTGGCATTCCAGAACAGGTGAGCCAGCGCATGATTCGCCGCATGGCAATCTTCTGTGGGGTTCCCACATTATTAGGGCTAGCCTCATTTCCTGTGAGCTATTTTGTGCTGCAGCAGGGAATTGAGCTGCCCAATGTAGCGGTTTTGCTGGTGAGCCTGGGCTTTTTAGGGTTAGGCGTGCTGGGGTTAAGCTATGGTGTTCTGTCGGCTTCCTGGGATGAGGACGCAGTTGGAACCGTGTTGGGATGGCCAGAGTTTCAGCTCAATTTAGGCCGCACTTTAGAGAGCTGGAAAGAAGCCCGCGATCGCAATCGGCTTTGAGGAGACACACCATGCCCCTATCTCCTTCAGCTCCATCGATACGGGACGAATCGTTTTCTGAAACGTCTGAAACGTCTGAAACGCCCTTTTCTGAGACATCGCTGAGCGAAGCGTTTCATCAGGTTCGTCAGCTCAGTGCCGCCCTCTGCGCTCCCCTCACCACCGAAGACTACGTGGTGCAAAGCATGGCGGATGTGAGTCCGCCCAAGTGGCATCTGGCCCACACCACTTGGTTTTTTGAAACCTTTTTACTCATCCCCCATCTGCCAGGGTACGAGGTCTTCCATCCCCAGTTTGGGTACCTTTTTAATTCCTACTACGAAGCCGTTGGCGATCGCCATCCTCGCGCTGAACGCGGGCTGCTCACCCGCCCCACCGTAGACGACGTGTATCAGTACCGCGCTTATGTTGATCAGGCGATGGCTGAGCTATGCGCAACGAATTCCAATCTTTCCGCGCTTCAAGAACTCTTGACCTTGGGGCTACACCACGAGCAGCAGCATCAAGAGCTGCTCATGACCGATATTAAGCACATTCTGGCCAGTAATCCACTGCACCCCGCCTATCGCGCAGACTTACCCCAGGCCCCACAGCCTTTGACATTCAGTCCCTCATCTCAGGCTGGAAGACAAAAGTGGCTAGACTTTGAGGGGGGACTGCACCGGATTGGGCATGACGGCGCGGCGTTTACCTTCAATGGATTTGCTTTCGATAATGAAAGTCCGCGTCACCTCGTCTATGTACAGGACTATCAGCTTGCTGCCCAGCTTGTGACCTGTGGTGAGTACCTAGAATTTATGGAGGCCGGAGGCTACCACAAGCCTGAATACTGGCTCTCCGAAGGCTGGAGTACAATTCAGGAACACCAGTGGCGATCGCCGCTGTACTGGGAGTGTATTGACGGGGAGTGGTTTGTGATGACCCTGGGTGGGTTGCGATCGCTCAATCCTCAGGAACCCGTTTGTCATGTCAGCTTCTTTGAAGCGGATGCCTTCGCCCGTTGGGCAGACAAACGCCTCCCCACCGAAGCGGAATGGGAAATTGCGGCGGTGCAGTACCCCCTCCAAGGAAATCTACTCGCTCAAGGCTATCTTCACCCAGTGTCCAGATCCCCTTCCCAGGCTTTTAATCCCCAATTTTACGGGGACGTTTGGGAATGGACTCAGAGTGCCTATCTCCCCTATCCCAACTTCAAAAGTGCAGCAGGAGCCGTAGGCGAATACAACGGCAAGTTTATGTGCAATCAAATGGTTTTACGGGGAGGATCTTGCGTCACGCCTCCGGGTCATGTGCGTCCAACCTACCGAAATTTCTTTCCCACTGCAGCGCGATGGCAGTTTACTGGTCTACGGCTGGCGCAGTCTCGTTAGACTCTATTTTCTTTTGGATCTAGAGAGGCGAAACCAGACCCATACCCCATTTCCTCCTGGTCTTGCCTCCTGAATCATGCGCCGTCCCCTCATTCCTCTCCGGATTCTACTCGTCGCCGCCTTTGGTCTACAGGCAGTTGGCGTCATCACTCTGACGCTGTGGCTTGCTTGGGTCAACGAACAACGCTCAATCGCCCAGCTCAACGAGCGACTGCAAACCCAGACCTTTGTGCGAATTCAGGAGAAGCTTAAAGCCTATTTGGAAGCTTCCTCAGTCATCAATCGCCTCAACGCACAAGATATCGCCTCTGGGAAACTCAGCATTGATCGGCCCGATCAGTTATCCCAACAGTTCTGGCAGCTCCGCAATGGGCTAGCCGTTGCCCCAGTCACGGCGATGTTCTTCGGCAGTGTGGACGGTCGATTTAGAAGTCTGGGACTTCAAGGCGACCAGACCTGGCAAATCAGCAAGGCTGATGCTTCGACGAAAGGCAAATTCTATTCCTACGCAGTCAATCAAAGCGGTAGAAAAGCCCAGCTGGTCGAGCGCGGGAAAACCTATGATCCGAGAAAAAGACTCTGGTATCAGCAGGCGGTCAAAAACGGTCGGGCTTCCTGGACACCAGTCTATGTTGACTTTAAGGCGCAACTGCTCAACATTACCTTGTCCGAGCCCGTCTATGCCTCGCCTTCAGACAATACTTCTGACGGGGCTAATGCCCAAAAAACTGATCTCAAAAACCCTGTTCCTCCGCAGATTATTGGGGTTGTTGGGGTCGATATTACCCTCAATCAGCTCAGCGCGCTTCTTAAAAAACTGAAAACCGATCCGCTCTCAGCCCTCATCATCGTTGACCGTGCCGGACAGGTTGTCTCAACATCCACGGACGATCGCCTTTCTTGGGATGCTGCCGGAGAGATGGAGCGTCTGACGTTGAGCCAGATGAAAGACCCGCAGCTACGCAAGATTACCCCGCAGCTCACGCAAATTTTGCAGAAGTCTGCTCGCGAGATGCTCACCCAAAAGATTCAGACCCAGACCCAGACCCAGACCCTCTGGGTGGCCCCACTGCAGGATCAGAATAATCTTGACCTGTGGATGGTTGCCGTTGCGCCCCACCCCACTTTTTTGCGATCGCTGCCTGTACACAGTCGAGAAACGCTGTTGCTGTGCTTTGTGGTGCTGATGACGGCTATCCTTCTGAGTTTAATTACGGCACGACGCCTGAGCCAGAGCCTGCTGCAAATGATTCAGGGGGGAGCGGCGATCGCCAATGGCAAGCTTGATCAAACTTTTCCCAAAAGCTTTATTCGTGAACTAGATCAGCTTTCGGCGACCTTTAACCGGATGGCCAATCATTTGCAGCAGTCTTTTGATGAGCTTGAAACCAAGGTTCAAGAGCGGAGTGTGGCCCTAAGGCAGTCTGAAAAAAAGTTTACGAAGGTGTTTTACTGCGACCCAAACCCGATCTTGATCACCCGCGTCCGGGATGGGGCATTGGTTGAGTTGAATGAAAGTAGCCTTCAGCTTCTGGGGTTTGAGCGCGAGGAATTATTAGGATATACCCTTGGTGGGCTGGACATTGGGTGGCCTTTTGAAGACTATCAGACCCTTGTCGACCAGATTCAGACGACTGGATCGGTAAGTGCAAAAGAGATGCAGATCCGGCATCGGTCTGGCGAGTTAAAGACAGTCCTCTACTCAGCGGATTTACTGGAGCTAGAGGGGGAGCCGCACCTCGTCAGCCTCATGCTCGATATTAGCGATCGCCGCCAAGCCGAAGAAGCACTCCAGCAGGCAAAGGTTGAGGCTGAAACTGCCAATCGCGCCAAAAGCGTCTTTTTGGCTAACATGAGCCACGAACTGCGCACCCCCCTGAACGCGATCCTCGGCTTTGCCCAAGTGCTCCAGCGCGATCGCACCCTGATGCCAAACCAGCGGGAGTACGTCGAGATTATTAACCGGAGTGGAGAGCATCTTCTGGACATGATTAACGATGTCCTTAATCTTTCTAAAATTGAGGCGGGACGGATTGAAATCAGGCGGACTAGCTTTGACTTTGGCCACTGCCTCAAAACCCTGGAAAGCATGTTTTTGATGAAAGCAGCCTCCAAGGGACTCCATCTGATCATCCAAACTGAAGATAACGTCCCCCAGTTTATCTCCACAGATGAAGGCAAACTGCGCCAGATTTTAATTAACCTCCTCGGCAACGCAATTAAATTTACAGAGGCAGGGCATGTCCAGTTACGGGTTCACCTTGAGCCAGCCCAGCGCGCAGCAAGCTCCCACAATGGCTCAAAACCCCTTAGCGCCAGCCTCAATGAAGACGACCCGCGCCGCAACCTGCATTTTGAAATTGAAGATACTGGCATTGGAATTGCCCCCGACGAGCTGGACTCCATTTTTGAAGCCTTCTTTCAGGGCTCCCATAGTCAGGGTCATGCTGCAGGCACCGGTCTAGGACTCCCCATTAGTCGCGAATTTGTTCAGCTCCTGGGGGGACAACTTTCCGTCACCAGCCGTCTAGGGCAAGGAACCACTTTTGCAGTCACGCTCCCCGTCGAGCTGCCCACAAGTTCACTGCGATCGCCCCAAACCAGTCGGCGGGTCACGGGACTCAGCCCCAATCAGCCGCCCTATCGACTCCTTGTGGTGGATGATCAACCTGAAAGTCGCCACCTGATGACCTGCTTACTAGAGCCCTTGGGCTTCAGGGTGCGCGAGGCACAAAATGGACAAGAAGCCGTCATCCTTTGGGAAACCTGGAGACCTCACCTCATCTGGATGGATATCCGAATGCCTGTTATGGACGGCTATGAAGCCACGCGGCGCATTAAAGCACACCCGGAAGGGAAAGCAACCCCCATCATCGCCCTTACCGCTAGCGTCCTCGATGAAGAAGAAATAATTTTAGCCATCGGGTGTGACGACTTTGTGCGCAAACCGTTTCGAGAAGCCACCATTTTTGCCATCCTAGAAAAACATTTAGGGCTTGAGTTTGAGCGAGCAGAGAATGGGTTAGATGATGCTATTGCAGTGCAAGGGGTTTCTGTACAGGCGGGCAGCTTAAGTGCTGAAGCCTTTCAGGGGCTGTCTCCTGAGTGGATTCAACAGATCCATCAGGCTGCCCAAACGGTCAACAACGCCGAACTTATTCGCCTGATTAGCCAGCTTCCTGACACTCACAGCAGCCTTGCGGGTATCCTAAGGCGTCTGGTGCAAAATTTTCGGTGTGATGCGATATTCCAGATAACTGAAAAATTGCTATGACAATCTTCCTAGACCAAGCTCCCGAAGATGAATCCTTAGATCATCCTTCCTCAGAATCTCTCGCCTTAAGCAATATTTTAATTGTGGATGATAATCCAGAAAATTTGCGGGTTTTGGAGACGTTGCTGACGCGACAAGGGTATGAAGTGAGGGGGGTAGTTAATGGAGAAATGGCGCTGCGTGCTAGCCAAACGGCTCCGCCCGATCTCATTTTGCTCGATATTATGATGCCGGATCTGAACGGCTATGAGGTGTGCAAAAGGCTCAAGGCAAACCCTCAAACAGAAGCAATTCCAGTTATTTTTCTGAGTGCTCTGGATGAAGTGATTGATAAGGTGTCTGCCTTTGGCAGTGGCGGGGTAGACTACATCACCAAGCCGTTTCAGTTTGATGAGGTGCTGGTGCGGATTGAAACCCATCTCAGCCTCCATAACACCCGCACGGCGCTCAAAAAACTCAACACAGAACTAGAACTGCGGGTCATTCAGCGCACAGCACAGCTCGAAAAAGAAATCACGGCTAGACAAAATGCCCAGCAGCAGCTCCTGCATCTAGCCCTCCATGATCCGCTGACGGGGCTACCCAACCGCGCTTGGTTTGGCGAGCGCTTATCTCAGGCTTTAGAGAGCGCCAAACAGCACTCCAACTATCGATTTGCAGTGCTCTATCTAGACTGCGATCGCTTCAAAATCATTAACGACTCCCTCGGCCATTCCCTGGGCGATCAGCTTTTAATTTCCGTGGCGCGTCGTCTGGAGTCCTGCTTGCTGCCCGTAAGTATGCTGGCGCGACTGGGAGGAGACGAATTTGCCATCTTGATAGAAGACATTGACAGCATGGCGGAGGCCATTCAGGTTGCTGAGCGCGTCAACCGCGAACTCAGCCTGATTTATACCATCAGCCAGCATGAAATTTTTATGAATGCCTGTATTGGCATTGTCATGGGAGACGGCAGCTACGACCAGCCCGAACATTTACTTCGCGACGCCGATACCGCTATGTACCATGCCAAATCAGTTGGCAAAGGGCGGTATCAAGTCTTTGATAGCTCCATGCACCAGTACGCGCAGAAGCGCCTTCAGCTTGAGATTGATCTTCAGCGCGCCACTGAGCAGGGCAACGAATTTATTGTGTACTATCAGCCGATTATTGCGACTGAAAATCAGCAGATTGTGGGGGTTGAGGCGCTTGTGCGCTGGCAGCGGGAAAACGGCATCATCCAAAACCCCGGCGAGTTTATTAGAGTTGCCGAAGAGACAGATCTCATTCTTCCCATTGATTTATGGGTGATTCGGAAGGCTGCGGAGCAGCTCCAGGAATGGGTAACAGCGTTTCCTAGCCTCAGACCCTTTACCATGAGCGTCAATCTTTCCGCCAAGCACTTTCTGCCTGCCTATCAGCAGCAGCTCCTTGAGGCGCTTGATACACTATTGACTGAGTTTCCCGCCGTTAAGCATGCGCTGAAGCTAGAAATTACAGAAAGCTCGATTATTGATGACCCAGAGGGGACAATTCAGTTTTTGCATCAGCTCAAACAGCGCCACATTCTGCTTAGTATTGATGATTTTGGGACGGGCTATTCTTCCCTTAGCTATCTTCACCAATTTCCCGTGGATACCCTCAAAATTGATCGACGATTTATCCAGCAGGTTCAAGGGATTCATGGCAATGTGGGCATTATTAAGACCATTACAACCCTCGGCCGTCAGCTTGGGCTAACCCTGACGGCTGAGGGGGTAGAAACCCCCGCGCAGTTTAACTACGTCAAGTCGATTCACTGCCAAGAGGTGCAGGGCTTCCTGTTTTCCCTCCCTGTTGCAGCGCCAGCGGCAACGGAGCTGCTGCGCCACGGGTACATGGCTTTTCTCCCTGAACCATAGTTTTGCTTGATTTTGTTTGCATGGTTTATTGCCTATGATTCGAATGCCCAGGATTCAAATGCCCAGGATTCGAATTCCCATAATTCAAATTTCCAGGATTCAAACTGTGGATTGTGTTGTCAGGGATATCTGAACCGGGCAGCTCACAGGCTCCAATTGCTCACAGGCTCCAATACTGACCCAGGAACTAGAGCCGTCTTGCCAATGTTCTTTTTTCCAGATGGGGGCCTGGTGCTTGAGGGTATCAATGCCGTAGCGGCAGGCTTCAAAGGCTTCTGCACGATGGGGACAGCCGATCGCCACGATGACACTAATTTCGCCAATGGTAAGCCTGCCAACACGATGATGGATGATGACAGTGTTGACGGCTGGCCAACGCTGGCGAATCTCTGAGGCTATCTGCTCAAAGACTTTCTGCGCCATGGGTTCGTAGGCTTGGTATTCAAGATGATTGACCGCACGCCCATCGGTTTGCGATCGCACGGTGCCGCTCATAAGCACTACGGCACCATTTTGGGGACAGTCTGCCAAAGCATAGGCTTCCGCCACCGAAAGAGGGGCAAAGGTCAGGCGCAGGTCATCTTGGTGGGGGAAAGCAGATGGGTGGGTAAGAGTAGATGGGTGGGTGATGGCAGAACTTTGAGCGATCGCCTCCATTGGGCTCCTGTCTGAGTCGGTTGATTTGAGTGAGCTTGCCTGAGATAGTTCTATCCTAATAGACGTTACCCAGAAATAATGACCCATGACTTCGACCGACGATATAACAACCGACGATAAGACAACCGAAAATAAGACAACCGACGATAAAACGATTGTGCAGTCCTACTTCAACTCAGTAGGCTTTGACCGCTGGCAGCGCATCTATGGCGATGGTGAGGTCAATAAGGTGCAGCTCGATATTCGGGTGGGGCATCAGCAGACGGTGGATACGGTGCTGGCTTGGCTGGAGGCGGATGGGAATGCGGCAGCGCTCAGTATTTGTGATGCAGGGTGCGGGGTGGGTAGCCTCAGTCTTCCCTTAGCGGCCATGGGTGCCCAGGTTTTTTCCAGTGATATTTCCGAAAAAATGGTGGAAGAGGCCAAAACCCGCGCGATCGCCCAGTTTGGCCATGACCAAAACCCACAATTTTTGGTGCAGGATTTAGAGAAACTGGCGGGGCACTATCATACGGTGATTTGCCTGGACGTGCTGATTCACTACCCCAAAGAACAGGTGTCGCAAATGCTGACGCACCTGAGTTCTCTGGCGACCGATCGCCTGATCATCAGCTTTGCACCTAAAACCTTGGCCTACACAGTGCTCAAGAAAATTGGAGATTTCTTTCCTGGCCCTAGTAAAGCCACCCGCGCCTACCTCCATCCTGAAGCCGAAATTGTCGCCATCTTTAATAGCCTAGGCTGGACGGTGGGACGCACCGCTATGACCAAGACCCGCTTTTATTTTTCGCGGTTGATTGAGGTCAAGCGCGTCGCCTAGGGCGCTTAGGGTGCTTTATGGGGACTTTCGGGTTCGGCGGTGCGGGAATGAGTGGGGAGTGCAGCGACGATCGCATCCGCCACACGCCCCACGGGAATGAGTTCTAGCCCTAGGTCTGGCAAAACCTGCCCTTTGGGGATAATGGCGCGCTTGAACCCAAGTTTGGCCGCTTCCTTCAGGCGCAGCTCTAGCTGAGAGACAGAACGCACCTGCCCGCCCAGCCCTACCTCGCCAATGATGACGGTAAACGGATCCACCTGACGATCACGAAAACTGGCGGCAACCGCGATCGCCACGCCCAGGTCGGCAGCGGGTTCTCCGACATTGAGGCCACCCGTAGAGGAAACATAGGCATCTAGCTTAGAGAGCGGAATGCCTAACCGCTTTTCGAGGACGGCCAAAATCTGTAAGAAGCGGTTGTACTCTACCCCCGTGGTGGAGCGACGAGGTGAGGCGTAGCTCGTGGGGCTGGCCAGCGCCTGAAGTTCCACCACAATGGGACGGGTGCCCTCACAGGCCACAATGGTGGCCGTCCCTGGTGCCGCATCTTCGCGATCGCCGAGAAACAGTGCCGAGGGATTCAGCACTTCTTCGAGGCCGCGATCGCTCATTTCAAAGACGCCCACTTCATGGGTGGCCCCAAAGCGATTTTTGACGGAACGCAGGAGCCGATGGCTGGCAAAGCGATCGCCCTCAAAGTACAGCACGGTATCAACCAAGTGTTCCAAAACCTTAGGCCCCGCGATCGCGCCTTCCTTGGTCACATGGCCCACAATAAACAGCGTGATGTGGTCACGCTTTGCCATTCGCATGAGTGCCGCCGTACATTCACGCACCTGCGCTACAGATCCAGGGGCAGAGGTGAGGGTCGGCAGGTAAATGGCCTGAATACTGTCAATGACCGCCACCTGGGGCTGAAGGGTGTCCAGCTCCTGCACAATTAAATCTAAGTCTGTTTCTGGCAGCAGGTAGAGGTCGGCTTTTTCGATTCCGGCATCCAATTGGGATGATCGGGGGGAAGGCTTAGGGCTGGCTTCGCTTTCCCTAGACGCATCATTTCCAGACGCATCATTTATCGATGTACCCTTCATCGATGTGCCCTTCATCGATGTGCCCTTGATCGACGTGCCATTCATCGACGCACCGCTTGCCACAGACAGCCGCTGCGCCCTCAGCTTCACCTGATGCCCAGACTCTTCAGCGCAGACGTACAGCACGCGATACCGCTGCGCTAGGTTATTCATCATTTGCAGCAGCAGGGTAGATTTGCCAATGCCAGGGTCACCCCCCACCAGCACCAGGGAACCAGGGACAATGCCACTCCCTAACACCCGATCTAGCTCAGCATAGCCAGAGCTAAAGCGCTGCAGATGGGTATCTGTAATTTGCGCCAGGGTGAGCGCACTTTGAGGCTGGGGCTGCGCTCCCTTTCGCCGCGCCGCAGTAGCCACCATTCGAGTCCCATCCGTGGCCGCCGGCGCAACGAGTTCTTCAATTAAAGTTCCCCAGCTTTTGCAGGCTGGACATTTTCCAAAAAACTGTGCCGACTCCGCACCACATTCACTGCAAACGTATTTTGTTCGCGTTTTTGCCATAAAAATCTTAATTAAAATTAAAGGTTAAATCCGCTGAAATCTTGACTTAAATCTGGGGCTACAAGCGGATTTTGAGATTTTTATTCTTAACAAACTTCATGGTAACTTAATCATAGAGGCCAAAAAATTAACCTTCAAACGGATCGGGCTTTAAGGAGCGTTACGGAAGTTGGAAAATCATAAAGAAAGAATTTTGGTGGTGGATGATGAAGCCAGCATCCGCAGAATTTTAGAAACCCGACTTTCGATGATTGGCTATGAGGTGGTGACTGCTGCAGACGGGGAAGAGGCGATCGCGGTTTTTCACCATGAACTGCCCGACTTGGTGGTGCTAGACGTGATGATGCCCAAGCTAGACGGCTACGGCGTCTGCCAGGAGCTACGTAAAGAATCTGACGTACCCATTATTATGCTAACGGCCCTTGGCGACGTGGCTGACCGCATCACGGGCCTAGAGCTAGGCGCTGATGACTACGTGGTCAAACCCTTTTCGCCCAAAGAACTTGAGGCACGCATCCGTTCGGTTCTGCGGCGCGTGACCAAAAACGGCGCGCCCGGTATTCCTAGCTCCGGCGTCATTCAAGTCACGACCCTCCGCATCGACACCAACAAGCGGCAGGTCTTTAAGGGAGATGAGCGCATTCGGCTGACCGGCATGGAGTTTAGCCTACTGGAGCTGCTGGTGAGCCGCTCTGGAGAAGCCTTTTCGCGGGCAGAAATCTTGCAGGAGGTGTGGGGCTACACGCCAGAGCGCCATGTGGATACCCGTGTGGTGGATGTACATATCTCTAGACTCAGAGCCAAACTAGAAGAAGACCCCAGCAATCCTGAGCTAATTTTGACCGCGCGCGGAACGGGCTATCTCTTTCAGCGCATTCTGGACGCCAACGAAAGTGCCTAGAGGGGCAAGCCGATGACTTGGTGGCAGCGACTGCAAAAAAATCCCCTAGCGCGGTTTGGCATCACCATTCTGGTGATTTTTTACATTGCGGTCATTGGAGCAGACTTTTTTGCCCCCTATGACCCCTATGTCTCCCAAGTCGACGGCTCCCTGCTGCCGCCCACAAAAGTCTACTGGCAAAATGACCAGGGCCAGTGGACAGGCCCCGTGGTGTATCCCACCACTCAGGGTGCAGTCAACCCAGAAACGGGCAATCGGCTGATTAAAGAAGATCGCACCCAGCCTTCTCCGGTGCGGCTCTTTGTGAAAGGTGCAGCCTATAGCTTTCTGCAAATTCGGCTGCCCCTGCCCACCCAGCTTTCCATGAGCAACCCCAAGATTGATCAGGTGGTGGTGTTTCCTGGCTTTAAGGCCGATCGCCACCTGTTTGGTGCGGAAGGTGCAGGCAAGATCAACATTCTGGGCACCGATGAAGCCGCACGGGATCAGTTTAGCCGCATCTTATTTGGCGGACGTATTAGCCTCAGTATTGGCCTATTGGGCGTGGTCATTTCCTTTCCCCTTGGGATGCTCGTGGGCGGCATTTCTGGCTACTTTGGTGGCATGACCGACGGCATTTTGATGCGGATGGTCGAGGTCTTGATGACCATTCCATCGATTTATCTGATTGTGGCGCTGGCCAAAGTCTTGCCAGATACCCTCAGCAGTAGCGATCGCTTTATTTTGATCGTGTTTATCACCTCCTTTGTGGCCTGGGCGGGGCTAGCGCGGGTGATTCGCGGAGAAGTGCTGTCAATTAAGCAGCGAGAATTTGTGCAGGCCGCAAGGGCAATGGGCGCTCAGCCGCTGTACATTATCATTCGCCATATCCTGCCCCAGACCGCTACCTACATGATTATTGCGGCCACCCTCTCGATTCCGGGCTTTATTGGCGCTGAGTCTGTGTTGAGTTTAATTGGCCTGGGCATTCAGCAGCCCGACCCTTCCTGGGGTAATTTACTATCCCTGGCCACCAACGCTTCAATCTTGGTGTTCCAGCCCTGGCTGATTTGGCCCCCCGCCATTTTGCTGGTGCTGACGGTGTTGGCCTTTAACCTTCTGGGTGACGCCCTGCGCGATGTCCTTGACCCCCGCAGCGTCCGCCGATAAGTCCTGTGCAATAAGTCCTGTGCAATAAGTCCTGTGAAATAAGTTCTGTGCCTGAATATTCGCCTGGGACTCTCATTGACTTAAGTCTGGGCTTAGAGCTGATTAACCTGCGGCGGAAGCTTCGAGAAAAGTTGCCTTGATTTTGTCGTATATTTAATGTATAAACATCTGTATTTCTCTCATGGCTACCCAAAAACTTGCCTTATGGGGTAACTCCCTTGGCGTTCGACTCCCGCAAGCTATTGTCCAAGAGATTGGCCTGAAAGTAGGGTCTATCATTACAATCTCGACAGAAGGGGGCAAGATTGTTCTTTCAGCGGCGAGCCCCAAATATACCTTGCAAGAGCTGCTGAAAGATGCCATCTCTGAGCAACAGCATGACGAAGTGGACTGGGGTGAGCCTTTAGGAGATGAAGCTTGGTAATCATTAACGGCACAGTTCCAGAGCGGGGGGATATCTTCAAACTCCAATTTAATCCGCAAGCTGGCAGAGAACAGGCCGGATATCGCCCTGCGATTGTCGTTTCACCGACGGAGTACAACAAAATCTCAAGTCTGATTTTGGTTTGCCCGATCACTAGCCGCAAAAAAGGATGGCCTTTTGAGGTTGAGCTTGAGTCCACAATGCAGACGATCGGCGTTGTTCTAGTTGATCAGGTGAAATCCATTGACTACACCATTAGAGGAGCCGTTTTTGTTGAGGCAGCTCCAGAAGCCGTCATCAATGAAGTTCTAGCGCGTTTAGGCCCTTTAGTGTCTTAGCTATTAAGATTGTTGTGGGTACGGAAAGACGCAGCATAGAATCTTTTGGACTTCCTTAGGCTTTTAGAAGCCTTTTCCGTACCTTTTGCCATAGGGTCTGGGTGCGGAGCTGCCAGAGCCTAAAGGGCGTCAGGGGAGCGATCGCTGTTTGTGGCTCTTTCTCCATCGCGTCAAAGAACCCATTGAGGTCTTGAAGTATTGCCATTAGCCGCACCAGAATATTCTCGCGGCGATACTCGGATAGGAGCTGATGGACAGCAGACTCACTGACCGTCTGGCCGCCCTGAACAGCTTTGAGGATGCGCTGCACGTCATATTCCACGGAATAGCCCGCGATTTTTTGGCTGTTGAACCCTGGGTCTAGGTAGTCTGAGAGGCCACCATTCACGCTAGAGAAGACCTCACAGCCACAGGCGATCGCCTCTAGGGGCTGTAGCCCAAACCCTTCGCTCACCTTCTGAAGCGCCCAGTACTCCGCAGAGTCGTAGAGATACACCTTGGCGCGGTTGAACAATGCCGCAAAATCTTCAATAAAGCCCCGCACCACAAACACATTGCAGTGCTGCTCTAGGGCAGGCACTAATTCCTGCAGCAAATATTGGGACGACTTGCGGGCATGCACCAGCACATCAATATCGCGGGGCTGATGGACGTTTCTAAACTGGGGCGAAATTTCGTTGGGCAGGTAATACAACAGCGCATGGGGCGATCGCTGTCCCCAGTAGCCCAGAGTATTGCGGCTGACGGTGACAATAGGCACCTGGGCTGGAAGACTAAAGCCGTAGCCAGAACTATGGGCGTGATAGATCGCGTGAAAATTTTTGAGGCGCGGAGCAAGCTTTGCCACATCAAAGCCCCAGCACAGGACAAAAATAGCGCGATGGGCGGCTTCGGTTTTGAGCAGGTCATCGAGGAAGAGGATATCCGGCTCCCGCTGACGGTAGGTGACGACGGCGGCAGGGCACAGTTCTTTTGCCATCTCTAGGGTTTTTAGCTCCGCCCAGAGGCCACCACAGGCAAATTTTTTAGTTGTGCCCGGTAACAAAAAATAAAGCTGCCGCATTGCCCAGATTCCTTGTCAACAGTTCTTGCGCGCTGCCCCAATCCTGCCCTCAAACATCTCGACGGCTGGGTTTCATGGCGTCTGCATTATAGATCGGTCGATCCCTCAATCGAGTCATCTTCAAAATCTCGCTGCATTTGTCGGAGCGACCGCTTCATGTGAGGATAGGAAGGAACCCGGTGTAGTCAAGACAGTTGAGCGTAGCACTATGGCAGAAATCCAGTTTGTCCAAGGTATTAATGAAACCGTCATTCCCGATGTGCGCGTCACGCGCTCCAAAGACGGCACCAATGGACGCGCTTACTTCTATTTTGAAGATGCTCAAATTTTGACGGACAGCAATCTTGAAATTTTGGGGATGTACATGGTAGACGAGGAGGGCGAACTGGTCAGCCGCGATGTGAATGCCAAATTCATCAACGGTCAGCCCAAGGCCATTGAGGCCACCTACACCATGAAAACCACCGAAGACTTTGAGCGCTTTGCACGATTCATGAATCGCTACGCCGAAACCCACGGCCTCGAAAAGACCTAGTGGAAATATCGCAGACTCCCAATGGCCCATACCCCCCATCCCGCTCTAGAGCCTGTCTCCGTGGGCTGTGCGGTAGTCACCATCAGCGACACGCGATCGCCAGCGGAGGATAAAAGCGGCCAGTGGATTCAGGCGGCGCTGAAGGATGCCGGCCATCAAGTTATGAGCTATGGGGTGGTGCGGGATGAGCCTGATTTAATTCGATCGCACCTTCAAGGCCTTACAGAAAATGCCGAGGTGCAGGCGATTATCCTCAATGGGGGAACTGGAATTGCACCCAGAGATACAACCTACGATGCTGTACAGGCACTCCTAGACAAAGAACTGCCTGGGTTTGGTGAGCTATTTCGCGCCCTGAGCTACACAGAAATTGGGTCACGGGCGATCGCCACCCGCGCCACGGCGGGCGTCTATTGCAGCAGGCTAGTGTTTTCGTTGCCTGGTTCTACCGCTGCGGTCAGGCTGGGCATGGAATCGCTCATTCTGCCAGAGCTGGTTCATCTCTCTCAGCTCTTGATTCAATAATCTCAACTGAGCCACCCTGAATGGGCAACAGCAACCCAGAAAAAATCCCACCAGCGAATTCACTGGTGGGATTTTTGTTTTCAGGAGGCAATGAACTTATGCCTTATTTGCTGGCCTTATTGGCTGGCCTTATTGGCTGACCTTATTTAACGGCCTTATTAACCGCCTGCTCTCTGGAAGTTTCCACACCGTTGAGCGTTACCGAAGGCTTCTGTTGCGAAGCCGGACGGGAGGCTCTGAGGAGCTTGGTCACGCTGCGGACTGCCTGGGCATACTGTGGATCCGCTTGAGTTGCCAGCAGATCAGGCTTGGCGGTGAGTGCCGCTACCTGGGAAGCATTGAGGGGCGTTTGGATATCGGGGACAATCCCTTTTTGGCTGATGTCTGTACCGTTGGGCGTGTAGTAATGGGCAATCGTCACGGCTAGGCCGGAACCGTCGGAAAGCTGATGGACGGACTGCACCAGTGCCTTGCCAAAGGTGGTGCTGCCCACCACGGTTGCACGGCCATTATCCTTGAGAGCCCCGGTCAAAATTTCACTGGAGCTGGCCGAGTTGCCATCAACCAGCACCACGAGGGGACGCTGGGTTAGAGCCGTTTGGTTGGCGGTGATGGGTTCGTCTTTGCCGCCGCGATCAACGGTGCGGACAATCAGTCCTTTATTCAGCCACATCCGCGCAATGTCAATGCTGGCATTGAGCAGACCGCCCGGATTACCGCGCAGGTCTAAGATGTAGGCATTGACCTGCTGTTTATCTAAGTCTTTAATGGCCTTCTGGATTTGGGAGGCTGCATGGGCGCTAAACTCGCTAAGGCGAATGTAGCCAATTTTATTACCACCCTCTTGTTTGAGGGAGTAGTTGACGGTTGCTAGCTCAATGACTTCTCGATTAATGGTGACGTCAAAGTTTTTGCTTCCGGCTCGGTTTAGCCGCAGCACCACTGGCGTACCCACCTTCCCGCGAATGAGGGCAGAGGCCGACTCTACGGTCATGGTTTGGGTGGTTTTGCCATCAATGGACAGAATTTGGTCGCCGGCCTGGATGCCAGCTTTGATCGCCGGAGAACCGGGCATGGGCTCAACGACGGTCAAAATCTTGGTAACTTTGTTCAGCTCTAGGCGAATGCCTACCCCAGAAAGTTCGCCGGAGGTTTGGGTGGTGAGGGTGGCAAACTGCTCTGGATCCATAAACCGCGTGTAGGGATCTTGCAGCTTTTTAAGGGCGTTTCGCAGGGCGGTATAGGCTTCTTCTTTTGAGGCGTAGTTTTTACTGAGCAGTTCTTTACGAACGGCCTGCCAGTCGTTTTTATTGAAGGAGCCATCCACGTAGTCTTGATTCACAAGCTGCCAGGCTTCGTCCAGAATAACCTTTGGGCTATTGGTGAAGGTGATACCATCTGTGCGGCTTTGGGCTGAGTGGATGGGCAGGGTAACAGCGGTCAAAAATCCGCCAAGGGCTAGAGCTGGAAGGAAGCGGGAAGAGCAAAAACCTTGTTTCATTTGCAACGTGCCACCGCAGGTGAAGAGGATAAGGGCCTAAGTTTGACTGAGCTATCTCTTGAGTCTGATTCTTGAGTTTGATTCTTGAGTCTGATTTTTTGGTCTGGGGAAACGCTTCTAAAAACAACCTAGATACATAAACCTAGAGACGGAAACCTAGACACACAAACAATAGATACACCAACAAATAGAAACGCAATGTCAGTAATGGGACTTGGTATGGGGTCAGTAATCTGAGCAACTAGGAGGTTTTAGGAAGTTTCGTAGTCCAATGAGCGGCCTCATATTAACAGCATAGACTGAACCTTTCTAAATGGCCTGCTAAGAATGTGACAGTTTTGTTAATTGTCTAGGGTTTAAAGTCAACCCCCTATTGTCAAGACTTTTGAGTGATTTCGATTTTGGACGTGCAGCCCTAGAAGTTTCAGAAGAGATGGGGCTTGTTTCGGATGTGCTGGGCAAGAAAACTTCTTCGAGAGGCAGATCGGGGAAATTGTATCAATTCTTACTAATTCGGTATCTTTACTGATTTCAGAAGGCTGGTTCGTTCTTTAGATTGAGTCAAGACCCAAGAGATTGATTCAAGGCGCAATCGAGGTTCAAGGCGATCGCTAACTCTTCAGGCATTCACTGAAAAAGAAGCGACACAAGACCCATTGTTTGTGATGTCGAACTGTACATGCGCCCTGTCAATACTAACAAAAGAAAAATAGTGCACTCTCTGACCCAAGCGATCGCGCACTCAGAAAGTACACCCACTCCATCAGAAGAAGACTGAGCCTAGCTAGCGCAGAGTATCCCTTCTTCTTGAGGCCACGATCAAAACCTATTGCACCCTTTTAGAGCTATCTAGGAACGCCACCCTAATATGTCCAAGCACCACTCCAGAAAATCATCCAAACGCCTCTATCGTCAAGTTGCGATCGCCGCCCTCGCCTCCAGCGGCATATTGCAACCCCTGCTGCCCGTGTTAGCCGCAGGCACCCCTGCTGACACCGCAATTAGCAACACCGCCACCGCGACCTACCAGGACGACAACGGTACAAGCTTTGATGCCACTTCCAACACCGTCCAAATCAGAGTAGCGCCCATTTCTGGTATCACGGCCAGACCCACCGGCATTGACGATACCAACGGGGGTGCAGTCGAGCAGGGCGACCAACTCGTCTATAAATTTGACGTCACCAACATCGGTAATACGCCCGCAGATATTTACATTCCGAGCGCACCCATTACCACTGGTCTAGACAACGCAGCAGTAACCTATCAAATCGGTTCAGGTTCAGTCTTGGATCTACCCAGTGATGGCATTATCAGAGGCGTTGCTGCTGATAGTGTTATTAAAGTATTCGTAACCGCCACCGTCAAAACCACTGGTATCATCGCAGGCGACCTCATTACCGTCACCTTGGGTAACACTGGCACCAACGATAACACTGCTGCCACTCAAAACATTCCAGATGCGCCCGACAGTGCCAATATTAATGAAGTCCGCACCGTCTTCACCACGCCTCAGACCTACACTGAAAACAAAGAAGCCAGCGCTACCCAATCCGTTGCCTTTGCCACCAAGGTAACACCGCAAGCCTTTGCCCTCATCAGGAAAACCGTTAGCAGCATTAACCCTGGTGCAACTCCAGCCGGGAACGACGACACCATCAATTACAACCTCAATTTTTCTGTGCTAAATAGCTCCCCTAACGGAAGCTTTAGCCCCGCAGCCCTTGAAGGAACATCAATCCGTCTAGATAGTACAACCCAAACCAAGATCTTGGTATCTGACGCAATTCCTACCGGAACTGCCCTTCAGGCAGCACCCACTGCACCGGCTGGTTGGCAAGTGGTTTACTCCACCGACAGCGTAGACACAACCATCCCCATTGTTTCCAGCAGCGCCTCAGCGCTCCCTGCTGCCAATTGGTCAACCACTGCCCCCACCAACCTGAGCACCGTCAAGCGAGTTGGTTTTATTGCCACTGCCACCTCGATTGCAGCGGGTAGTACTGCGGTCGATTTTCCCGTGAGCGTCGTCACCAGCGGCCTGCCAGTTAATGGGGGTTCGGTCGAGAACATTGCTCAAGTCTTTGGTAAAACGGCTGGAGATGCCACTAACAAGGTTGTAGTGGACGAATCCGGTGACGCCAGCCCTAGCAACTTTGAAGATAATGGCAACCCAGGATCAAACTATGACCCTGCCACCGATACGGGTAAGGCCAATGCTGCCACCCAAGGCATTGATACCAATAGCAATAACGCCGGTATTGGTTCCAAGGGAGAAATCATTCGAGTCACCATTACGGGAACCGTTGGCCCTGCGGTAGACAGCATCTTTAATGGCCCCAACGGACAACCCAGTGCTGTCGGCCCCACGGATGCCAACGATGACTTCACGAATGCTTCTACCCGGCCTCCTGCCGGTCAATCGCCCAGTGCCAATATTCCAGGTATCCAATCCGCTTCCTTTAACAACACGATTAGCAACCCCAGCCCAGTCACCCTGGCGGATGTGACGGTACAGCCGATCTCACCCACCCAGGCAGATTCAGCAGACAACGGAGCTGTCAACAACGCAGGGCAGTATGGGACAGATGCTTCTATTCCGGTCGGTACGTTAGTGACGATTACGGAAGTAGGGCCTGTAACGCCAAAAACTGCTACCTATATTTACGCCTTAAATGCAGGGGTTTACTCTTTTACTCTACAAAGCGGAATTCCGGTCAACTTTGGTAGCCTTGCCCCAAATGCAGTGGTTAACTATAAGACCGAT
This sequence comes from Thermosynechococcaceae cyanobacterium MS004, assembly GCA_022402525.1. GTDB lineage: Bacteria > Cyanobacteriota > Cyanobacteriia > Thermosynechococcales > Thermosynechococcaceae > JAAURS01. The sequence continues at coordinate 64,633 of JAKRSB010000147.1, forward strand.
GTAATCCTGCCAGCAGATTCAATCAAACCCTTAGCAGCAGTCTCGATTCCGCTCATTGCTTTCACGGATGATAGCCCCACAGCTACGCCTGGATACACAAACGAATCAACCAACAACATCACCATTGACCGAGTCTACACGGGCTATATGAAGCTGGTGAAGGAAGCTCGGATTTTGTCTGCTGATAAAAATACAGTCATTCAAGACTGGACTGATGCTGCAAGTGGAACTCCCGTTGGCACGCTGACGGCCAAGGCTGCACCTGGTCAGTACATTGAGTATCGTATTCGGTACGAAAACATCTCGACTCCAGCCAACGGGACTGGCAACGTTATTCTCAATGCTAGAAACTTCCGGCTCATTGAAGATGGCGTGACCGCTCCTAATACCTGGGGGGAATTTACAACTCACCAGCAAAACACCACCTTCAGCCAGGGTACAGTGAGCTACTTTACTGGGACAACAACAAAAGCTCTGATTGGTACTACAGACCCCACCGATGGCAGTGACGTTAGTGAGTACGTCAATGTGGTGCCCAACATTGCACCAGGCGGCCAGGGTAGCTTCCAATTCCGTCGCGTTGTGAAGTAGTCCGTTCGGTTCGCCATCGGTGCAGAGACTGTTTTCTCCCGATGGCGAACTCCCCCTCAGTATTGTTTTATTCCTCTCTTCTGACCTATCCAAAAAGGCTTTATTTCTATGAAACGTCGTTTCTCTATCGGACTTGGTATCCTCGCTGTCGCTGCTGCCATTCCTTTTGCTGGTGGTGCGCCTGTCCTAGCTGAACTTCAGCAGGCAAGCTCCTCTATTGTCCAAAACATTTTAGCTCCTAAGGTTAAGCTCAACCTGGGTGCAGAAAAGAAAGTGGTTTCAGTAGATGCCGAAGGCAAACAGCAAATCACTTGGCAGCCCATCAGCAACGCTGCGGTTCAGCCCGGTGATGTGTTGCGCTACACCCTTGTCAGCGAAAATGCAGGCGACAAGCCCGCCAAAAGCCTGAAGCTGACCCAGCCCATTCCCGCTCAGACGGTCTATAGCCTAGAGTCTGCTAAGGCCAATGGTGCCCAGCTTACCTACAGCATTGACGGCGGCAAAACCTTTGTAGAAAAGCCTACAGTGACCGTCAAGCTTGCCAATGGACAAGAAGTACAGCAGCCTGCTCCGGCGTCTGCCTACACCCACATTCGTTGGGACTACAGTAACTCCCTTGCACCTCTGGCCGCAGTTCGTGCTGCCTATGAAGTTGCAGTCAAGTAGGATCTGTCTCGTTTAAGGCTGGAGAAATGCGGCGCTGTCACCGAAAAGCCTGCATTTCTCCGTTCTTTTATCCCTCGCTTTTCTTGTTCTGAACTGGATGTTCTGAACTGGATGTTCTGAACCTGTGGTTGCTTCGGTTAAAACCCTAACCTTTTAGTCGTTCAAACCGTTTTCTTTTCTCTACAATCCTAACGGTTTGTGACCTTTTATCTCTTGACTTGCGCTGCTCTGATTGAGCGCAACGGGTTTGTTCTGCCTTTTTTCGTTCCGCTTGTTGTTGGAGTAGAAGCCCTCAAGTGACTCCTTTTTTTTCATGGCTCAATCAATCGAAATGGAATTTCTCTCTAGGAGCTATCACCCCAATTTTACTGGGCTGTTTGCTGCAGGGTACTGGAATGGCGATCGCCCAAACCGTATCTTCACGTCCTGCGCTCGTGAACCAAGCCCAGATGCGTTACAACATCGCCGCTGATGTGATCCTTTCTGGAACTTCCAACACTATTCAGGTGAGGTCAAGCGGCCTTACAGACCCCGCCGGACAAATTCTCGGCTGTGGGGGTCAGCCCTTGGCAGACTATACGGGCTTCAAAGTGGGCCTTTTCAACACCCAGCCCAATGACCCCACCCGCAGCGAACTGGGGTCATTGCTGCCCCTAACGCCCACCGAACTGCCCGATAACCCCACCAATACTATCCCTAAAGGAATCCTGCCCAATACCACCAACCTAAACCCCTACGCCCTTACCAATGCAGATGTTGGGCGGTTTAGCTTTTTGCTTGACCGGAGTAAGGGCCAGCTTGAAGTAGGCAAAACCTACATTTTGGTGGTGATGCCTCCGGCGACCTCCACCCTCTACAGCCAGCGCCGCATCAAAATTGAAATCTTAAGCATTCAAACGATCAACGACGAGGATATCGTCACTTACCGCGCTACCTCTCTAGATGGTCTGCCCATTAGCATCACGGGCTCCAATCAGTTTGATCAAACCTCCGTCATCATTGTGGATGCCAATCGGGGTGGGCTTCAGCTCCTAGCTCTAAGTCTCAACAACGCGCTCTGCCAGCAAAGCCAGGTGCAGCTTACCAAATCGGGCGATCGCGCTTCGGCTGCTCCTGGGGATATCGTCATTTACCGTCTGTCGGTTCGCAATACCTCCGATGGCCCCCTCCACAAGACCGTCATTAGTGACGTACTGCCCCTAGGCTTTAAGTTTTTGCCCCAGTCCGTCCGTGCCGAACTGGCTCAGCAGCCCGTCCCCCTTAAGGTGACGCAAGAGGGACAGTCCGTTACTCTAACCCCTGACGTTACTCTACCCGTCAACGCCACCCTCAATATTGCCTACGCAGCCCAACTCACCCCCGATGCCCTGCGGGGGACGGGCACTAACTCTGCTACTGCTCTGAGTCATCGCACCGATAACCAGGTCGTGGTGAAAGACGGCCCCGCCCTTCACCGCGTGCGCCTAAGTGCAGGGCTGCTGACCAACTGCGGCACTATTTTGGGTCGCGTGTTTGAAGATCGCAATTTTGATGGCGAGCAGCAGGACGGGGAGCCAGGCATCCCCAATGCGGTGGTGTACCTCGAAGATGGCAACCGCATCACCACCGACAAAGACGGGCTATTCAGCGTCAAGTGCGCCCTACCGGGCTACCACACGGGTGTTTTAGACCCTATGAGCGTACCGGGGTATCGTATGGCACCCAACCGTCGCTTTATTGAGGGCAATAGTAAATCGCGGCTGGTGCGTCTTGCCCCTGGCAGCATGGTGCGGATGAATTTTGCGGTCACGCCGACTGCCACACCGGAGGCCAAACCATGAGTCTTTGGCACCGCTATCTATCCCGTACTTCCGTACTCGGTACTGCCGTGATTGCGCTGGGGTTTTGCCTACCGGCGATCGCTGCCCCCACTCTCGCTGAATCCGCTGCGACTCCTCAACCTGTCCCTCAATCTACCCCTCAGCCAGCCACTCCCGTGTCGTCGGAGCAGGTAACGCCCACCAGTACCGAGGCGATCGCCATTCTTAGCCCCGTCCAGAGTGCGGTGTTGGATCAGCCCGCTACAGCCTTGACGATTCAGTATCCGGTTGGCACCAGCGTTGAGGTGTTTGTGAATGAGCAGGCCGCAGATAAAGGGCTGATTGGCCGAACCGAAACCAACCAAACCACTGGACGCATCACTGAAACCTGGTACGGCATTATTCTCAACCAGGGCAAAAACACCATTACAGTGCATCGTAAAGGTGAAGCGCAGCCCAGCGCCAAAGCCGAAGTGCAGGTGAGCGGTCAGCCCACCCAGATCAAAGTCTCTACCCAAGAGACTCGAATTCCTGCCGATGGACGCTCCACAGCCACCGTTTTGGGCGAACTCCAGGATGCTGCTGGCAATTTATCCAACTGGTCTGCTGATGTGACCCTGGACACCAACGGTGGAGAATTTCTCGGCGTGGACGAAGCCCCTGCTACCCCTGGGTTTCAGGTCAAGGTGAACCGTGGGAAATTTACCGCCAAGCTGCGCTCTACGACACAAGCTCAGGCTGTCCGCATCCGTGCCCAGTCCGGAGGTTTAGAAGGGTACTACCAGTTCCAGTTTGAAACCCCGCGTCGGGACGAACTGCTGTCTACGGGGGTCGTCAGCTTCCGCCTGGGGGCCAGGGGCACCAACTTTTTTGATCGCTATCAAGACTTTTTACCCGTTGACCGCAACAACAAAACCGTCCTAGACGTGAAGGGTGCCGCCTTTGCCACCACCTCCGTGGGGGAGTGGCTGTTTACCGGTGCCTTCAATAGCGCCCGCTCCCTCAACGAAACCGCCGATGGACGCGCCAGCCTCTTTGGTAGTCTCCAGACCGCAGACCAGCAGTACCCCAACTACGGCGACGACTCCACCACGGAAAAAGTCACCCCCTCCCAAGACAGCCTCTTTCTGCGGCTAGAGCGTACCTCTCGCATCAAAAATGCGGGCTTTGACTACGTGATGTGGGGGGACTTCAACACCGAAGAGTTTGCCACCCCTTCCCAGGAATTTACCGCCACTAGCCGCTCTCTCCACGGCCTCAAGGCCAACTATAACTGGGGTAATTTGCAGCTCAGTGGACTGTATTCCAATACGGTTCAGGGCTTCCAGCGGGATACGATCGCCCCCGACGGCACCGTGGGCTTTTACTTTGTCTCCCGCCGTAACCTGGTGGAAGGCAGCGAAAACGTCATTATTGAGCTGGAGGAACTAAACCGCCCCGGTACGGTCGTTGCAGCCCAGCAGCTTGTGCGGGGTGCCGACTATACCTTCGACTACGATCGCGGCAGTCTGCTGTTTCGGGAGCCGATTTTACGGACGGATGTGGCGGCGGACGGCACGATTCTGGTGCGGCGCATTGTCGTGACTTACCAGTACGAAGCCCAAGGGCAAAATACCAGCGTGTGGGGTGCCCGTGCCCGCTATCATTTCTCGCGCACTCAGGGCAAAGAAAGCTGGGTGGGCGGCACCTACTGGCGCGAAGACCAGGGCACCCGCAACTTTGAGCTATGGGGAGCCGATGCCAAAATTGCCCTCGGCAAAAAAGGCAGCATTATTGCGGAGTACGCCCACTCCATGAACCAGAGCGAGACAGCAGGCGATCGCGTGAGTGGTTCGGCCTACCGCATCGTGGCGCAGGGCACCCTGTTTAAGGGACTGAATGCCCAAGCCTTCTACCGCACCGCCGAGGCAGGGTTTGCCAACAACGCCACCCTTAGCTTTGTGCCGGGTCAAACCCGCTACGGCCTCTCGCTAACGGGTCAAGTCGCGCCCAAAACCAGACTCACCTTCCAAGCCGACCACGAAGATAACTTCGGCATTGCCCCCCAAATTCTCAGTGACCTAGACCTGCTACTCAATCCAGGATCCCGTCCCACCCCTGGCTCCCGTCAAGACAATAGCCTCACCACCATTTCCGCAGGCCTTAACCAGCGCATTGGCAAAGCCATCGTGGGGCTAAAGTTTATCCACCGCGATCGCATTGACCGCACTGCCTCTACTAATCAAACAGTGGATCAAAGAAATGTCTCCAACCAGCTCGAAGGCACCTTCTCGATTCCCCTGCGGGACAAGCTGACCTTTAATAGTTTGGCGGCCATCAACCTCTCCGGCAATGACCCCATCTACACCAACCGCGTCCAGGCTGGCCTCGCCTGGGAAGTTCACCCCAACGTTACCATTCGCCTGAGCGAGCATTATCTTTGGGGCGGCCAGTACGGGAGTCGCGCCCTCACCACCCTCGATACCGTCGCCAAGTACGACCTCACCAAAGACACCCAGCTCACCGGACGGTTTTCGCTTCTAGGCGGACTCGACAGCATGACGGGTCAAGGGGCCGCTGGCATCAAGCACCGCTGGGTGATTGCCCCTGGCCTCAAGCTGGATGTGGCCTACGAGTACGTTATGGGTCAGTTTTTTGGCAAAACGGGCGCGGGTCAGCAGTTTCAGCAGCCCTACGCCGTGGGGGATGGGGCATCTGCTCTGAGCCTAGACAGCGGCCATAACTTTGCCGTGGGCCTCGACTACACCAACAACCCCAACCTTAAGGCCAGCTTCCGGTACCAGTACCGCACCTCTGCCGCAGGGGTCAACAGCGCCCTCACCGCTGAGGTAGCAGGCAAACTCACCAATTCTCTGACAGGACTGGTGCGCTACGAGCAGGCGGGAGCCGCCAACCAAATGCTGGGGCTATTGGGCGACACCGCGAACCTCAAGGTCGGGCTAGCCTACCGCAACCCTAAAAACGACAAGTTTAATGCCCTGCTCCGCTACGAATTTCGCCACAATCCTGCCATCACCCCCGAAACCCTACTGCTGGGCAGCGGCACTGGCTCTACCGATCACACCCTCTCGATCGAAGGGATCTACGCCCCCAACTGGCGCTGGGAACTGTATGGAAAATTAGCCTACCGCCACAGTAGCTCCTACCTAGCCAACGATTTTGTGGGCAGCAGCGATTTATTGCTCAGCCAGCTCCGCGCCACCTACCGCCTCGGCTATCGCTGGGATGCCTCGGTCGAAGGTCGCGTCATCAACACCCTCTCCACTGGATCTCAAGAGTACGGCGCAACGGCAGAAGTGGGCTACTACCTCACTCCCAACCTGCGGCTGGCGGCTGGCTATGCCTTGGGCAGCGTGAGCGATCGCGATCTCAGCAATTCCCGTTCAGCAAGTGGCCCCTACCTGGGCGTGACGGTCAAGCTAGACCAGCTCTTTGATAGCTTCAAATTCCTGAAAAAGAAGCCCAAGCCCGACACGCCCAAGCCAGCAAAAGAGACATCTGCAACCGTCTCCGAACCCACCGTTCAGCCTGCCCCGGCCACGGAAGAACAGGGCAAGACTCAACCCTAAATCACGACCACCAGAGCAAAACGGTTCACCAAATTGCTTCGAGAGTCAGGACAAACCCTGGCAGAACGTCCTCTCCACTCAAGCTGGTGGGAGCCGTCAGCACCGTTTTCTCTTGGTTCAGCCGATAAACTTCAACCTGCTGATCTTGAGGATTCAGAAGCCAGCCCAGGCGCACCCCATTGTCTAAATATGCCTGCATTTTTTGCTGGAGGGGCAGCAGTCGGTCAGTGGAAGAGCGCAGCTCAATCACAAAGTCTGGCGCAAGGGGTAAAAACTGGTTCAGCGAGAGGCCTTCTAGACGCGCATTCTGAATCCAAGACACATCGGGGGAGGGTCTGAACCCGTTTGCTAAACGGTAGCCTCCTGATGAGTCAAAGACCTTACCTAGCTTATGGCGTCGATTCCATTGCCAGATCTGACCCGTCAAATCTGAATTACGCTCGCTGGTACCTAGAAAGGCGGGAGGCATGACGATTAATTCTCCAGTTGGACTGGTTTCGATACGGAGATCGGGGTTTGCCGTGCAGAGCTGCTGAAACTGCTCGTCGGTGAGGGTCATCTCCCCTAGGTTTAGGGTGACGTGGTTTTCAGTGAAATCGACGGTCGTAACCATACCGCATCGTTGAGTTAGGGATGATTTTATTCTAGGGCGATATTGTAGGGCGATCGCCCCTCGGTCTGAGAGTAGCACCCCAGCGCTAGTGGGAAAGGCAGGAAAGCGATCGCCTGAGCGCCCAATTCCACCTAGGGATAGACATTAAGAATGATCCCGCGCAGATCGGTCGAGAACCGTGATGGGAACAATAAAGGGCAGCAACACCATAAATCACCGCAATTTTTGCAGGAGGTTGGTTTCAGATCTCTCTGGAGTCAGCTAGCACGCCAGTTATGAAACTCCCCCTACACAGTATTAAGGTCGCTACCGTCCTTCAACCAACTTTTTTCTCCAAGGATCGATTCCCATTGGCTCCATTTAATCGCTCGGCTGACAAAAGAGGTCCAAGAGTTGGAAAACAGATATTTCAAGCCTATAGAATAGGAGCCTTAGGCCTTTTATCTTCTATTACAGGCATTCTGCTCAGCTCATTATCAGCTCAAGCAGCTCCTGTGACCCTTCAATTTACAGGAGCTAGCTGCGTCACTAACACCAGCGGCACAGCGATTGGCACGGCAACCTACTGTCTAACTGCAGGTTCCGTGTGGCGATTTAGTAATGTCGTTACAGGCGCAAATGCAGGGAACCAGCGTGATGCTCTTGTCACTATCACAACCCTGTCCAATGCAACCCTCTCAACGATTGATGATACCGTCAACGGCAGTGGAGCAAGGTTTCAGCCCACCGTTGTTGCAACCACTACAGCAAACACAACGTCTTACGCCAGGTTTAATTTTCAATTTGTTGCTCCTGGAGATACTACAGGCACTGCAATTCCCCTTGGCGGAGAAGCTTATGTCACAGCATTTGATGTAGATGGCGGGGGTGGAACTGGAACAACTGGTCCCCGTGAGCTGGTGGAGTTTTCAACGCCAGTTAGTTCTACTCTTGCCAATCCAACCTTCTTGACCACCAATACTCCTGCCATTAACGCTGGTGGTGCAAGCTATATTGTGGCTTCTTCTAATGATAATCAGGCTGGTATTGGCAACGCCAATGAGTATAAAGCGACTGCACTTTACAGCGCTGGCACAACAAGTTTTGATTTAGTTTTAGGGAGTAAGCAAGAATCTTCTCCCTGTAGTGGCGCTAGCTGTGCCCGACTGACTTCAATTTCTTTTGATATTAACGATGTCATCCCGCTCAATGATGTGGTGATGACTAAAACCCATGTAGGCAATTTTTACCAAGGACAAACTGGAGCCACCTATAGTTTAGTGGTCAGTAATTATGGGGCACAGGCAACGTCTGGTACGGTAACCGTTACGGATACTCTTCCCAGTGGTTTAACCGCGACCGCAGCATCAGGGACTGGCTGGACTTGCAATCTCAACACCCCCTCCACGGGGCAAGTCCGATGTACCCGATCTGATGCCCTTGTCAGTGGTAGCAGCTATCCACCCATTACCCTCGCCGTCAATGTTTCTGACTTAGCTCCCAGCAGCGTCACCAATACAGCAACGGTTTCGGGGGGCGGAGATTATTATACGAGTAACAACACTGCGACAGATGTTACGATCATCAACTTTCCTGACTACGGGGATGCGCCAACCAATCTCTCCGCCATTGATGCATCACTCACGAATATTTACGACAGCGCCAGTCATCTTTTAGATGGCATTACCTATCTGGGCGATCGCGTCGATGCAGAATCCGCCAACCAGCCCAGCGTCAATGCCGACAGCGATGATAATAATGGTGGCCCCAACGATGAAGATGGGGTCATTTTCCCCCTAGCCGGAACCACCCGTGTTTTAAGTTCAGGTCAATCTAATACCCTCACCGTTAAAGCCTCCCGTGCTGGCATCCTCAACGCCTGGATTGACTGGAATCAGGATGGAGATTGGAATGATTCCGGAGAACAAATTGCCACCAACGTCAACCTGGCCGCAGGCAATAATACCCTCACCGTCGCCGCTCCCAATGCTGCCCCCCACGGTGCTACCTACGCTCGGTTTCGATTTAGTACGACATCCGGTCTAGGGGCAACAGGTGCAACTACCGCCAATGGAGAAGTGGAAGACTATAAGGTCAATGTTGTCTTACCTGCTCCCGTTGCCTGTAACTCAGGGATTCTCAATAATGGCTTTGAGCAACCCGTCATTCCTGGTAGCGGCAATGGAACCCCTCCCATTCTGCAAGATTTTGGGGGTGGGAGAATTGTCAGCTATCGAGAAACCGATGTCCCCTGGTGGGGCACCATTTCCAATAGCCCAATTTCCGGGTCAAATTTTGATCAGCGCAATGCAATCGAATTATGGAACAGCACTCAAACAGCCGTACCCGCTGCACGGCCCTTTGAAGGCAACCAGTTTGCTGAAATTAATGCCTACGTTGCAGGGCGACTGTATCAGGATTTAGCCGTACCGCCAGGAAGCACCATTCGATGGCAGGTTGCCCATCGAGGGCGGGCGGGAGATGACACCATGGGCGTTTTAATCGGTAGCCCAGATAATGAAACTAGCCAGGGAATCTACACCACCCCAAATACAGAATGGCGGGTCTATAGCGGTATCTATGTTGTGCCCGTCGGACAATTTATTACTCGATTTGCCCTTAAAGCCGTCAACACCTCTGGAGGTGCCGAAACTAGCGTGGGTAATTTTGTCGATGATGTGCGCCTCAGCAATTTTTGTACCCCAACTGTGCAGGGCTATAAATCGGCCAAACTGACGACCGATGCAGATAACAATAACAAAATTAGCCCTGGAGACACCCTCACCTATACTCTCTACTACGCCAATAGTTCCGGTGCAGCCACAGGGCCAGCGGCTGGTTTTCAGATTAACGACCCACTCCCAACCGGACTCAGTATTACAGCTCCGGGTGCCCAAACTATTACGGTCAGTGGAGGCAATACTTCTGCCAATAAAAATCCGAACTATACAGGAGCGACAGCAGGAATCCTCAGTAATCTACTCAATCCTGGGGCGCTACTGGATGTGGGGGGGGTGATTCGCGTGGATATTCCGGTTGTCGTAGGTCCGACAGCCAGCGGAATACTCCTGAATCAAGGCACCAGTTCTGCCAATGAGTTTTCGGGGCAGAATGTGCAAACTGACAACGCAGATAACACCAATACGGGGCTGCCGACGGGTGTTACCATTCCACCCACTAGCGTTGTCCAGCCTCAAACCCCTGCTGTAGATCCAACTCGGATTATTGTGATTAATCCTGCGGTAAGCGCAGCCAATGTAATTTTGGTGAAGCGCATTACTGAAATTAATGGCGATCGCACTCAAAATCCCAACGCCACGAGCTATAAGCTGAATCAGGTTTTAGACCGTCCCTCTTTTGCAGCAGATGATGCCTTTCCGGCCAACAATTGGCCCAGTAGTTTCTTGGTCGGCGCTTACGATGCAGGCCCTATCATGCCGAGCGATACCGTTGAATATACGGTTTACTTCATGAACTCCAGCGGAGCGAATGCGGATAGCGTGAGAATCTGCGATCGCATTGTGGGTGCCCAGCAGTTCCTACCCGATGCCTACGGAGCAGGCAGAGACATTGAGTACCAGCTAGGGACAAATCCGGTGCGGTATCTCACCAAAGAGAGCCTCGCCTCCATTGATCGGGCTGAACTAAATACGAGTACCGGAACCATTGCGGGATGCCCAGCCCCTAGCATTACCGGAGACAACAACGGCACCATCGTGGTTGATATTACAGGCAGCGGCAGTAGCGGCCAGGAAACCCTCACAACTCTCCCTGGCGGAACGGCGCAAGGCAATCCAACCAATTCCTACGGTTATTTCCGGTTCAAAACCAGAATAAACCCTTAATGCGGTGGGTTGTCTCAACCGATCAAACGCTACGGGAGCATCTCACTTTTGCAATAAGTATTTATACTCAAGCAATTAAGTCATTAA